>JANNTZ010000166.1:0-15752 GCA_031394595.1 Acidobacteriota bacterium
CGCCGCCGTAGAGAGCGGTCGGCAGGGGAGCGAAGTGATTCTCGCCCATCCACCCGGTGACGAAAGGGATCAACGACAGCCAGAAGAGCAGGTGGAGGTTCGCCCACAGGATCCGCCCATTGATTCGATCGACGGCATGCAGCATGTGATGGTGATTGTTCCAGTAAATGCCCAGAAACACGAAGCTCAGCAGGTAGGTCAGCAGTGGCGGGACCAGCGGACGAATCGCCTCCCAGTCGGTCCCATGGGGGGCCTTCAGTTCGAGAACCATGATGGTGATCGCGATGGCGATGACCGCATCGCTGAACGCCTCGAGCCGTCCGCGGCTCATGCGCGGCTCGTGTGCAGGGCCACGGCCTTCCAGGTGCCCTGCATGTTGGCGAATGTCAAAGTGAAGAAGGAGGTAAACGGGGCGGGATCGCCACCGGTCTCCGATCCGGGGAATCGACTGCGTTGGCGTGACGTGACCCCGCGCACGACGGCGGTATCGCCATGGATGGAGACGACAACGTCGCTGGCCTCCAGTTTGGAATACTTCAACTGCCCCGATCCGAGGGCCTCGGCCAATTGTCGCCGCGTCCGCTGGTCCCCGTCGCCATGCGTCCAGACGAAGCTCTCGTCCAGCAAGGCCTCGAGTGTCCTGACATCGGCCGCGAGCAGGGCGTGATGGAAGGCGGACTGGGCCGCGGCAACCAGCTGTCGGGACTCGTCCTGCGTGCGGGGCACCCGCGTCGCCTGCCAGGCCACCGCCTGCCACTTGCCGCCGGACTTCAGGAAAGTCCCCGTGTTGAAGTAATGATTGACGGCGGACTTCCCGTCCAGTGTCTTCGTTTCGACCAGACGGAACGCGACCACGGCGGTGTCCCCGTACGGCTGGATGAGGATCTCCTCGGCGGTGTAGACAGAGGCGGGATCGCTGGTGGAGGGGGTGGTGGCTCCGGGTGCGGGCGAGGGAGCCGAACGCACGTCGAGCAGGATGTCGGCTTTGCCGATCCGGTGGCCGGCCGACCCGGTGTAGATGAGGTTGTCCGCCCAGAACCGGTCGTGCGCCGCGGCGTCGTTGCGTGACGCACCGGCCAGGAAATCGTTCAGCATGGTCGTCAGAACGACCGAGTCCGGTGCCGCCTCTCCGCGTGCCGGATACAGGCCTGGTCCCAGCGACAGCAGGGGGATCAGCGTGGCAATCCAAAGGGCTCGCTTCATCGGTTCCCGCTCCTCGAAAAAACCACCTCCAACCCGTTTCCCGGAACCACCCGTGGCCGCGGCCGGAGCCGGCCTATTCGAGCCGTGATCGCCTCGCGTAAATCCAGCCGCCAACCCAGCATTGCGGTATCGACAGCACGACGAGCGCAACGGGGTACCACCTGGGCCCGAGGCCCATGTTCCAGGTTGCCACAAGGCCCACGAGCCCCAGGACCACGCCCACAGTGCCAAGGATCGTGGCGTGCTTCATGGGCTTGTCCGGCGCGAGCCGGGCGGTGAGCCAGGCGCCTCCGATACTGATGACGGTGCGATAGCCCGTCGCAAGCAGGGCGAGCAGGTCGTTGATCGGCTGGTCCATGGGTGGAAAGACACCGATGACGTGCAGCACGATGTCGACAAGGGTCGTGACAACGATGATGACGAGCACGCCCGCGACCACGGCCCAGAGGGATCTCTTGTTCATGCCAAGGCGATCATGGCTGCGAGCGTGGCGTCCTTCTGGTCCCTGCCCCAGGGCGGGCCCACTGATTTTCCAAGCGATGCGATCAACTTCCGCGAGCTGTTCACCGAAGTCGCGAGCTCCCGTTCGGCCAGCTCATCCAACTGTTTCTCGGGTATCCCGAAGAACCTCAGACCGCACGATCCGGCGGCGCGCGCCAGCGCATCGCGGAACAGCACCCCCTCGGCCTTGTGCATCCGGAAATGGACGGCGAGAATCTCGTCGACAGTCCAATCAGGCATGGGATCGGCCACCAGGACCGCGCAGGCGGCAACCTCATGTCCCGCCAGATGAGTGCGTTCAATTGCCGATTGTATCTCCCGGACCGCGATTCGGCGCGCTGACGCGAGACCCTGTCTGACCAATTTCCGTGCCGCACCAGCTTCCAAGCCTTCGGCAGCGTGATAGGGCTGTTTTGCCCACGACGCTTCAGCCTTCTCGATGAGTTCCATGCGGCACCGGTCGACAACCTGGAGCCTGCCGCCGGGTGCGCCGAGAACGACCAAGGCTGCCCACCCGGTGTGCGCTTTCATCCCGAATGCAACTTTCATCGATTGACCTGCGAGGCTCCCGACGGCTGCCGGGCGGCGCGTCAAAAGCGTATCCCGGATCCCAGGACGAGCACGAAGAGGATCCCGCTGACCCCGGCGGCGGCAACCCAGCGCCAATCGCGCCCCAACGGAGGAAGGGGGTTCCTCGCCGGCCCAAGCGTCGGATCGTTCAGAAGTTGAGGGCCCCAGGCGAGACCGGAAGTGCCTCCCAGTGACGCGGCGACACCGGAGATCAAAAGGATGGCGAGACCGCCGGGATCCCGGCTTCCCGCGGCTATATAAAGGATGGCGCCCGTGAAGTAGGCGACAAGGGTGTACGCATAGGCCTCGGAGACCCGGGCCGGTGCCGCGGTGTGGAGTCTGGCGCCCAGCGTGCCCATGGCCCAGCGTGTGGCCACCCAGTAGGCCAGGCCACCGGCGGCCGCCAGGACAACCCGCCAGAAGGCGCCGCCGGGCCAGCCTCGAACAACCGCGGCCCAGTCTCCCACATTGCCCACTCCGGAGAACAGGAGATAGCCGGTGCTCTGAAGCAAGGAGATCGTGGCCAGCAGCCAGAGGAAGAACCACGTGGCCGGGGCTCCGGCCCGGGAGCGGTGCAGCAGCCCAATCGCCACGGCCGCAACCACGAGATTGGCCACGGAGCCCCCGGCGGCGATGAGGCGCGACGCGACCTCAGGGAGGTGGGCGGCATCCCCTTCGAACTGCATGCTGGTCAGGAGTTGCGGCGCACAGCCGACGATCAGGCAGGCCCCTCCGTGACCCAGGCCTTCGTGCACCACGTTGGACAGGGCGTAAGCGACGACGGCGATGCTGGCCATGGTCAGCTTGTCCGGCAAGAGTGGGGCGGGCTCAGCTTGATTCACCGATTCTTCTCCGCCGAGGTTCTCAGGCCACGACCGAATCGCCGGCGACGGGACGGCCGCGACGGGCGGCTTTCGGGGGCTGGCCCGGCGCGAGGAGTCGCTTGAGAAACACACCGGTGTGCGAGCCGGGGACGGTGGTGACCTGTTCCGGCGGGCCCTCGGCGACGATGCGCCCGCCGGCGTCGCCGCCTTCGGGACCGAGGTCGAGGATCCAGTCGGCGGTCTTGATGACGTCGAGATTGTGCTCGATGACGATGACGGTGTTCCCCTGGTCCACCAGCGCGTTCAGCACCGTGAGCAGGCGCTTGATGTCGGCGAAGTGCAGGCCGGTGGTCGGCTCGTCGAGGATGTAGACGGTGCGGCCGGTGGCACGACGGCTCAGTTCCTTCGACAGTTTGATGCGCTGCGCCTCGCCACCGGAGAGGGTGGTCGCCGACTGGCCGAGCTTGATGTACGACAGGCCGACGGCGTCGAGGGTCTCGAGCTTGCGGTGGATGACCGGGACGTTCTGGAAAAACGGGAGCGCCTCCTTCACCGACATTTCCAGGACGTCGGCGATGCTGCGGTCCTTGAACTTCACTTCCAGCGTCTCGCGGTTGTAGCGGCGCCCCTTGCACTCCTCGCAGGTGACGTAGACGTCGGGGAGGAAGTGCATCTCGATCTTGATGATGCCGTCCCCCTCGCACGACTCGCAGCGGCCGCCCTTGACGTTGAACGAGAAGCGGCCCGGCTGGTAGCCGCGGGCGCGCGCCTCGGGGACCGCGGAGAACAGGTCCCGCATGGGCGTGAACAGGCCGGTGTAGGTCGCCGGGTTGCTGCGCGGTGTGCGGCCGATCGGCGACTGGTCGATGTCGATGACCTTGTCGATCTGCTCGGCGCCGGCAAGGCTGCCGTGCTGTCCGGGGCGGACCGGCGTCCGGTAGAGGTAGCGCGCCAGCGCCTTGTAGAGCGTCTCGTTGACCAGCGTGCTCTTGCCGGACCCCGACACGCCGGTGACGCAGGTGAACAGGCCGATCGGGAAGCGGGCGTCGATCTCCTTGAGATTGTTCTCTTGCGCGCCCAGGACGGTCAGCCATCCCGGTTCGCCGCGCCGGTTGCCGGTGCCGTGGCGCGTGGACCCGACGCCGCGGGTCCGGGCGAAGGCAGGCGGGCGTCCGGCGCGACGATGTTCGTCGGCGTCGTCGGACCCCTCGGGCCGGGCCGCCCCATTGAGAGCGGCGTCGGTCGGGGCCACACGCGCCGGGCCCGGTTCGCGCCGCCGTGCCGGCAGCGGGATGCCGTCGCGCCCGGACAGGTACTGACCCGTGAGCGATGCGGGAGCGGCGGCGATCTCCTCCGGCGTCCCCTGGGCGACGACGCGGCCGCCGTCCTCGCCGGCGCCGGGGCCGAGGTCGACGACATGATCGGCCGACCGGATGGTCTCCTCGTCGTGTTCGACGACGATGACCGTGTTCCCGAGATCGCGCATGGCGCACAGGGTGTCGAGAAGTTTGCGGTTGTCGCGCTGGTGCAGGCCGATCGACGGCTCGTCGAGGACATACAGCACGCCGGTGAGGCGCGACCCGATCTGCGTCGCCAGCCGGATCCGCTGCCCTTCGCCCCCGGACAGGGTCGCGGCGGTGCGCGCCAGCGACAGGTACCCGAGGCCGACGTTCATCAGGAACCCGAGCCGCTCGCGGATCTCCTTCATCACCTGGTGGGCGATCTGCTGCTCCTTGTCGGTCAGCTTCAGGTCGGCGAACTCGCGCACCGCGTGGGCGATCGGCAGGTTGGTGCATTCGGAGATGTTGCGTCCAGCGACCCGCACCGCCAGCGACTCGGGCTTGAGGCGGGCCCCCTCGCAGGCGCCGCACGGCTCGAGCGACATGTAGCGCTCGATCTCCTCGCGCAACGACGACGACTCGGTCTCCTTGTGGCGCCGCATCAACGAAGGGATGACCCCCTCGAACGCCTTGGTGAAATAGTAGCGGCTGCGTCCCTCGATGTACTCGAAGTCGTAGGCCTGCTGGCCGCTGCCATACAGGAGCTGGCGCTGCGCTTCCTTCGGGAGGCGGCCAAACGGCAGATCGGGCGCGAACTTCATGGAGCGCGCCATCGCCCCCACCGCCATCCGCAACATCGACTTGCCGAACCCCCAGGTTCCCTCGATGGCCCCCTCGGAGACCGACACCGACGGGTTGGTGACGAGCTTGGCAGGGTCGATCTCCTGGTGCGCGCCAATGCCGTCGCACGATGGGCAGGCGCCGTAGGGGGAGTTGAACGAGAACATGCGCGGCGCCAGTTCGGGTACCGAGGTGCCACACTCGATGCACGCCAGTTGGTCCGAGAACAGCAGGTCGCGGCCGCCCTTCTCGCCCAGGACGTTGATGGTGACCAGCCCCTCGGCCAGCTTCAGCGATGTTTCGATCGAGTCGGCGAGTCGGCTCCTGACCTCCGCTTTCAGCACCAGCCGGTCGACGACGATCTCGATGGTGTGGACCTTCTTCTTGTCCATCGCGATGCCGTCGGCGATCTCCATGATGTGGCCGTCGACGCGGGCGCGCACGAACCCTTTGCCCATCATCCCGGTGATTTCCTTGCGGTACTCGCCCTTGCGACCACGGACGATCGGCGCCAGCACCTGGATCTTCGCCCCCTCGGGAAGCGCCAGGACCCGGTCGGTGATCTGCTGCACCGACTGCCGCGCGATGAGCCGGCCGCACGTGTGGCAGTGCGGCACCCCGATGCGCGCGAACAGCAGGCGCAGGTAGTCGTAGATCTCGGTGACCGTGCCGACCGTCGAACGCGGGTTGCGCGACGTCGTCTTCTGCTCGATGGAGATGGCAGGGGAGAGCCCCTCGATCGACTCGACCTCGGGTTTCTCCATCAGTTGGAGGAACTGCCGGGCGTAGGACGACAGCGATTCGACGTAGCGCCGCTGGCCTTCGGCGTAGATGGTGTCGAACGCGAGCGACGACTTGCCGGACCCCGACAGCCCGGTGAAGACGATCAACCGGTTGCGGGGCAGGGTGAGGTCGACGTGTTTGAGGTTGTGCTCGGCCGCCCCTTTGATGACGATGGAATCGACTGACATGGGAACCAAGAATGTTAGGGGACCCCGCCGCAGGCTGTCAAACGGACAGGTGTCTGTGAGTCCGGCAACCGGAACGCCATCTGGGAAGCGGCCCCGTGGCCCGCCCCCGCGGGGGCCTGCGGAAGCGAGCGGGGTACCCGCGCTTTCCGCGGGTCGCGAGCGGAGCGGAGGCGAGAGGCGCAGCCTCGGAGCCGTCCCCCGCGGGGGCGGGCCACGGGGTCGCGGCGCGGGTGGCGCTCAGTGCGCCACCACCCCGAGGAGGGCGCCGATCCCGTAGGTGGCGGCGGCCGCGGCCGCACCGATGAGGGCCATGCGGATGGCGCTCCAGATGGGGCGGCGGCCGGTGAACAGGCTCATCCCGGCGCCGACCGCCAGCAGGCCGCTGACGGTCACGGCGAGCGTGGCAAGGAAAGCCGAGCGGTCCGGCGCCAGCAGGTAGGGGAGGAGCGGCAGCAGCGCCCCGCCGGCGAAGGAGAGGAACGACGCCACCGCCGCCGTCAGCGGCGATCCGAGTGCTTTCGGGTCGAGCCCCAGTTCTTCGCGCGCCAGCGTGTCGAGCCCCTTCTCCGGGTCGGAGACGATGCGCCGCGCCAATGTCTCGGCATGTTCCGGGTCGATCCCCTTGGCGCGGTAAATGAGCGCCAACTCGGCGATCTCCTCCTCCGGCATCACCGCCATCTCGCTCCTCTCGAGGGCAATCTGGTGTTCCAGGAACTCGCGCTGGGTCAGGACCGAGATGAATTCGCCCGCCGCCATGGAAAACCCGCCGGCCAGGAGCCCAGCGGTGCCGGCCAGGACGATGAACCCGGGGTCCGGGCCGGCGCCGGCGACCCCGATGATGAGCGAGGCGTTGCTCACCAGGCCATCGTTGACGCCGAACACCGCGGCGCGCAGCGCCCCGCCGCCGCTGGTGGCGCGGTGCCACGATTCTTCTCCCATGGCCCGGGGGGGCCGCGGGACGCCGCCCGCTGGGAGTGCGGCCGGGGCGCCGTCCGGTTCCGCGGGAGCGTCGTGTGTGGCCGATGCCGCGCCGCCCGTTCCGATCGCCGCCATTCCGGTTTCGACACCGCCGGCCCGGTAGACCGCGAGCCCGCGCACCTTCATGGCGGACAGGACCGGCAGCATCCGTGTCGGCCCCAGACACCCGACCAGCCACGCCACGATTCGCCCCCGGATTCCCGGCCGCCAGACCGGCACCGTCCCTCCGGCTTCCCGCAGCAGCCGCTCCCAGGTCCCGGCCTGGTCGTCGGACTCGGCGCGCAGGCTTTTGAACAAGGCGGCCACGGGCCCGGACTCTGCAGCCTCGAGATAGGTGTAGAGGTAGGAGGCCTGCCGTTCTTCGCGCAGATTGGTGAGGATCATCCGGACATTTTCGCGGGACATGGCGGACCCAGCATACATCCTCCCCGCCACCATGTAGAATTGCCGGTCATGCCGAGGAAGCCGCGCCGTCTCGTCCTCTACCTCCCCCACCGCCTGCCGATCTGGCGGCTCCCGGAGGGGTATGTGGATCGCATCCGGAGGGCGGCGCGCAGCGCCTTCGATCTCGAGCTGCCGATGGCGGAAGAGACGTTCGTGCGGGCGCTGCCCGAGGCGGAAGTCGTGTTCGCCTGGGGGCTGGCGAGCCGCCACGTCGACAAGGCGCCGGGGCTCCGCTGGCTGCACACCCCGCTGGCGGGCGTCGATCGCGTCCTCAATCCCGAACTGGTGAAGAGCCCGGTGCGGATCACCTCGTCGCGCGGCGTGAACTCGGTCGCCGTCGCCGAGCACACCCTGGCGATGATCCTGGCGCTGACCCGTGGCGTCGCCGAGGCGGCGCGTTTCCAGACGGATCGGGTGTGGGGGCAGGAGGCGATCTACGGGCGGAACCCGCCCCTCGACGAGCTGCACGGCCGATTGATGGGGATCGTCGGTCTGGGGGACATCGGCCGCGAGCTGGCGATCCGCGCCCGGGCCTTCGGGATGCGGGTGTGGGGCCTGACACGTACGCCGCGCGCGCGGCCGGAATCGGTCGAGAAGATGCTGGTGGCGGGGAAACTGGATCTGATGATCCGCAGCGCCGACATCGTTGTGCTCGCGGTGCCGCTGACGAAATCAACCCAGGGGATGATCGGCGAGCGCGAGCTGCGCCGCATGAAGCCGGGATCGATCCTGGTCAACATCGGCCGCGGGGAGCTGGTCCAGGAATCGGCGCTGCTGCGCGCCCTGCGCGAAGGGTGGATCTCCGGCGCCTGCCTCGATGTCTTCGCGACCGAGCCGCTGCCGGCCGCCAGCCCTCTCTGGGCCGCCCCGCGCGTCGTCCTGACGCCGCACGTCGCCGGCACCCATCCGCGCTACATGGCCCGGTCGGCGGACCTGTTCATCGGCAACCTGCGTCGTTACCTGAAGGGTGACGATCTCATCAACGAGGTCGACAAGCAGGCGGGGTACTGAGGCGGTCGCGTACCGTCCGGACCACCGCGTCGAAGTCCTGCAGCGAGTCGATCACCAGCCGGCGCCCCGACCTCACCTCCAGGAAGATCGCCCGGGGCGCGATGTCCGCGCCTCCCGGTCGCAGGCCGCGATGCTCGCGCAGCGACAGGATGTCCTCCCAGGCGACCCGCCGCGGCCGCCGGCCCACGCGGGCCAGCCACGCATTGGCGATCGCGATGCCCTGGTCGTCGAGAGTCACGCGATCGCCGAAGGCGGTCGCGGCATTCATCGCCGCGATCAGCGACAACGCGGCGAGGACAAAGAACGACAGAGTGACACCGGTGCGCGACCCCGCTGCAATCGTCGAGCCGGTGAGGATGGCGAGACCGGCGGCGGCCAGGATGCGGGTCCCGGCGGTGCGCCGGTAGGTGCGCGCCGCGATCATCCTAATTCCTATCCCGGTGGCCAGGAGAAGGTGCGCCCGCCCATCAGGTGCAGGTGAATGTGGAACACCGACTGCCCGGCGCCCGCCTGGCAGTTGCCGACCAGGCGGTACCCCGGGTCGGCAATCCCCTTCTCCTTGGCGACCCGGATGGCGACCAGCATCATGTGGCCGAGCAGCCCCTCCTCCCCGGCGCCGACGTCGTTGAAGGTCGCGAAATGCGCCTTCGGGATGATCAGCGTGTGGCTGGGTGCCTGCGGGCTGAGGTCCTCGAACGCCACCACCTGCCGGTCGTCGTAGACGATCTTTGCAGGGATCTCCTTGCGCGCGATCTTGCAGAAAACGCAGTCGGCCATCGGGGTCTCTCCTCTCCTGGCATCCTGTCCGGGCATTCTAGGACCGGACGCGCTCGATGCGCGCGCCGAGGGCCTGGAACTTCGTTTCGATCTCGGCGTAGCCGCGGTCGATGTGGTAGGCGCGATCGATCAGCGTCTCGCCCTCGGCGGCGAGTCCAGCGACGATCAGGCAGGCCGAGGCGCGCAGATCGCTGGCCATCACCGGCGCTCCGGACAGCGGGGCCGGGCCGGCGACCATGGCGGTCTGTCCCTGCACCACGATGCGGGCCCCCATGCGCTGCAACTCGCCGACGTGCAGGAAGCGGTTCTCGAACACCGTCTCGGTGATCAGCGACACCCCCTCGGCGCGGGTCATCGCCGCCATGAACTGGGCCTGCAGGTCGGTCGGGAACTGCGGGTAGGGGGCGGTGATTATGTTGGCGGCCCGCAGTGGTTCGGCCGGGCGGGTGGCGATCGAGTCCTCGCCGACCTCGAGACCGACGCCGGCCTCCTGGAGCTTCGCGATCAGTGCAGCGAGGTGCTGCGGCCGGCAGGCCTCGACGGTGACGGCGGACCCCGTGGCGGCGGCAGCCAGCAGGAAAGTCCCGGCCTCGATCCGATCGGGGATCACCGCGTGGTCGGCGCCGCCGAGGCGGGTGACGCCGTCGATGGTGATGCTCTCCGTGCCGGCCCCCTCGATGCGCGCCCCGCAGGCATTGAGAAAATGCGCCAGGTCGGCGACCTCCGGTTCGACGGCGCAGTTCTTCAGCAGCGTGCGCCCCTCGGCGAGCGTCGCCGCCATCATGATGTTCTCGGTGCCGGTGACCGTCTTCTTTTCGAACTGGATCTCGGCGCCGCGCAGCCGCCGGCAGGACGCGGTGACGTACCCGTGTTCGATGGTGAGATCGGCGCCCAGGCAGCGCAGGGCCTCGATGTGCAGGTCGATCGGCCGCGCGCCGATGGCGCACCCGCCGGGGAGCGACACCCGGGCGTGGCCCAGCCTCGCCAGCAGGGGCCCGAGCACCAGGATCGACGCCCGCATCTGCTTGACCAGGTCGTAGGGGGCCTCGGGTTCGTTGATCCGTCCGTCCCCGAGGTAAAGCACGTCCCCCGTCAGCGCGATGTCGCGCATCCCGAGGTGGCGCAGCACCTGCATCATGGTCCGGACGTCGCGCACCGGCGGGACGTTTCGCAGTGTGACCGGGCCGTCGAGCAGGAGGACGGCGGCCATCTCGGGAAGGACGGCGTTTTTCGCGCCTGCGGTGCGGACGCGGCCGCTCAGGCGACCCGGGCCGAGGATGCGGATCTTGTCCACGCGCGGATTATATGGAAAATCGCGATCCACGGTTGTGCCGGTCACGACACTCAATCGGGGCAACTTCCATTAGGATGTCGTGCGCATGAATGACGAGACTCACCTAGCCGCGAATCCCGGATCGTCCGGTGCCGCGGACCCCGTGGCCCCGCCGCCGCGCCGCCCTCTGGCCCTCCTGTTCGTCTGCTTCATGATCTCGGGCATGAGCGGCCTCATTTACGAGGTCGCCTGGGTGCGGTCGCTGGAGATCGTCTTCGGATCGACGACCTTCGCCGTCGCCACCGTGCTGGCGTCGTTCATGGGTGGTCTGGCGATCGGATCCTGGTGGATGGGGCGATCGACCGATCGATTCCGCCACTGGCACCCGCTGCGGCTGTATGCCGCTCTGGAGGCAATCCTCGCGGGAGTGGCGCTGGTCATCCCGGTGCTGCTCCGCCTGCAGGCGCCGCTGTACCGCGCCTTGTCCTCCGGCCTGCTCGACTCATTCGTGGCGCTGAGCCTGCTGCGACTCGTGCTGTGCGCCGCGGTGCTGATCGTCCCGACGTTTCTGATGGGGGCGACACTCCCGGTGCTGAGCCGGGTGGCGGGCGGCGAACGCGGGAGTGACGACCGCGAAGATGAAAGGCAGGGCCGCGACCAACGCGGCGATGCCGGGCGCGTGATCGGACTGCTGTACGCGACCAACACGATCGGGGCGGTCCTCGGCTGCGCGACCGCCGGCTTGTGGCTGCTGCCGGCGCTCGGGCTGATGCGCACGCAGTGGCTGGCGGTCGGTCTGAACCTGGTGGCCGCCGCGGGAGCGCTGGCGCTGGCGCCGTGGTTCGGCCGGCCCGGGGCGCGGGAAGCGGCCGGGCGCGGGGAGACAGCGGCTGGGGCCGGTGGGTCAGCAGCCGGGCCCGGGAAGTTCGTGACCGGCCGGGTGACAGGATCTCGCGCCACGCCAGGCGAACGGCTGCTGGTGGCGGCCTACGCGGTCTCCGGACTGACGGCGATGCTCTACGAAGTGGCGTGGAGCCGGCTGCTCATCCTGGTGCTCGGATCCTCCACCTACTCGTACACCATCATGCTGACGACCTTCCTGCTGGGCCTCGCCCTGGGGGCGTGGATCGGCGTGCGGCTCCTGCGCGTGGTGCGCGAGCCCCTGCTGGCGGTCGTGCTCTGCCAGGTCCTGATTGCCGTCACCACGTGGTTGAGCCTGTTCCTGGTGGAGGAGCTGCCGTACCTGTACCTGCTGGCGCACGATCATCTTCATCCGAGCCCGGGCGGGTTGCTGGGGGTCCAGTGGATGCTGGCGGCGGCGTTGATGGTGCTGCCGACCCTGGGGCTCGGGGCGATGTTCCCGGTGACCGTCGGCGGGCTGGCCCCGGACGGCGAGCGGGCGCCGCGGGTCGTCGGCTGGGCGTATGCCTGGAACACGGTTGGCGCCATCGGGGGTTCGCTGCTCGCCGGTTTCTGGCTGGTGCCGGGGCCGGGGACTCGCCTGACGATCCTCGTTGGCATCGGCCTCAATACGCTGGTGGCGCTGGTGGCGCTCCTCCGGGTCCGGGAGGGGGCGGTCCTCCGGTTACGGCGGCCGCTGGCGGCGGCGCTGACGCTGTTCCTGGTCAATCTGGCGGTGCCCAACCGCGAATGGCGGCCGGAAATCCTGTCGAGCGGGATGTTCCGCTACGTCGATCAGTACGCCGGTCTGGATCGTGCGGCCTTCCGCGTGAAGGCCCGGCGTGGCAAGGGCGAGATCCTGATGTTCGACGAGGGACTGACCTGCACGGTGACGGTGTTCCGTACTGTCTCGAGCCTGACGCTGGCGGTGAACGGCAAGCCGGACGCCTCCACGCCACCGGGTCTCCCCGAACCGTTCGGGACGGCGTCGCCGGCGCGGCGCGGCGATCTGCCCACACAGGTCCTGCTGGGGCAGATCCCGATGTTGCTGGCCCCCGATTGGGACGAGACGCTGGTGATCGGCCTGGGGAGCGGTGTAACGCTCGGGTCGGTCCTGACGCACCCGGCGAAGCGCGTCGATTGCGTGGAGCTCGAGGACGCGGTCGTCCGGGCCAGCCGCTTCTTCGAGGCCCAGAACGGCCGGCCGCTCGCCGATCCGCGCGTCCGCCTGCTGGTGAACGATGCGCGCAGCCAACTGGCGTTGTCCAGCCGGTCCTATGATCTGATCATTTCCGAGCCCTCGAACCCGTGGACCGCGGGCGCTTCCGGTCTGTTCACGCGTGACTTCTTCACCCTCGCCCGGTCGCGTTTGCGCCCGGGCGGTGTGTTCACCCAGTGGGTGCAGCTCTACGAACTGCACGCCGAGGACTTTCTCACGCTGCTGCGGAGTTTTCTTGCGGTGTTCCCCGAGGCACACGTCTTCCGGGTCGGCGACGATGCCATCCTGATCGGATCCCGGTCGTCCCTGCGGATCGACCTGTCGCGGATGGTGGCGCGCGCCACCCCCGGGGTGCGGGCCGACCTGCTGCGGGTCGGGATTGCGGCTCCCGAGGATCTGCTGGGGCACTACTGGATCGGCGGCGAGGACCTGCGACGCAGCGTCGGAGCAGGCCCCATCAACACCGACGACAACATGCTCATCGAGTTCGTGGCGCCCCTGCGGATGCTGGCCCGCGACCGCGCCCGTCTGGAGGCCCGCACGCGCGAGCTGATCGCGCTGTTCCAGGACACCTCGCGCGGGCTGCTGCCGGTCCTGGCCCTGCCGGACGGCGATCCCGGGCGGGTGGCGGGGTTCTGGACCGCGATGGCCCGTGCGGCGCTCGATCGGGAGACCCAGAGCCTCGCATGGCTGTACGCGGACCACGCTCTGTCGGTGCGGCGCACCGCCGCCGGCGCGATCATCCGCGGCGAGGCGATCCGGCGCTCCGGGGACGAGGCCGGGGCGCTGTCCGCGTGGGAGGCAGCGGCGGAGGAGTTCCCGGAGGATGAGGGGATCCGATTCGCGCTGGTGGCGCTGCATCGCGATCGAGGTGAATGGGCGGAGGTGTGCCGGCAGTCCGAAGTGCTGCGTCGGCTGCGTCCGGCCGATCCCCTCCCGCGGTCCTACATGGGTGAGGCGCTCCACCACCTGGGTGACCACACGGGCGCGATTGCCATCTTGATGCCGCCGGCCTGGAGCGGCGCCGGTGGGTCGGCGGGAGTCCCTGGGGCGGTCTGGGGCGGCGGATCGTCGGGGGGCGTACTTCCCGAAGACGGGCCGCTCGCCGAGCTCGGCCGTCTCCTGGCAGTGTCGTTATGCGCGGTCGGCCGTTGCGCCGAGGCGCTGGCGCCGCTCGAGGCGCATCTCGACCGCCGGCCGGCCGACCGCGAAGCCCGGCTGCTGCTGGTGCGCGCCCTGCGCAGTGCCGGTGAGGCGGCGCGCGCGGCGGCGGTCGAAAAGCAGTTTGCGCCGGACGCG
Source organism: Acidobacteriota bacterium (assembly GCA_031394595.1). Taxonomy (GTDB): domain Bacteria; phylum Acidobacteriota; class Polarisedimenticolia; order Gp22-AA2; family Gp22-AA2; genus JANNTZ01. Next base: position 14,091 of record JANNTZ010000166.1, read on the forward strand.
GCGGCGCGCGGTCAGGGGCTCCTGAGCCAGGCCCAGGCGGCGTGGGACGCCGGCGATCCGGTGCGGGCGCGCGGCTTCCTGGAGGAAGCGCGGCTCTACCTCCCGGACGACGATGCGGTCACCCTGGCGCTGGCGGTGGCGCGTGCCACGACCGGCGACCGCGCCGGCGCGTTCGCGGTGCTCGAGTCGGCGTTGCGGGCGCGCCCGGACACCCCGTGGGCGATCGGGTATTTCAGCGAACTGCTCGCCGGCGAGGGCCGGCGACTGGAATCGGAGGCGATGGCGGCCCGCCACATCGCGCTCACCGGGCAACCCTGGGAGCCGATCGGGGAGGCGCTCTCCGGTGTCGGACCGCGCAGCGCGGCGGCCGATCCCGTATAATCCGCTGTCCTGCAAAAGCCGTCCGGCGCCCGCGTCGGCGGGTCGGAGGATCCCCGGGTGCCGCTCTACGAATACGAGTGCAAGGCCTGCCATCATCGCTTCGAGCAGATCCAGAAGTTCAGCGATCCGATCGTCCGGAAGTGCCCCAAGTGCGCGAAGCTGAAGGTGGAGAAGCTGCCCTCGTCCCCGGCGGTGCAGTTCAAGGGGACCGGGTGGTACATCACCGACTACCAGCGCAAGGGCTCCTCGACCACGCCGCCCGACCGCGACCGATCCGACAGGAGCGACAAGACCGACAAGAGCGACAAGACGGACAAGAGCGACAAGAGCGACAAGTCGGACAAGGAATCAGGGACGAAACCCTCCCCGGGCACGAAATCCGGCAAGAAGGATTGAGCCTCAGAACGGGACGCGTCTCGCCCCCCGGTAGAGCTTCTCCCAGTAAGGATCGTCAAGCGCGTCGCGCCGCACCACCGGCGTGCGGTAGGTCGTGGCGCTGACGAACATCTCCTCATCCAGGGAGATGTCGACATGCGTGATGCTGTCATCGTGCGGCCCGAAGAATACCAGGTCGCCGGTGCGCAGACCGTCACGCCCGACGGGGGCGAGGCGCGGGTCGGCGTACTGGAGATCGGCGTCCCGCGGCAGGAGAGACCCGTGCAGGCGGTAGACGGTCTGCGTCAGCCCCGAGCAATCGATCCGGACGGGCCCTCGGTGGACCGGACGGCGTCCCCGGGGACGATCGTGGTGCGCTGCAGCCATCCCAGGCGACCGTCGGGAAGACGAACCTGGATCCAGTCCGGTGTCACGCGCACCTGCTCGATCCGGGCGAGGAGAGGCACGACGGCCAGCGGCGCCGCCGTGGTCACGTCCGGGTCGCGGTACACATTGGCGAGCAGCGTCGCGATTTCCAGCCCGCGCTGCCGGCCGGGATAGCGGGCGGGGCGTTGGAGCGGCTGGAGGGCGCGCCGATCGGCCCAGCCGTGGTAGCGGTCCGGCGTCTGCACCAGGGCCCAGCCGTCGGTCGATTCGACCAGGTCAACGGTCTGGCCGAGGGCTGCCTGGCTGACCACGGCGCTCTGCCGGTCGGGTCGCTCGTAGAGATTGACGACCGGCGGCAGCACGACCGCCTCGGCCACGCCGCCCGAACCCTGGGGGCGCGTGGGGGTTGCGGGCGCCTGCGGCGTCGCGCCTCGTTGGCGATGGATCCCCATCGCCGCCTCGGCGCTCCTTGCATCCACCTCGCAAGCCCCAGGCGCGCGACCCAACGCAATACCCGGA
>JANNTZ010000178.1:0-3942 GCA_031394595.1 Acidobacteriota bacterium
GCGCGCTTCCCCGGGAACCGGGAGATCTGCGATGGCGTCGACAACAACTGCAACCTGGCGGTGGACGAAGGGTTCGACCCCGACGACGACCAGGTGGTCACCTGCCGCGACAACTGCCCCGTCGATCACAATCCGGCGCAGAGCGATCGCGATGCCGACGGGACGGGCGACGCCTGCGATCTCGATGACGGAGTCATCGAAGTGATGCCGGCGACCGACGGCACCGTCGTCTGGCAGGCGGAGGCTGGCTTCGACCTGTTCAATCTCTACCGCGGCAACCTCGACCGTCTGGCGGACGCCGACGGCGATGGCGCGGCGGAGGAGTATGGCGCCTGTTTCGCCGAGAACCTGTCGGCCACGACATACGTGGACCGGGAGGTGCCGCCGCCGGGGCGCGGGGTTTTCTACCTGGTGACCGGCATGACGGCGGCCGGCGAAGGGTTGCTCGGTGTGGCCAGCAGCGGCGCCCCGCGGCCCAACGTCCGCGACTGTCGCGCGGTGTTCGGCAGCCCGCCGGTGATCCACGAAGCGGTCGTGGACACCGCCCCGGCGACCGCGAGCTGCGATTTCACCCGCATCGCGGAGACCCGCGTCTGCGCCCTCGGGGTCCCGGGCGCGCAGGCGATCGCACCGATCGTCATTTCGGGCCGGTATGTCGAGGCCCGCATCGCCGCCCGCATCACCGATCCCGACACGACACCCGAAAGGAACGATCTGCGTGACGCCTGGGCCATTTTGTCCAGACCGGACGGCGGGACGATCGATTTCGCCATTCTCGACGACGGGGGGGCGACGGTTTTCCTGCTGCCCCAGCAGGAACCGACCATCGGCGAGGACTGCACGGTCGACCCGGACGGCCAGTGCGCCTGCGTGTCGAAGGAATGGGCGGTGACCACCGGGGACGCCGCCGCCGGCGACGACGTGTACGCCTTGGCCCTCGCCCTCGTCGACAGCCGGCTGCCGGATTATTTCTCCGACTGCGTCATGCAAACTGTGCAACGACGCCCCTTGAAGCTTGCCGGCGCAACCGGGTTCGCGGTGCGGGTGGCCGCCCGCGATCTCGAAGGACACACAGTGGCCTGGCCCTCCCCGCTCTCCGCCACCGGCGAGGCCGGCACTTTCGACTGCACCGGCGATCCGTGCGGCTGCTGCCTGCTGGTCTCCGCCGATCCGACCGCCGAATGCCGCGGCCTGGAGGGGATGCCGGCGCCCGGCTACCCGACGGGTATTTGCCTGTCGTTCTGACAGCCTGCGAGTCCAACCCCGACAGTTCCCGACACTTTCTGGTTGACAGGCAATCGGCCGGGTCGTACCCCAATCCTCAGGGCCGACGGCAGGAGTCTGCTTCCGTCCATCCGCCACCGGTTTGCCAGCAGGGAGGGAGAACAAATGTCGCCAGCATCTCCGATGTCTTCCGGTCTGCGTTTCGTCGCAATCACCCTGGGCTGCGCGGCTTTATTCCCGTCGATCCTGGACGCCACCTGCCCACCGGGGGTGTCGGTACCGATCACCAGCGGGACGGGGGAGGCCGGCATACCCCTGGTTTTCAGCTTCCACAGCAGTCCGGGAGGAAATTCGCTCTTCGTGCTCGGCGCCGGCGACGAGAACCATATCGGCGCCCCGCTGGTGCCGCTGGGCGATCTCGACGGCGACGACCGGTTCGAATACCGCCTCGACGTTCCGGGGACCGGGCCGGGCGGCTGGGGGGATGAGTCGGCGCTGGGCTGCCCGGCGACCCTGCCGTCGCCCTACCCGCCGCTGGTCTTTTTAAGCATTTCGCCGTTCGAGGACTGGGACGGCGACGGTCTGTGGGATGTCTTCGAGGACCGCAATTTCAACGGCATTCTCGATCCGGGCGAGGACGTGGACGGCGATGGACGGCTGACGCCGCGGATCCGCCTCACACCGTTCGGAAACTTTCCGGGCTGCGAGGGGAGCACACGCGAGGACGTCGATTGCGACGGCCATCTCGATCGGATCAACGAAGACCTGAACTCCAACGACCGCTTCGACGCGGGCGAGGACCTCGACGGAGACCGGCGGTTCGATGACATCAACGAGGACCGCAATGGGAACAGCCTCCTCGACTATTTCGACCAGAACGCCAATGGCCGTTTCGACCAGGGCGAGCCGACCGAGGACACCAATTTCAATGGCCGCCTCGACACCGGCATCTACATCGAGGACCGCAACTTCGATCAAATCTTGAACGACCGCCCAGCGCCGACCCCGGACGACGAGATCTATCTCTACGCGCTGGACGGCACCCGAATGCCGCTGCCGCCGGTCTACCCGTACCTCACGTTCCATCCGACCGCCGGCGGCGTCCTGCTCGCCTCGGTCGCCTGGAACGATCACGCCTACGACTTCGACGCCATCAATACCCCGACCCGCACGATCACGCTCGAAGACGGCCGCCGGTTCCGGGTCGTCGACCAGGACCCGATCGACGCGCTAATCCCGCACGTCTCCGCGGTCCGCCTCGATCACAGCGAACCCCTTGGCTACCGGATGCATCTCGACCCGCTTCCGATCACGCGCGTTGACGACGCCGGCGGATCGCGCCCCGTGTTTGACTCCTACGCGGCGGGTCTGGTGAGCGAGGCCCAGGACAGATGCGAGGTGTTCCTGGAGACGGGCGAACTCGCAGCCACGGTCGGCCCTGACGGCGGGTTTCTGAGCATCGTCTCCGGCTGCATCAGCGATTACTTCGAGGTCGTGAAGGCCCTCCAAGTTCGGCCTCGATCGGCCGGCTCCAATAGTCTCCTCGACACGTTCCCCGGACTTGCGGTCCCCCGCCTGCGCCCCTCGATCTTCGACCGGGACAAGGATCGCTTCCAGCTCCCCTACGATTTGTGTCCCGACTTCGCATCGCCGCCGCTTGGGACGGTGTACGACTCGAACCGCGACGGTCTCGGGGACGTCTGTGATCCCGCCTCCGACCCGCAGGCGACGGTCGAGGCAGCGTGGGAGATCCGCCTCGATGCGATCGGTCCCACCCTGCCACCGGGCGCCACCGCCGCCTACGATCCGGCCCGCGGGGTGACAGTCCTGTTCGGCGCCACGGATAATTCGGAGACTTGGGAGTACGACGGACAGGTTTGGACGCGGATCGCCACGGGGCATGCCCCCTCCCCGCGCACCGGCCAGAGAACGGTCTACGATGGCACTCACCAGCGCGTCCTGCTGTTCGGCGGAGTGACCCGACTCGGAGAACGACCGAACGATCTTTGGGGCTACGACGGCCGCGACTGGAACCGCATCGAGACGCGCGGATCACCGCCGCCGTCCGGCTTCTTGGATTCGCAGTTCATGCCTACCGATTTCGGCCTCGCCTGGGACGAAGCGCGTCGCGCCCTCGTCCTGTTCCATGCGCTCGGCCAGACTTGGACCCTCGGCGAGGATCGGTTCTGGCGTCGCGTCCCGACCCCCCGCTCCCCGTCGCCGCGCAACGGCATCCAGATGGCGTTCGACCCAATCCGGCAGGTGACCGTGCTCGAAGGCGGGTTGGAGCTGCTGCGCGCGGATCAACACACGAAACTGCCGACCAACGACACCTGGGAATTCGACGGTCTCTCCTGGCAGGAGGTCGACTCACGCGGCGACCTCGCGCCGTCGTACCGCGGCGACATGGCCTACGATCAGGCACGCCGGACGATGGTGAATTTCGGGGGGAACCTGCTCACGCAGTACATCCCGAACTCGAGCCAGCCGGCTGTCCTGTTCACCGCCGAGTCCGCCGCGACCCGGCTGCTCGAGGGGTCGTCCTGGTCGTACCTGCCAACCCGCCCGACGGTTCCGCCCCGGAGGAGACCAGCAGTCGCTTACGACAGCGCCCGCCAGACGCTCGTCGTGCACGGGCAAGACCTGCCGTCCGGGGAGACCGGACTGACGGCGGAGCTGCTCCTGCCCGAACAGGCGCTTCAGGAACTTCATGGCCTC
>JANNTZ010000216.1:0-6772 GCA_031394595.1 Acidobacteriota bacterium
GACGATCAACGTCCCCGGATCGTTCGCACCCGCCACCGACTGCGACTCCCCGCGCACCACCGTCCCCGCCTCGATCGTCAGCGTCGCCCCGTCCGTCACATACACCGGCTGCGTCAACACATACTCGTTGTCCGCCGTCCAAGTCGCGCTGGTCGTGATGTTGGTGGTGATGAAGATGGTCGCGGCGGCTGTTGGAGCGGCGGCGAACGCGAGGATCGCCACGACCATGGCCGCCGTCCGGATCAAGTTCTGGATCTGTCTCATGCTTCCTCCCTCAGTCGGGTGCCGCTCCTGAACGATGTCGTTTCCGGGTTTCACGGAGGGGAAAGTACCCAATGTCTGTGACGGGTCGGTGACAGCGCGGGGACGAGTGGGCGAAGGTGGGTGGGCGCGGCGGGGGGCGGGGGACGGAGGCGAACGGAAGACGCTGACTCAGGCCCGCCGGAGGATCGAGCGCGTACCCGGCCACCGCGCTGCGCCGCGCGGCGGGACCGCACGTCGCTCGACCCGCCGTTCGGAGCGCGCGCGCAAAGTCAGGGCGCGGCCGAAGACCGTGCGAAACAGGCCGGCCTTGCCCGAGGCGCCGTGAATCTCCACGGCCAGATCGGCCTCGCCCTCGAGGTCGATGCGGACGCGCCGGGAACCGACGTCGCAGTGCAGGTCCCGCACCCGCTGGCTGTGCCGGCGATCGAGTCCGTCGGCGATCCGCAGGATCGCACTCAGACGCCGCACCACGTCCCTCCAACGGCGCGGGAGCGAGGCCCAGGCGGCGTGTCGTCGGCGTGGAGGGGCCTTGCGATGATAACGGGCCGCCAGGGCGATGATCTCGTGTTCGCGCGGCGTGAAGCCGTCGATCTGAGCGTGGGCGATCAGGTGATAGGCATGCTTGTGGTGCTGCCGGAACGACACCACGTAGCCTACGTCGTGGAGCAGCGCAGCCGCCGCCAGCAAATCGCGCTCTCCGGCGTCGAGGCCCAGCGGTCCGGCGAGGTCGTCGAACAGCCGCAGCGCGAGCCGCTGCACCTGTCGCGCGTGGGTCTGTTCGAAGCGCAGCGACCGGCCGAACGCTTCCGCCGCCTGCAGCCGACGGCCGCGGGAGGGCGCGGCGGCCCGGTCGAGTTTTCGACCGCGGATCATCCGGTCGATGAGAGCGTGCCGGATGCCGCGGGCGCTGATCCTCAGGGTGTTGACCTTGAGGACATTCATGACTTCATACAGGATGGCCACGCCGGCCACGATGATGTCGGCGCGATCGGGCGACAGACCGGGCATCTGCCGGCGCTCGCCCAGAGTGCGGCGCAGCAGGGCTTCGCGCAGGTGCAGGAGATCGGCCTGGGTCAGTTCGAACCCCTGGACATCGCGGCCCTGGAGGTTCTCCCGCGCCATCATCATCTGGGCAACCGCGCTGGCCGTGCCGCCGGAGGCGATGAGCACGAGAGGGCGCGGGTCGGCTTCGATCGCCGCGGTCCGGAGCGCCCGGCGGACGGCGCGGCGCAGGCTGCGGAACTCGCGGCGCCGTATCGGGTCGGAGGCGGGGTGCATCTCGGTGAGCGCCACCGCCCCGAGCGGCAGCGAATGCACCTCCTGGATGTGGCTGCCGATGGCCAGCACCAGCTCGGTGCTGCCTCCGCCCACGTCGACCACCGCGCAGGGCGTGTTCGCCAGGTCGAAGGACAACGCCGCGCTGCGAAACGCCAGGCGCGCTTCCTCGGCACCGGAGATGACCCGCACGCGCAGGCAGGTGGCCCGCCGGACGCGTTCGACAAAGACCGCGCGATTGCGGGCATTGCGGATGGCGCTGGTGGCGACGGTCTGGATGCGGCGCACACCGCGGCCGCGGGCGATCGCCGCCATCCGCTCCAGCGCGCGCACCGCCCGGCGGATGGCGATGTCGGTCAGCGCTCCACGGCGGGTCAGGCCCGAGGCGAGACGCACGACCTCGCGCTCGTCGTCGAGAGAACGGTAACCACCCCCGGGCAGCGGCTCAACGACCAGCGATCGGATGGTGTTCGACCCGATGTCGATGACCGCCACCGGCTCGTTCCTCATCGATCGACTCCCCGGGCGGACCGCGCGGGCCCGACACGGGACAGGCGACGGGAGGCGGCCTTCGGCGTGGTCATGGGCACCAGCCCGGATTGATCCAAAGTCCGCCGGACGTCGCCAACCGCCCGTTGGCGGTCGGCGTCGAGGCGGCGCAGGAGCGCCCGGACCGCCGGACGTCCTCCGGGGAGCCGGCGCTCACCCACCGGGCTCGTCCACCCGCGCACCAGGGCGGCGAGAACATCGAGGTCATGCACTCTCCCCAGGCGGCGCTGCAGCCGGCGCGCCTCCGCGATCGCCGGCCGCACATCGCGGTGACCCGACTCCTCCACGATCTCCAGCGCATAGCGGTATCGTTTGATCCGGATCCGGAGGGCGTGCAGGTCCTCCGGGTCGCCGCGTCGGGCGCCCGCCAGCAGCCGCGCGGCGGCCCGCAGCGATGCGTCTGCTGCCCGCCGGCCACGGGTCGCCACCGGCACCGCCGAGCGCCGGGTCGCCCTGAGGAGCGCCTCGACCCGCCGCCGGACCCCGGGCACCGGGAGACCCCGGGAAGATCGCGCACCGCGCGCGCCGGACCGGACCTCCCTGGCGGCCGCCCGGACCTGCGCGGCGATCGCCTGCGCGGCGCGCCGTTCGCTGATCGGCAGATGCCGGGCCAGCGAACCGATCCGCACCACCAGGACATCGGCATCGCGAACCGCGCCCAGGCCGCTTCGGATTCGACGGGCCCGCCGCCAGAGCCGCCGGCGGGGACCTGTGGGGAGGAACGGTTTGCAGACACGGAGGACTTCCTGGAGTCGGCGGGTCGCCACCCGGAGATCATGGACCGCGGCGCTCCCCCCGCGCGCACGGACCCGGCGGCGCTCCCGGACGACCGCGGCGGCCCGGCGGCGCACGAGGGTCCTGATTTCGGCGGCGTTCCGCATCCTGTTGCGAGGATACAGGACACTCCCCCCGGCGGGTCAATGCTCGGGCCCCTCCCGGGAGCCCAAGTTGCGCAGTTGTCACGTATCTGTCACGCGCCGGCGCCCGGCGGGTCGGATATGGTCTCTGCATCCTGTAATTCTGGAGGTTGGCGTGCCCGGTTGGCGAAGTCCCCTGCCGCGGGGGAAACTCATCGTCGTCGAAGGAATCGACGGATCCGGGAAGAGCACCCAGATCAAACTCCTGCACAAATGGCTGGAGGCTCGCGGTCATAAGGTCGTGTTCACCGAGTGGAACTCGTCGGATCTTGTTCGTCTGGCGACCAAACGCGGCAAAAAGAAAAACCTCCTGACGCCGACCACCTTCAGCCTCCTGCATGCCACCGATTTTGCCGACCGCCTGACCTACCGCATCATTCCCTATCTTAAGGCCGGGATGACGGTACTGGCCGATCGGTACATCTACACCGCCTTCGCACGGGACATCGCCCGCGGCGTCGACCCGCGCTGGGTGCGCGACATGTACTCGTTCGCGGACAAACCGGACGCGACCTTTTACTTCCGCGTCCCGATCGATGTCGCCATCCGGCGGATCCTGAGCGCCCGCGCCAAGATCAAGTTCTACGAGGCCGGCATGGATCTCAGGCTGAGTCCCGATCCGGTCGAATCGTTCCGGTTGTTCCAAGGACGGGTCCTGGAGGAGTACGACCGACTGGCGGAGGAGTACGGCTTCCAGGTCATCGACGGGACACGCAACATCGACAGTCAGCAGCACAAATTGCGTGGCATCGTGGGCCGGCTTTACGACGGCGCCACGCAGCCGGTCGCGGGGGTGGCATGACGACGGATCCGGATCGCAAGGAATTTCTGGGGCATGGCCTGCCGTACACCGAGGTGGGCGACCTGAAAGGCGCGCTCATCACCATCGAAGGGACCGACGGGGTGGGACGGTCGACACAGGTGCGTCTGCTGAAGGAGTGGCTGGAGGTCCAGGGGTACGGTGTCATCGAGACCGGCTGGACCCGGTCCGAGCTCCTGTCGGAGACCATCACGGCGGCGAAGGCAGGCCACAGTCTCAATCAGTTGACCTTCAGTCTGTTGTATGCGTCCGATTTCGCCGATCGCCTTGAGAAGATCGTCATCCCGGCGCTGCGCGCGGGATTTGTCGTCCTGGCCGATCGTTACGTGTTCACCGCTTTCGCCCGCAGCATCGTGCGGGGGGCCGACCGCCGCTGGATCAGAAATCTGTTCGGGTTTGGGCTGGTCCCCGACCTGACCCTGTACCTCAAGATCGACGTGGACACTCTCCTGCCCCGCGTACTGCGAAGCCGCGGCATCGACTACTGGGAGGCCGGGATGGACATGCACTCCGGCACCGACCTGGTCGATTCGTTCCGGCGTTACCAATGGCGCCTGCTGCGCGAGTACGGCCGGATGGCGCGGGAGTTCGGTTTCGTGAGCGTCGACGCCACCCTGGGCGTCGAGGAGATCCAGGCCCGCATCCGACGCCGCGTGCAGGCACTGCTGGAAGACAGAAAGATGCGGACCTTGTCGGAAAGCATGGAGACCCTGCGGCCGTTGCTGTTCGAACCCGCGGGCCCGGTGGCGCTGCCCGTCGCCGGGGACGACCGGACCCGTCAGTCCGGGACCGCCTTCTGAAACCCGCGTCCACCCGGCGTGCGTCTCTACCTGCTGCGACATGCCATCGCCCACCCGCGCGACCGTGGACGATATCCCGTCGACGCCGATCGGCCACTGACACGCGAGGGATCGCGCCGGATGGCCGTCGCGGCCCGCGGCCTCCAGGCTCTCGAGGTCCGCTGCGATCTCCTGCTGACCAGCCCCCTGGTCCGGGCCCGTGAGACGGCCCGCCTGGTCCAGCGCGCGCTGCGCCCCCGCCCACCGATGAAGGTGCTCCGCCCCCTGGCCCCCGGCGGTGGATCCGGTGGCGTGCTCGCCGGGCTGGCCACGCTGCCGCACGACGCGGCGATCCTTGTCGTTGGCCACGAGCCGGACTTGTCGCGTCTGCTCGGGGCCCTCATCCTCGAGACCCGCGGCGACATCGCCGTCGAGTTCAAGAAGGGCGGAGTGGCGTGCATCGATTGCCCCGGCGTCCCGCGCCCGGGGACCGGCCGCCTGGTCTATCACCTGCCGCCACGCATCCTGCGCCGTCTCGCGAAACGCGGCGCCTGACCCCTGCCCGGGGGTCGTCACCACCCGTTCACCGGCGTGTCACCTGACCGTCACCGTCTTCCGCTACAACCTTGGTACGGGAGAACCTCATGAAGACATGGATGGCGGGTGCGGTGATCGTCCTTTTCGCCGCGGCCTGGACGGCGGCGGCGCAGGAGGGCGGTGACGGTGCAGCCGATCTCGATGCGGCGCGCGCCGGGGTCGGCAAGTGGGTCGGGACGCAGCAGATCCTCTTCAAGGAGCGCCGCGACTGGCAGCAGTCGCGCGAGGTTTTCACGGCCCGGATCGAGGCCGTCAAGAAGGAGATCGCGCAGATCGAGGAGAGGCTGGGCGAAACCCGCCGGACCAACGGCGAGGCGGCAGGCCGGCGTGCCGAGGCCCAGGCCGAATCGGTAGTGCTGCGCCGGACCGGCACTGGTCTCGTCGAGGCGGTGACTCAATTCGAGGCGCACCTGCGGCGTCTGCGCGGCTTGCTCCCCGTGCCGGTGCAGGAGAAACTGGCGCCCCTCTACCAGCGGATGCCGGCCGTCGCGGCCCCGACCCGGGCCTCGGCCGCCGAGCGCTTCCAGAACGTCCTCGGGATCCTCAACGAAATCAACCGCACGAATGGCGAGATCACGCTGGCCAGCGAGATCCGGACGCTCGCCGATGGCCGCCCCTCCGAAGTGCGGACCGTCTACCTGGGTCTGGCGCAGGCCTATTACCTGAGCGCCGGTGGCGAGGCTGGCATCGGCCGGCCGGAGTCCGACGGCTGGATCTGGGAGGCGGCCCCCAACCTGGCTCCGCGGATCGCCGAGGTCGTCGAAATCCTGCAGAACAAGCGCAGCCCACAATTCGTGTCGTTGCCGGTTCGCATCCAGTGAGGAGCCCCATGATATTTCGCTCGTTCGTCTTCTGCCTGGTGGTCACCGCCCTGCCGCTGCCGTTGCCCGCCGCCGAGAACCTTGAACGCGCCACGGCCACGGCGGGGGAGGATCTGCAGGCCAGCCTCAAGGAGTTGGCGACGCTCCGCGAACAGATCGCCGCAGAGCGGCTGCCGCTGACCCGGGAGCTGGAATCGTTGGAAGAGCGGCTGCGCGACCTCCGGCAGGCGCAAGAGAAGGAACTGCGCGCCGTCGACACCGGCAGCCTCGACTTCGCGGCGCTGCAGGGCGAGCTGAAACTCCGGCAGGAGGAGATCGGATACGTCGGCAACCTCCTGGACGAGTACGCCCGCACCCTGGAGTCAAGGCTGAACGTCGCCGAGCTTCCCCGTCACGCCGGGGCCATCGCCTCCGCCAGGGAGGCCACCGCCGACAACTCCCTCACGCCGCCGGAGAAGCTGACGCGCCAGTTGACCGTCGTTTCCGCCTCGCTCACGCGTGCCGACGAGATTATCGGTGGGACCCGTTTCGCGGGAACCGCCCTGGACCCCCGGGGAGTTGTGACCCCGGGACAATTCGCTCTGATCGGCCCGGTGGCGCTGTTCGCCGCCAGCGACGGCGGCTCCGCCGGCCTGGCGCTGGCCCAGAGCGGATCGTCACTTCCTGCCGTGCGCCCCCTGGAGGCGGCGTTCAACCCGGCGATCGTGGCGGTGGTCAACGAGGGGACCGGGCTGCTGCCGTTGGACCCGA
>JANNTZ010000235.1:0-3032 GCA_031394595.1 Acidobacteriota bacterium
CGGTCGAGGTGATCGTCGCGAGCGACCTCGATCTGTCCCGGTACCCGTCGCTGCGCAAGCGGCTCGACGAGATCGTCCGCAACATCGCCGATCTGGAGGCCGATCTCTACAACCGCGAGGCGGACGAAGGAAACAAGGACAACGCCTCACCGCTCGACAGCCTGCAGGACATCTCCGGGCATCTCGATCCGCAGGAAGCCGAGAGCGAGCGCCAGAAGATCCAGCAGGTCGTCGGTCACGTCACCTATGACATCCCGATTGTCCTGAATCCCAAGGTCCTGAACTACATCGAGGCGTTCCAGACCCGCCTGCGCAAGGAGTTCGAGGGCGGGCTGAAGCGGTCCGGGATGTACCTGCCGATGATCCGGGAAATCTTCCGCGAGGCGGGGCTCCCGGAGGACCTGGCCTACATGGCACACCAGGAATCGGGGTTCAAGACCAGCGCCTACTCGCGGGCGCGCGCCAAGGGGATGTGGCAGTTCATGTCCTTCACCGGGCGCAGGTACGGGCTGAAGCGCGATCTGTGGATGGACGAGCGTTCCGACTTCGAGAAGTCGACCCGGGCGGCGACCCGCTACCTGAAAGACCTGTACGCCCGCTACGGCGACTGGTACCTGGCGATGGCGGCCTACAACGCCGGCGAAGGGAAGATCGACCGGGCGATCCGGCGTTCCGGCACCCGGGACTACTGGGCGATCGCGCGGACCTCCTATATCCGGAAAGAAACCAAGTACTACGTGCCGGCCATCCTCGCCTCCATCCTGATCGACAAGTCGCCGGAGGACTACGGTTTCGACGTCGAGATCGACAAGGAACTGAGCTGGGACACTCTGACCATCGAGCGGGCCACCGATCTCCAGGTGATTGCCACGGCGGCCGACGTGCCGCTGCAGCAGATCCGCCTGCTCAACCCGGAGTTGTCGGGGCTGACGACGCCACCCAATGTGCCTTCCTACACGCTCCGCGTCCCCGAGGGAACCAAGCGCGAAGTCCTGGCGCATCTCGAGACGCTGCCCGACGACCAGCGGGTGTCGTGGACGCGGCACGAAGTGCGAACCGGCGAGACCTTCTCGTCGATCGCCAACCGGCACAAGGTCGCCGTCCGTGCCCTGCTCGATGCCAACCCGAGCTACGCCGGCCGCAAGCTGCGGCGCGGCTGGATTCTCAACGTGCCGTTGGGCGCGGGTTCTCCGGAACTGGCGCTGGCGAAGGCGGTGGCCATACCGACCTTCGAACCCGGCGAGCGTGTCGTCCACCGGGTCCGGAAAGGGGAGACGCTGCAGCAGATCTCCTGGACCTACCGCTCCACCGTGATCAACTTGAAACGCTGGAACAACCTGAGCGGGTCGACCATCCGGCCGGGGCAGCGTCTCATCGTGTATTACGGCGAGAAGGGAGACGGACCGGTGCCGGCGGCGGAACAGAACGGGGCCGCCGTCTCGGTGACCGGCGGCCGGATCGAATACCGCGTGCAGGCGGGAGACACCCTCGTGACGATCGCCCGGAAGTTCAGCGCCGTGGTCGATGATCTCTACCGCTGGAACAGCCTGAGCCCCGACGCCACGCCGCAGCCAGGGGATCGCCTCTGGATTGGCGATCCGCCGGCGAGCGCGGCGCCCCGTGGCGAGACGGCGCGCCAGGGAGTGTCGGACGGATCGGTCCGCCACCGCGTGCGCCGGGGGGAGACCCTCACGGCGATCGCGCGCCAGTACGATGTCACCATCGGCCAGGTGCGATCCTGGAACCGGCTGGCCGACAGCCGCATCTACACCGGCCAGGTCCTCACCATCCGCCTGAACTGAACGCGCTCCACGCCGCCCCTGCCCCCGGCACGGGACCGGCCCCGCGGGCTCGCCGCCTGTCCCTCCGTCTGCTAACATCCGGTCCTGCATGAACGCGAGAGCGTCCAACCCTGCGGCCCCGGATCGATGCCCGGGAGTCCGCGGCACCGCCGCCGCGCTGATCCTGGCGGTGGCCCTCGCCCCAGCCCTGTCGGCCTGTGGCCGGGCCGGCAGCCCCGTGGCACCGGCCACGCCGACGCCGGCCGACGATTTCGCCGGCGAATCCCTGGCGTCGATCCAGGAGCACGCCGATCGCGCCTACCAGGAGGGCGATTTTGCCGAGGCCCAGAAGGCGCTCGAAGAGATCCGGCGTCGCGATCCGGAGAACCGCTTCGCGCCGGCGCCGCTGGCGAACTGCTACCTCAAGGGCCGGGCCATCAAGAGGGCGGACGATCTGCTGCGTGACTGGATCGCCGCTCACCCGGAGGACATCGAGGCGCGGCTGGTGCAGGCGCGGGTGTTCCTGCGTCTGGGCGATCTGGAGTCGGCCGCCGGGACGCTGCGGGCGGTGCTCGAGATTCAGCCGGAGCATGTCGTGGCGCATTACAACCTCGGGTTCATCGCCTACCGCGGGCGTCACTACGACGAAGCCGACCATCACCTGAACGAGACGATCCGCCGGAAGCCGGACCTGCCCGAGGCCCACTACACGCTGGGACTCATCAACCTGGCGCAGGGACAGACGGAGAAGGCGATCCGGGCCCTCGAGAAAGCGGTGGCGCTCAATCCCCGGCACGTCGGAGCGCATTTCAACCTGGCTGCCGCCTACGCGCGCGCCGGGCGCCTGCAGGACGCGGCCCGCGAACAGGCCGCCTACGCGGACCTCAGCGGTCGGAGCAAGGCGGAAAAGGAGCGCGAGACCCAGATCCGCACCAGCAGCGTCCGGGCGATCCGGCTGATCCAGGATCGAAAGTACGAGGAAGCCCTGGTCGTGTACCAGGATCTCGCGCGGCAGTACCCGGATCACGCGCCGTTGGTCACCGAGATCGCCGGCCTGCAGATCCGTCTCGATCGGCCTCAGGAGGCGATGGCGTCGCTGCGCCAGGCGATCGCGATCGACGCCCGTCTGAGTACGCCGCACTACCTCCTGGCCGGTCTCCTCCGCCAGGCGGGGGACAGCGCCGCGGCCAATCGCGAGCTCGAGGTGTTCGCCACCCTCGAGACGATTCCCGAAGGGAAGTCGGGCTACTG
>JANNTZ010000237.1:0-2345 GCA_031394595.1 Acidobacteriota bacterium
CAACGCGCTCATCAGGGATCCTGCCAACCTGAACCGGTCGGTCGCCGACTTCGTGGATCAGAACTACACCATCGTCCCGCCCGACACGCCGATCAGCCGCCTGGCCGCGGTGTTCGCCGAGGGAAAAGTCGCCCTGGTGCAACAGGAAGGGAAAATTACCGGGCTGCTGACCAAGATCGATCTGATCGATCACATGGCCCGCGTGCTGCGTTAGCGCATGACGAGGCGAACCTCCCGATCCGAAGCCCCGACAATGACCGCCTGACCGGGCGCAACCGCCCCGGCGTCCGGGTCAATCGGATCGACCCGGGCCTCGATTTCGATCCCATCCTCCACCAGGCTCAACCGGACCACCACCAGCCGGGTCGGAGGATCGGCGCCGAGGGCCTGGCGCAGCAGGACGATCATTTCCGTGACCAGATCGGCCGGCGGCGACACGTCTCCGTCCGCACCGATGGTCGCGGCCCATTCGCCCGCCGTGCGAATGACCAGGTGATCGCGGCCGATCGGCGGCGGCCGCGGCACCGACACGACGCGGAATTCGATCGCCGTCGAGTGGGCAGGGCGTGGCCCATCCGGGCGGGTCTCGGGAGGCGCCTGGTCTGCGACTGCGGCAGGCTGCTGGGCTGCCACTGTGGGAGGTGGTTGGGCTGCCACTGCGGGGGAGGGCTGGACTGCCGCTACGGGACGTGACTGGACCGGCGGAGCGGATCGCGGCCGGCCTGGCGGGGCGGGCCCCTGCTGGACCACCGGAGGTTCGGAATCGCCGATCCCGGCGGGGACCGGAACCACCTCGGGTTTGACCGCCGGAACCGGACCGGCGCCACCGCGATCCGGGCGCCCCACCAGCAGAACCCCGAACCCGGCCGCAACCAGTCCCGCGGCGGCCAGGACCGTTCCGCGGCGCACTCCGGGACGCGACCACCAAGCCGGTCCCCCATCCGCGACGCCGCTGGCCAGGACGTCA
The DNA here is from genome assembly GCA_031394595.1 of Acidobacteriota bacterium. Lineage (GTDB taxonomy): Bacteria > Acidobacteriota > Polarisedimenticolia > Gp22-AA2 > Gp22-AA2 > JANNTZ01. The sequence goes on from JANNTZ010000237.1 coordinate 968, forward strand.
CACTCCTGGCGGACGATGCGGGCGAACCCGTCCGGCTGCGGCGGGACTTCCTCGCGGAATTCCAGGGTGAGACCACGGTGGAACTCCACCGCTTCGCGAAGCGCGCTGTTGTCCGCCAGGCGCATTTCGAATTCCGACAGGTCGGGGCCGCTCAGACGGGCGTCCAGGTAGAGCGTCATCGCCGCATCCAGGCGGCGGTCCACCGCCCGATGGCGCATGGTGTCCAGCAGGTGGCGGCGTGCCTTCGCCAACGCGCCACGCACCCGCGGCGCCGGCATCTCCAGCAGGACGGCGATCTCCTCGTAATCGAACCCCTCCGCGATGCGCAGGACCGTGACGACGCGCGCGTCGGCGTCGAGATCGGCGAGCGCCCGGTGCAGGGGTCCGGAAGCGTCGGTTCTCGATGGTCGTCCGCCCGACCTCCAAGTAGCGAGGAGACCGCGATACAACCCGATGGAGATGGCGGCAGGGTCGCTGTCCTGCAGGTCGCGCCGGCCCGCCTGGCGGGCGATGACCCGGGCCGCGAGGCTGGCGGCCGCTCCCGCCTCGCCGCACAGATGGTACGCCAGAACGAACAGATGCCGGCCGTAGTGACCCGCGAGGTCCTCGGCCGCCTGGCTCCTCACGATTTCTTCGGATCCTTGTCGGTGGGCTTGCCGGCGATGGCCCGCCGGATGGTGAACAGCCGGCGGTGCGTCGGCTCCGGACGAGGCTGTTCCTCCGCCGGGGGTGCGACTTTGGTGTCGGGGTCGATCTCCGGATCGGGAGGCTCGGCCTTCGGCGATTCCGCCGGACCCTGGATCCCCTTGAGGACCGCCTCGAACAGCTTGCTGGTCTCCCGGCGGCGCGAGGCGGGGAGTCGGCCATGCCGGTAGACATGCTCCGAGATGCAGGTGTTGCAGCGGACCTTCTTGACGTCGTCGCCGACCATGCCGACGACGCCGTGATTCATGATCAATCGACACCGGGGGCAGTAGTCGTCGATGACGTCCCCGAGTCGGGTGCGGCGCTGGTCCATGAGGAGGGTCCTGCCGGTCGCAAGGTCGCCGGAAGGAGGCGCCCATCCTAGCCTTTCGGCCGGGAAATTGGAAGATCCCGGCGCCTGAGGCTTCCCCAGTTACGGGTGGCGGGCGGCAGCGCGGCCTGGCTCCGCACTCGCTCGCGCAGGCCACGGCGCGCCCATCCAACGCGCATGGCGCGGCTCGAGGTCGCTGCGCCGCGCTGCGGCCCGCCACCTGAGTCGGGGGGTACCTCCGAGGCGCCGGGATCTTCCAATTTGCCGGCCGAAAGGCTAGGATGGGCGCCTCCTTCCGGCGACCTTGCGACCGGCAGGACCCTCCTCATGGACCAGCGCCGCACCCGACTCGGGGACGTCATC
>JANNTZ010000247.1:0-1736 GCA_031394595.1 Acidobacteriota bacterium
TGAGCTGCGGTCCCAGCGCCTTCACGGCCAGGACGACATCGCTGCCGCCGGCCTGTAGCGGCGTGATGCTGATCTTGGGCACATCGAGCTTCACGTCGAAGCTGTCGGCGTCCCGCTTGCCTTTGACGCTGAAAGCGACGCCATCGACCAGTACGTTCTGCTTGTCGAGGTCCACGTTGAGTTGCGGCACGCGCAGGTTGCCCTCCGAGAGCGCGATGCCCGCGATGACGCCACCCATGCCGGCGGTGAAATCCTTGACCGAAAGCGCGCTGCCCGCCATCTCGATGGCCGGGGATCCGGCCTTGAGCTTGAAGCTGTCCTTGCCCATGTTGCCGCCCGCGTCAAGCTTGAGCCCGGTGATCCGGATGTGCTTTTCGGCGGTGCGCGCTTCGATGTCCGCCTGCAGTTCCAACGCCAGCCCGGAAATGGTGGCGGCATCGCCGCCCAGTTTCACACTAAGTCCCGCCAGGTTGAACACCTGCTTTTCCGTATCTGCTGTCAGGGTCCCGGTCGCCTGCAGTTTTGCATCGACCTTCGGCTGGTTGGCAAGGATATGGGCGGACAGCTCGAATTTGGTGGGGACGGCTGGGGCAACGCGGCCGGTCTTGAGGTTGAAGTCGGAGATGGCGTACTTCGCCCCGCTGGCCTCGTCGGTCCACTGGACCGAGGCCCGGCCGATGCTGATGCCGTCGACTTCCAGTTTGATGGGCGATGTGCCCGGTTTCGGTTCCACCGGCTTCGCATCGGGCGCCTCCTCGCCGCCGGAGAGCAGGTCATCGAAATTCGTGCGGCCGTCCCTGTACTTGACGAAGTTGCCCTGCAGGCCATCCAGCTGAATCTTGTCGACCACCACTTGCTTGGACAGCAGCGGGATCAGCTCCAGCGATACACGCATGTCTTCGAGGCTGACGAAATCCTTGTCGCTCCTGAATTCGGAAAGGCGGGTCTTGCCCAGGTGCACTCCTATCTTGGGGAACAGCATGAGGCGGATGTCGCCCTCGATGGTCAGCTTGCGCTGCGTTTTCTCGAACACCAGTTCCGCGACCTGGGTCTTGTACTGGTTGGGATCGAAGGTGGCGGCAATGAATGCCAGGGCGCCCGCGAACAGCAGGACGACGGCACCGACGGCGATGAGGACCCACTTCAGGATTTTCATTGGCAGCGGTTCATGAGACCACGTTGATATGGAGCGGGTGAAGGGGATCGAACCCTCGTCTAAAGCTTGGGAAGCTTTCGTTCTGCCATTGAACTACACCCGCGCATGGCCAATTCTACGTCAGGTGGATCATAAGGAAAGCGGGTGAAGGGGTTGTGCCCGGCCCGCATTGCCTCTGCGGTCCGGTCATCCCTCGAAGTCACGTTAAGTGACTTCTCAGGACCGCCCGCTCGCTTGGGCGACCCGGCGTCCAATGAACAGTCCCCCGGACTGTTCATTGTCGAACCCTCGTCTAAAGCTTGGGAAGCTTTCGTTCTGCCTTTGAATAACACCCGCACAGCGCGATTCTACGACAGGTGGACTGCAATTGGCGCGGGTGAAGGAATCGGGCCCCACGTGCTAGGATTCATGTTACAGGCACTCTCCAACATTTGACGTGATTGAAGTCACAATCAATGGGCGGGCCAGGTCTTTTGCGGCACCGTTGAACGTTTCCGGGCTCCTCAACCAGCTTGAGCTTGGCGGCAAGCGCATCGCACTCGAACGCAACGGCGAAATCGTTCCACGCAGCCAGTTCGAC
>JANNTZ010000252.1:0-7204 GCA_031394595.1 Acidobacteriota bacterium
CGGCTTCGCGGGGCCGCCGTCCACCGGCAGGGCAAAAGCGTTGTAGACCCCGGTCTCGTCGCTGCTGACCAGGATGCGCGACCCGTCAGGGGAGAAGGAGGCGCCAAGGAGGCTGGTGGTCGCCATGAAATCGGTGACCGAGTACTGCGGGGAACCGGCGACCGCCCCGCCCGCCGGCGCCGCACGTTCGGCCCGGCAACCGGTCGCCAGACCCGGGATCACACTCACGAGAAGCAGAACCGTCCGCACCCCAGTCTGCATGGGACCTCCGATGGACTGTATGGTGAAACGCGGGAATTCTAGTGCGGTTGGGTGGGGGGTGCAAGCGCGCTGAAATCATCGCGGACCACCTCGCCTCCCTTCATGACGAAGCGGACCCGCTCGAGCTCGGTGATGTCGGCCAGCGGGGCGCCGGCGACCGCTACCAGGTCGGCGTACCTGCCGGGCTCGATGGTGCCGACGCGGTCCTGCCAGCCGATCGCCTCGGCGGCGATGCGGGTGGCGGCCACGATCGACTGCATCGGCTTTTCTCCCAGGGACACGCGCACGGTGAACTCCCTGGCGTTCCGGCCGTGCGGGAAGACGCCGGCGTCGGTGGAGAATGGGATGTCGAGACCGGAGGCGAGGGCCCGGCGGAAATTGCCGAACTTGGTCTCCATCAGGACGCGTTCGCGCTCGATCTCGGACGGCGGGATCCCGAGCGCCGCGCCATCATCCAAGATCGCCTTCCCGACGTAGAGCGTAGGGACGTACCAGGCCTTGCCGCGCCGGGCCTTGAGCATGGCGATCGCCTCCTCGTCGATCATCGATCCGTGATCGACGGTCCGCACCCCGGCCCGGATGGCGGCCTTGATCCCCTGGGCTCCATGGGCATGGGCCGCCACGTGCCGTCCCCATCGGTCGGCTTCTTCGACCGCGACGCGCAGCTCTTCGTCCGAGTACTGCTGCGCCCCAGGTGGCACGCCCTTCGACAGGACCGCCCCGGTGGCGAGGATCTTGACGAAGTCGGCGCCGTGCTTGAAGTTGGTCCGGACGGCGCGCCGCACCGCGTCGACACCATCGGCGAGGTTCTGCACCAGCGGCACGTCCATGTAGATGTGGAACTGGCGGGCGTCCCCCGCGCCGCCGGTCGCGGAGACGTAGTTCCCCGCCACCATCAGACGCGGTCCCGGGACCGCGCCCCGATCGATCGCGTCGCGCAGGTCCACGTCCACATAGGGCCAGGTCGGCCCCATGTCGCGGCAGGTGGTGAACCCGGCCATCAGAGTGTCACGCGCATTGCGCGCCCCCCAGAGAGCGTGCTTGCCGGGGGTTTCCTTCACCAGTTGTTCCTCCCAATGGACCCCGACTTCCCCGGCCAGGTGCGTGTGGAGGTCGATGAGACCCGGGAGCAGCGTGGCGCCGCCGAGATCGACGACCCGTGCGTCGGGAGGGATGGCGATCGAAGCGGCGGTGCCGACCTTCTCGATGCGGTCGCCGCGAAGCAGGACCACGCCATCGCGAATCGGAACGCCACCGCGGCCGTCGATGATCCGCGCAGCGCGGATGGCGACGACCGGGCCGGTGCCTGCCCCGGGCAGGTTCGCGGCAGTCGCTGCCCGCAGGATCGACTCCGCACCGGTGATGGCCAGGGCCAGCGCGCACAGCACCTTCAGCGTCCGGTTCATCGTTCCTCCAGGTTCATGCAACAGGGTGGGCTTGCGCGGCCAGCCGCGCCGCCCCGACCAGGGCGGGGAATAGACAGATTCGGGCGAACTCCTCGAGGGTGACCCAGGCGGACTGGTCATGTTCGTCCGACAGGGTCACGGCATCCGCGTCCACCTCGGCGCGGTACACGACGACCAGCATGTCCTTCTGGTTGCGCATCGCCCGGTAGGCGGTGATCGGCCGGGGTTGCAGCCGGATCTCGAGGCCGGTTTCCTCGCGGGCCTCGCGCACCGCCGTCGCCTCCGGCTGCTCGCCCGGTTCGATGCGTCCCGAGATCCCCTCCCAGGCGCCCGCCGCCGCTTCATTGCGCGGCGACCGGCGGAGCGCCAGCAGCCGGTCCCCGCGGAAGGCGAAGACGCAGACGGCGGCGACAAAAGGGGTGCTGGCACTCACCATGATGGGCCGCAGGCTAACGGGAGGACCGTCTCAGGTCAAGGGCACCGCGGAAAATGGATGCATGCTGCGGCCGCCGCCGGCGGGAACCCCGGAAGGGCAGCCGGCGTAACATGCGGCATCGCGGAAGCGGGGGAGGTGCGCGATCGCGGGGGTCGCCACGATTCGCCCCGCGCAAAGTCGGGTGGTATCCTTCCGGCCATGAGACTTCGAACGCAGCTCATTGTCGCGTTTCTGATCCTCGCCGTGCTGCCCCTCGGCGCCATCACACTGTATTCCTACCACTCGTCCACGCAGGCGCTGCGCCGGGCGGTGGAGACCGAGTCGGCACGGGCCGCCGCCGAGATGGAAACCCGCATGGCGGCCGTGACCGCCAACCTGAGCCGCCGTTTCGACAGGCTCCAGGAGATCCCGGTCCAGGTCGCAATGGGCAAGTCGCACACCGGCGGGGAGCATCCCGATCCGGGCCTCCTGAGCCATCTGATCGGGGCCTTGGGCGAGACGGTCGGGTATTTCGAGGCGTTCGAGTTCATGCCGGCCGAAGACCCCGACATCGCTCCTCCGCCCGCGCCCTCCCACCCCCGGCCACCGGTTCCGTCCGGCGCACCGGGAGTGGCGCAGAAGGCGGTCATCATCCACATGGCCGGCCTCGCGGCTGACCTCATGAAGGATCCGAAGATGGCCCCGCTGCTGGAGAAGGCGGCGACCCTGCTGTCGACCGAAGCCGGGGTCACGGACGCGGAAGGTGCCGCAAAGTTCGAGGAACAGGTCAGGGAAATCGCGCGCGTCATCCAGGTGCGTCTCGAGACCGCGGAACAGCAGGCCGAGACCGCGGAAGCGAAGGCGCCACCGCCGCCGGAAGACGAGATCAAGCCGGTTCATGTGTCCCTCAAGAAGGAATTCGCCTGCACCCTGAAGAGCAACGGTCAGACGCTCGGGAAGCTCAAGGCGAAGGTGCGCCCCGAGCTGCTTCTCAAGGAGGTCCTGTCCCAGACCCATGGTGAAGTGGGGGAGATCCCGTTCGCGGTCGACGTCGATGGCGACCTGTTCACGCCGAACCGGGACGACATGCCGAAGCTCAAGGAAATCGCCCATGCGGCCTACACCCGCCGCCGGAGCGAGGCGAACGGGGCCCTGGAATCGGCGTCCGGGGAATCGGCCGATCCCGAGGAGCGCGCCGTGCTGGCCGCCGACCGCCATGCGACGGACGCCGATGCCGGTGGGGAAGCGGACGGGCCGGTCGGCCCGATCGATCTCAGCCCGGACGAAAACTGGGTCGTGGTCACCCGGGCGGACGCATCGACCGGCCTGATCTTCGGGATCGCCCGGCCGGTGGGCGAGTCGCTCGGCGAGATCCGCAGCGCCTCGGCGCGCAACCTCGGCGCGGGTCTGGCCCTGGCGAGCCTGGCGCTGTTCGGCGTCATGCCACTCTCCCGGCGAATGACCCAGAACCTGGCCGACCTCACGCATGGGGCCGAGCGGCTGGCGGCCGGTCATCTCGAGACCCAGGTGCCGGTGCGGTCGCGGGATGAGCTCGGACTCCTGGCGCGATCCTTCAACCGGATGGCGCGCGAGCTGCAAGGCAACCAGCAGCGCCTTGTCGCGCAGGAGCGGCTGCGGAAGGAGCTCGAACTCTGCCGGCGTATCCAGGCGGAATTGCTGCCGAAATCCCCGCACCGCTGTGCCTTCGCCGAGGTCGAGGGGTTGTCGATCCCGGCCCGCGAGCTGGGTGGGGACTTCTTTAATTATTTCGGGCTGCCGGACGGGTCGCTCGCGATGGTCATGGGCGACGTATCAGGCAAGGGGCTGCCGGCGGCGCTGCTCATGGCGAACCTGCAGGCGACGCTGCGGGCCCGCGTGCCGGTCGAGGGCGATTTGTCCGAGTTTGCGACCTCGCTCGACCACGACATCGAAGCCAGCACGCCGTCGGAGGTCTATGTCACGTTGTTTCTCTGCGTCGTCGATCCGGTGCGGCGCGAGCTGCGTTACGTCAACGCCGGCCACGAGAGCCCCTACCTGGTGGGGGCTGACGGGCGGACCGCCCGGCTCGAACCGACCGGCCGGCCGGTGGGGCTCATGTCCGGTGGACACTACGAGGAGAAACGCATCCCGCTGGTCGAGGGGGATCGCCTGTTCGTCTACACCGACGGCCTGACCGATGCCGAGGATGCCGGTGGGACGCCGTTCGGCGGGGAGCGGCTGGAATCGGTCCTGGCCGCGGCGGGGCCGGGGGGTGGCGCCGGGGGTTGCGATCTCCTGAGCCGGGTCGAGCAGGCCTACCAGGCGCACCGCGGTGGCGCCGAACCGGCCGACGACGCGACCCTTCTGGTCCTGCGGGTGATCGGCTGGCCGGCCGTCGAGAAGACCGGATCGCCGCTGCGGCTCGTCCGGGTCTGAACCATTCCGCCCGGACGGTCCCCGGGCGAGGAGAGAGTGTCTACCCGACCGCGACCCGCAACGCCTTGACGATGACCGCGAAGGCCGCGTTCGCCGCCTTCTGCGCCGCGCTCTTGCCGGCGACCCGCGCCATCGCCAGGCCGGCGCTGAACGCCAGACGCTCGCTCCGCAGCTGGACCTGCATCTCCGCGTCATCGATCTCGCCGGCCTGCCGCGCCGCGACGATCGCCGCAATCGCATCTTTCTGATCCCGCAGAACACCGGCGATCGCCGCCCGGACACGGCGCGATTCTTTCGCCAGGACGCCACCGGCGGCGCGCGTCATCTCATTGAGCAGATCGTCGAGATCGATCGGCATCAGCGCCCGCCCGGTGACCTGCTGTCCATCGCGTCGGGGTCGATCCCGACCGCGGCGCCGCCCTCGTCCGCGGCGCCGTCGCCACCCGGTTTGGCCCGCTCGGCGGCCAGCGCGTAGCGGAACAGACGCGCGAAGCGATCGCGATCGAGGCGCGCCGCACCATTCTCGTACCCGTCGCTCTTCTGATGCCGGTCCTTGGCCTGCTGCCAGAGCGTCAGGATGTTGTGGGCGATTTCCACCGAGTCCTCGTTGAGCGGCCGGACCTCGTTGCGCAAAACCAGGCCGCGGAGTTCGGCTTCGACCTGCACGTAGCGGTCGGAGAACTTCGCATAGCGGCGGGCGTCGGACCTCGCCTCGAGGATCCCGCCGTAGAACAGGTCGACCGCGCGGGCGGCGGCGAAGGTCTCGCGTTCCGTCTGATCGTCATAGGGGGCGACGAGATGGAGGCAGGCGGGCAGGCTGGCGCCCAGGAGAAGGGCGATCGCCACGATGCCTGGTCGGGCGGCCCTCGACCACGCCGCCATCCGCCGCGCCCCTGCGCTCATGCCGTGTGCCTCCGGACGAATGGCCCCTTGTTCATGCCATCGAGGTAGTGACGCAGGGCGAGCCAGGGATGGCGGTAAAGCATGCGTGGTCCGGCGTAGCGCATGATGTCCTTGACCTGCGTCCGCATGTCCGGGCGGTAACAGTGCACCGGGCAGCTGGCACAGGTCGGCTTGCTCCCCGGGAAAAGGCACTTCTCGAGCCGCTGCTCGGCATAGGTCAGGACCTCGGAGCAGGGCTCGCACAAACCCCCGGCGCAGCCGTGAAGCCCGCGGCAATAGATGACGATCATCGCCGCCATGGTGTCCCGCTCCCGCTGGAACCGGGGCTCTGCGAAGGTCATCGTCATACGGCCGCCCAGTATAGCCGGAGGTCCGCGGCTGGAGCGTGGTATAACCGCCGGCCACCATGACCACCGCCCGCCGCTTTTCGCGCACCGATGTCGAGCTGCTGGCCGCCGTCCTGTTCTGGGGTTTCAACATGACGGTGGTAAAGGTCGGCCTGCGCGAAGTGGCGCCGCTCGCCTACAACCTGGTCCGCTTCCTGTGCGCCTCGATCGTGCTCCTGGCTCTGGCGCGGCATCGCGAGGGATCGATCGCCATCGACCGTGCCGACCTGCGCCGGATCGTGCTCCTCGGACTGGTCGGGCACACTCTCTACCAGATCTGCTTCATCGAAGGGCTGGCGCGGACCAGCGCCTCCAGTGCGTCACTCCTGTTCGCCAGCACGCCGCTGGTCGTCGCCATCCTGTCGCGTCTGGCGGGGCACGAGCGGGTGCCCTTGATGGCGGCGATCGGGGCGCTTCTCGGCTTCACGGGAGTCTGGCTGATCGTGAGCGGCGGGGCGGGCGGCTCGGCGGCATCTCCGTCGTCGGTGGCCGGCGCCGCCTCACCGTCGTCGGCGGTCCTCGGCAACGCGCTGATCTTCGCGGCGGTGATCTGCTGGTCCACCTACACGGTGCTGGCCCGCCACCTGCTGGAGCGTTACTCGCCGCTGCGGGTCACCGCCGTCACGCTCGCCATCGGCACGCTGTTTCTTGTGCCGCCGGCACTGCCGGATGTGGTCCGCCAGGACTGGAGATCGGTGTCGGGTCTGGCCTGGGCCGGACTGGTCTATTCGTTCGTCTTCGCTCTCGTCGTCTCGTACGTCATCTGGTACCGATCGGTGAAGCAGGTCGGCAACGTCCGCACCGCCATCTATTCCAACCTGGTGCCGCTGGTCGGCATCCTGTTCGGTGTCTGGCTGCTCGACGATCGGATCTCCACCGGGATCGGGGCCGGCGCCGCCTGCATCGTGACCGGCGTCGTCCTGACCCGGCTCGCGCCGGCGCGACCCTGACCCCGGCCGGCGCGACGCCGGCTACCAGCCGACCTTGCGGCCGCGGTTCTGCTCGTCCAGGTACGCCTTGAGCGGCGCGAAGTAGTCGAGCATCGCCGTCGCGTCCATCTGGCGCTCGCCGGTCACGGCGTAGAGCGCCTCCGGCCACGGCCGGCTGGCGCCCATTTCGAGCATCGCTTCGAGTTTCGCGCCCGCCGCCCGGTTGTCGTAGACCGAGCAGAGGTGCAGCGGCCCCTTGTAGCCGGCCTCGCGACACAGCGCCCGGTGGAACTGGAACTGCAGGATGTGCGCCAGAAAGTAGCGCGTGTAGGAGACGTTTCCAGGCACGTGGTACTTGGCGCCCGGGTCGAAGTCCGATTCGCTGCGCGCCACCGGCGGCGTGACCCCCTGGTACTTGAGCCGCAGGTCCCACCATGCTTTGTTGTAGGCGCTTGGCGCGGCTTCGCCGGAGAAGACCTGCCAGCGCCA
>JANNTZ010000276.1:0-2046 GCA_031394595.1 Acidobacteriota bacterium
CGCCGCCGGACTTGGCGATCATCCAGCGGAAGGCGTCGTCCACGTCGGTGCCGCCCCCCATCAGCGCCAGCCCCGCGGCGACCGGCATCGCGACATCGGCCGCGTTGCCGACGAGGGTGTGCTCGTAACCCCCGCCGGCGAATGCCGGGGGCGGCGCGATCGCCAGGACCGCGATCAGCACGGCCGCCGCAAGAATGGGCAGCGTGGCCGTCGCGGCCGCCCCCCTGTTTCGCGCCACCGCCGCCCGTCGTATCATGCGCCCTCTTTCGGGAACTCGTGATGAAGCGGAGATCCATGACACATCCGGCCGGCGCAGGTCAATTCTCCCCGCGGTATTCCGTGCGCTTCCGGTCATCGCTGATTGCCGGGGCGCTTGTGCTGCTTTCCCCGGCGGTGGCCCGCGCCGAAGACCCGGCGCAGTGGTGGAACGCCTTCACGGGGACGGTCAAGACCGGCATCGGGACGATCGAGTCGAAGGCCGAAACGCGTCTGTTCGAGGGGGGCGACATCAACCTCTGGAATGTCGAGGCGGTCCTCATGATGGAGGCCGGCAAGCGGTTCGCGTGGGGACCGGGGCTGAAGTACCAGGAACAGCGGGCGGCCGCATCCCGTTTCATCAGCGAGGACCGGTATCTCCTTGTCGGCCGCTGGGCCGCCGGCAAGACCGGCCCGTGGCGCTGGACGGTCCGCGGGGTGGTCGAGTACCGCGAGATCGAGGACCGGGTCGGGTTCTGGCGCTATCGCCTGCGCCCCGAGGTCAAACGACCGCTGGGATCATCGAAGTGGGAGTTCGGCGTCTCGGTCGAGGGATACTACGACAGCGTCAGGGACGCTTACGGCCAGAACCGGGTCCAGCTCGGTATTCAGCGCCCGCTGAATGACCACGCCGCGTTGGCAATCTATTACCTTCTGAGAAGTGACCTCATCGCCGGCGCCTGGCAGGAGACCCAGGTGTTCGGGACCACCTGGTCGTTCCGGTAGCGGCCGGCGCGGGCCGCCGGGCACCTGCCGGCGAACGCCCTTGCCGCTTGGATCCAGACCCGACTTGGGGCTATCCTTGGGGCCTCAGGGCGGAGAGCCTGGATGTCCACGGACACGCTTGGCGGGCAGGGGGGCAGGGCAACCGGCCTCGTCCGCACGCTCGGCAGGCTGACCGAAGGGGCGGCCCGCCTCCAAGGGATCCGGCGTTCCGACCTCCGGAACGGCGACTGGCTCGTCGTCGAAACCCGCAACTCCCGATACTCCATTTTGGCGCTGGGTGACGGCCGGTTCTGCGTCACCGGCGGCTGGTTCGATCGCGAGGGGATGTCTCCCGCGACGGTCGGCATCAGTGGCTGCACCTTCGGCGGCAGCGCCATCAAGACCGACTTCGTTGCCGGGCCCGGGCTCTTCCTCGAGTTCGGCAACCGGGTCGTGACGACGCGGATCCGGAGCGTGCGTCTCATCCGGACCGACAGTCGTTTCTCCTGGAACTGACCATGATCGTGCGCCCCGAACTCCGCATCCTGGGCGACCGCGAGATCAAGATGATCCACGAGGCGTCGCTCCGCCTCCTGGAAACCAATGGGGTCTGCTACGAGAGCAAGACGGCGCTGGACATCCTCGAGGAGCACGGGCAGAAGGTCGACCGGGAGCGCGGCGTCGCTTACATCAAGCCGGACCTGGTCGAGCGCTGCATCAAGTCGGCCCCGCGGCGATTCACCCTGGCCTCCCGCGATGGGAAGAACGACGCGGTGATCGACGGCGTGCAGATGCATCACATGACCGACGGCCAGGCTTCGTTCACCATGGACGAGAAGACCGGCGCTCACAAACCGTCCACCTTCGCCGACCTGGCGCTCAGCACCTACCTGGCCGATGCGCTGCCGCCCATCAAGGTGATCTGGTCCACGGTCTTCCCGACCGATGCTTCCACCGACCGGCGTGCGTTGTTCGAGGTGGCGGCGTCGTACCTCTGGTCCACGAAGCATTTCCAGATGGTCGGCGGGGTGCAGGACCCGGAGGATGTCCCGTACATCCTGGAGATGATCGACGCGGTGACCGGCG
>JANNTZ010000279.1:0-8593 GCA_031394595.1 Acidobacteriota bacterium
ATCTTCGGGAATTTCTTGTGCAGCACCATCGTGATCGCCGACGTCAACGTCGTCTTCCCATGGTCCACGTGACCAATCGTCCCGACGTTCACGTGCGGCTTCGTCCTCTGAAACTTCTCCTTGCTCATCGCGTCCCTCCGGCTACCGTTCGTCGCGACCGGATGACGGCCCTGCCGCCATCCGCATCCCCGGCGCTTTCAGATTTTCCGTCCCGCACCGTGCTCGCCTCGCCTGACAACGGGGTGGAGCCCACGACCGGGATCGAACCGGTGACCCCTTCCTTACCAAGGAAGTGCTCTACCACTGAGCCACGTGGGCCCGGCCAAGTTCCGTGGAGCGGGAAACGGGATTCGAACCCGCGACCCTCAGCTTGGAAGGCTGATGCTCTACCCCTGAGCTACTCCCGCCCTTGATCTCAACTGCCGACCGGGCACGTCCCGCCCCCGTCGGCATCTCATCCTCACCGCACCGCGGTGTACTGCTCCAGAGCTTCGGCCGCTGGTGGGGAGAGGAGGATTCGAACCTCCGAAGCACACGGCGGCAGATTTACAGTCTGCTCCCTTTGACCACTCGGGAATCTCCCCACGGCGCGCCGTCGTGCGCCCCCAGCGCGACACCGCGGCACAAAGACAAAAAACCGCTCAGACGGGTTGGAGCTGGCGAAGGGATTTGAACCCCTGACCGGCTGATTACAAATCAGCTGCTCTACCCGCTGAGCTACGCCAGCATGACGAAATCGGGATGTTAGCATGGCGGCACAAGTCCTGCAACACCCGGAATTAAAAAAATATTGCCGGGCCGGCACCACCCCCGCCCGGAGAGGCTCATTCCTCCTCGCTTCCCGGTCGCGACTCTCCGGAGACACCACCGGGGCGCCGTCTCTGGCGCACTGCCTCATAAAGAACGACTCCTGCCGCCACCGACAGGTTCAGCGACTGCACCCCGGCGGCGAGGGGGATCGACAGGACGATGTCGCAGGTTTCGCGCGCCAGTCGCCGGATCCCCTTCCCCTCCGTCCCGAGGACCAGGGCGAGGGGAACTGTCAGGTCGAAATCGCTCCAGGCCGTGGTCCCTTCCGGATCGAGACCGGCCACCCAGATCCCACGTTCCTTCAAGGACTTCAGAAACGCGACCACGTTGCCAATGCGGGCGATCGGCAGCGACTCGGCCGCCCCCGCTGCCGTCTTGACGGCGGCCGGGGTGAGGCCGGCGGCACGACGATCCGGTACGAACAGGCCGTCCGCCCCGGCCGCCGCTGCGGCCCGGATGACCGCCCCCAGATTGCGGGGATCCTCCACCCCATCCAGCACCACGAGAAGCGGCGGACTCGAGGCGCGTTTCAGGACCGCCTCGGGCTCGGCGTACCCGAGTGTGGCCACTATTGCGACCACTCCCTGGTGCCGGGCCGCACCGGCCAGCCGGTCGAGGGCGATCGACGGCTGGGGCTGGACCGGGACGCGGGCGACACGCGCCGCCTCGATCAGCGCCGCCACCTTCGCGTCGCGGCGCCCGGCCGCGATCAGGACGCGGGTGACTCGATGCGGGTCGGCCCTCAGCAGCTCGAGCACCGGGTGGATCCCGTACACGATCCCGCTCATACTCGATCGATTGCCGTCGCCGCGATCAGGGCCCGCACGCGGGAGGCGCAGGAGGCGATCGGGCGCGGCAAGGGCAGTCGGCTGCCGGTCTCGATCACCGGCAGCAACTTGACGAGTTCAGGCCCGGACGCCGCCCCGGTGAGGGCGATCCGGATCGGGTGGAACAGGTCCTTCCCCTTGACGCCGCACTCCCGCCGCACCTCGTCCACGATCATCTGGAAGCGCGGCGCATCGAGGGGCGCGGCGCCGATCCGCCGATCCAGGGCCTCGATGACCCGCCGCGACCCGGGTTCGCGGAGAACCGCCGCGATCCGGGGATCGGCGAGGCTCCGGGCGGGATCGAAATCGAACAGGAAGCCGGTCTCATCCACGATCCGGCGCATGCCGGGCAGCCGGTCCGCCAGGATCTGCGCCAGCCGCCCGGCCCACTCCCGGGCACCGCCCGGTAACGGGGCCGGCAGGAGCCCCGCGGCGGCCAGTTGCGTCACCGCCAGGTCGGCCAGCCGCTCCACCGGCAGCCGCGCCATGTGCCGCGCCGCCAGGGCGTCGAGTTTCGCCAGGTCGAAGATCGCGGGGGCCCGCGACACGCGCGCCAGGTCGAAACGCGCGATCAACTCCTCCGGGGTGAGGAATTCCTGCCCGTCCTCCGGGGACCAGCCGAGGAGGGCGAGATGGTTCATGATCGCCTCCGGCGGGTACCCCTGCTCCCGAAACCAACCGAGCGATGCCGCTCCTTCACGCTTGGAAAGCGGCGCTCCGCCGGCGCCCAGGATCAACGGCAGGTGGGCGAAACGCGGCAGCGTGGCCGCCCCGAGGGCACGGTAGACGAGGATCTGACGCGGCGTGTTGGAGAGGTGATCGTCCCCCCGGATGACGTCGGTGATCTCCATCAGCAGGTCGTCCACGACGACGGCGAAGTTGTACGACGGCCAGCCGTCGCGCCGCAGGAGGACGAAATCCCCGATCTGCGTCAAGGGGAAACGCACCGTCCCGTGCGCCAGGTCGTCGAAGGAAACCGCATCCTTCCCGCCGGCCGCGGCGACGACATGGAACCTCGTCGCCGCCGGCTCCGACCGCCGGCGCCGCTCCGCCTCGTCCCGGGGGATGGCGCGACAGCGCCCACTGTAGAGCGATGCCCCGCCCGCTACGCGCGCCGTGGCCCGCTCTTCCTCCAGCGTCTGCGGCGAGCAGAAGCAGGGGTAGGCCAGCCCGTGGGCCACCAAGTCGTCCGCCTTGCCGCGATAGATCGCGAGACGTTCCGACTGCCGGTAGGGACCCGCCTCGCCTCCGGCCCCTACCCCTTCGTCCCACCCCAGGCCGAGCCAGGTGAGGTCGACGATGAGCCGCTCCTCGGATTCGGAAGTGGACCGCGCCGCGTCGGTGTCCTCAATCCGGAGCAGGAACGTCCCGCCGGTCCGCCGCGCCCAGAGCCAGTTGAAGAGCGCGGTCCGGGCATTGCCGACATGCAGCGCCCCGGTCGGGGAGGGTGCGAAACGCAGGCGCGGTCGCGGTGTCATCGGCTTCCCCGCCGACCGCGTGAGACCCGCACCAGAAGCGCCACCGCCTGGGCGAACATGCCCTCGCCCCGGCCGATCGACCCGAGTCCTTCGGCATGCTTCGCCCGCACTCCAACCCGGTCCGGCGGGCAGTCGAGGGCCGCCGCGGTGGCGCAACGCATCGCCTCGAGGTGCGGCGCCAGACGTGGCGCCTCCGCCATGACGACGGCGTCGATGTTGCCGATCGCCCAACCGAGCCGGCGGGCCTCCCCCGCCGCTTCGCGCAGGAAGTCGAGGCTCGATCGTCCCCGGTTGGAGGCCTCGGTGTCGGGGAAACGGGTCCCAAGATCGGAAAGCCCGAGGGCGCCGAAGATCGCGTCGCAAACCGCGTGGGCGAGGACGTCGGCGTCCGAGTGTCCTTCGAGACCGCGGTCGTGCGGGATCAGGACGCCCCCCAGGACCAGGCGCCGCCCGGGGCGGAGCGGGTGCAGGTCCAGACCGCACCCGATCCTGAAGTCGGGCCCGCTCCCGCCGGCCTGGCCGGTGCCGGGCGATCGACGGACCACGCCGCGACCCGCGAGTTGTCCTGACGAGGTCCGCGGACGGGGGCGCTTCCCTGCCGACGCCCGGCGACGGGATCGTTCAGCGGCCGCCATGACCCTCTTCCTCTTTCCGGACCAGGGCTTCCGCCAGCACCAGGTCGTCCGGCCGGGTGATCTTAAGATTGAGAGACGAACCCTCCACGGTGACCACGCGGGCCCCGGTCCGTTCCACCAGCGACGCGTCGTCGGTGCCCCGGTACCGGTCGGCTTCGGCGCGCGCGTGCGCGGATCTCAGGAGGTCGGTCCGGAATCCCTGCGGGGTCTGCGCCAGACGCAGGTGGTCGCGCGGCACGGTCGCGACGATGGTCCCCTCCCCGTCCACCTGCTTGACGGTGTCGGGCGTGGGGAGCGCGGGGATGGCGGCGCCATGACGGGCGGCGGCGTCAATGACGTCATCGATCACCTGCCGTGGGACGAGAGGGCGGGCCGCGTCGTGGACCAGGACAATGTCGGCCTTCCCGAGGGCGGCCAGGCCAAGACGGACCGAATCCTGCCGTTCCGGCCCGCCGGCGACAATCTGGACGCGCTCCGCGAACTCCACGATCGCCCCGCGCACCGCCTCCGGGTCGGCGGCCACCACGATAATCGGGCCGACGCGTGGATGTCCGGCGAATGCCGCGACCGCCCGGGCGACCATCGGGCGCCCTCCGATCGGCACCAGCGCCTTCGGCTGCGTGGCACCGAGCCGCCGCCCGCGACCGGCGGCGACCAGGATGGCTGCGACGATCATGCTCCCCGGCCCCCGGCGCGGCAGCCGCCGCGTCCGAACTTCAAATCTTGAGGACTTCGTCTTCCTTGTTCTTCGCGAGCTCGTCGATCTTCTTCGTGTGCAGATCGGTCTGCTTCTGGATCTGATCCAGCCCGCGCTTCTCCTCGTCTTCGGAGATCGCCTTGTCCTTCAGCATTTTCTTCAGGTGCTCGTTCGCGTCGCGGCGCTCCAACCGGATGGCCGTCCGGCCATGCTCCGCGACATCGTGGACCTTCTTGGCGATCTGCCGGCGGCGCTCCTCGGTCAGCTGCGGGATCGGGATGCGCACCACCTTGCCGTCGTTGGCGGGGTTGAGCCCGAGGTCCGAGGCCCGAATCGCCTTCTCGATCTTCGGGATCAGTGTGACGTCCCACGGCTGGGCGACGATCAGCGTCGGGTCGGGGATGGTCAGCGTCGCCACCTGCGTCAGGGGGGTCGGCGTCCCGTAGTATTCCACGGTGAGACCTTCGAAGATGGCGAGCGAAGCGCGCCCGGTGCGGATCGTCGCCAGCTCCTTGCGCATGTGATCGACGGTGTCGTTCATTTTCTTCTGGGCAGCTTGGAGAATGTCGTTCGCGGACATGTCAGTCCCTCACGATCGAGCCGATGGCCTCGCCCATGACCACCCGCCGGATGTTTCCCGGAGTGGTGAGGTTGAAGACGAGGATCGGGAGGTGGTTGTCCATGCAGAGCGAAATGGCGGTGGAGTCCATCACCTTGAGGCCCTTCTCGAGCACCTCGAGATAGGTGATCGAGTCGAACTTCTTCGCGGCGGGGTCTTTCTTCGGATCGGCGGAATACACCCCGTCAACCCGGGTCGCCTTGAGGATCACTTCGGCCCGTACCTCCATGGCGCGGAGGGCCGCGGCGCTATCGGTCGTAAAGTAGGGATTGCCGGTGCCGGCGGCGAAGATGATGACCCGCCCCTTCTCGAGATGACGGACCGCCCGGCGACGGATGTAGGGCTCGGCGACCTGGCGGATTTCCAGGGCCGACATCACCCGGGTGTGGACACCGGCGGTCTCCAGCCCGTTCTGCAGGGCGAGGGAATTGATCACCGTCGCCAGCATGCCCATGTGATCCCCCGTGACCCGGTCGATGCCGGACTCGGTGCCTGCCAGACCACGGTAGATGTTGCCGCCGCCGATCACCATGGCGACCTGCACGCCGAGATCGCGGACCTCGCGGATCTCTTCGGCGATGCGACTGATGACCCCGGGGTCAAGACCGAAGGGGCGTGACCCCATGAGGGCCTCGCCGGAAAGCTTGAGGAGGATCCGCTGGTATTTGGGCCGGGCCATCACCACCGCCCCCCCGCGTGCCGCCCGCTACTGGGCCGCGCCGCGCCGATCGTCCTGCCCGAGCACGAAGCGGACAAAGCGCCGCACCCGGACGTTTTCGCCGCACTTGGCGATCACCGCATTGACCACGTCGCGCACCGACGTGTTCGGATCCCGCACGAACGGCTGCTCCAGGAGGCAGAACTCCTGGTAGTACTTCTCCATCTTGCCGGTGACAATCTTCTCGACCACGGCCTCCGGCTTGCCGGTCGCCTTGGCCTGCTGGCGGTAGATCTCACGCTCCTCCGCCAGCACCGCTTCGGTGACCTGCTCGCGTTCGACAAAGCGCGGCTCGCAGGCGGCGATGTGCATCGCCAGGTCCTTGAGCAGCGTCTGGAAGTCCGTGGTGCGCGCCACGAAATCGGTCTCGCAGTTGACTTCGACCAGGACGCCGATCCGCCCACCGCCGTGGATGTAGGTCCCGACCGCCCCTTCGCTGGTGGCCTTGGTCGAACGCTTGGCGGCGGTAGCCTGGCCCTTCTGGCGGAGGATCTTGTGGGCCTGATCCAGGTCCCCCTTGGACTCCACCAAGGCCGCCTTGCAGTCCATCATGGGCGCCCCGCTGCGGTCGCGAAGCTCCTTCACGAGTGACGCGTTGATCTCCATAAGCTCCTCCCTTCCCCCCATGACCGGCCGCCACGGCGCGCCTCCGCTCCCGCGGCCCGCATCGGGCCACGCCGGCCCAAGGGCCACGGACGGGTTCGGGCTTGAGGGGTGCGTGATGCGCGGGCCGCCGCGGCCGCGCCTATTCGGTGACGATCGGGCCGTCCGGGACCGCGCTCTGCGGCTCCGGGTGACCCTCGACAGGCACCCCCGACTCGGTCCCCGCCGCGGCCTCCGCACCACCCGGTCCGGCCGCATCATTCGGACTCCGGCGACGTGGCGCCGGACGGCGCGCTTCACCGGACGGTGTCCGCCGGACGGGTCGCGTGACCTGGTCGCCACCGGGGCCGATACTGGCCGCCCCGAGACCCACCGGGCCACCACCGCCCGCCATCGCCATCTGCCCGGCGTCCCGATCTTCCTGGACCTTCTCGTGGAACGCGCGGCCCTCCAGGCAGGCATCCGCCGCGCGACCGGCAAACAGTTTGATGGCGCGGATGGCATCGTCGTTCCCGGGGATCGGATAGTCGATCATCTCGGGGTCGCAGTTGGTGTCGACCACGGCGACGATGGGAATCTTCAGCTTGTTGGCCTCCAAGACCGCGATGTGCTCTTTCTTGGGGTCGATGATGAACAGGGCTTCGGGCAGGCGCTCGAGCGTCCGGATTCCGGACAGCACCTTGGCCAGCTTCACCCGCTCCTTCTCGAGACCGAGCATCTCTTTCTTCGTGTAGCGCCCTTCGGTGGGGTTCTGGAGGTAGGTCTCCAGCCAACGCAGCCGTTCGATGCGCTTCTTGATGGTCCGGAAGTTGGTCAGCGTACCGCCGAGCCAACGGACGTTGACGTACGGGGCGCCGGCCCTCTGCGCCTCCTCGCCCACGATGTCCTGCGCCTGGCGCTTGGTGCCTGCGAACAGGACGACGCCACCGGTTGACGCGGTCCTCTGGAGGAAGTCCAGCGCTTCGCGGAACTTCTGGACGGTCTTCTGGAGGTTGATGATGTAGATGCCATTGCGCTGGCCAAAGATGTACTCGCGCATCTTCGGGTTCCAGCGCTTCGTCTGGTGCCCGAAGTGAACCCCCGCTTCCAGAAGCTCCTTCATGCTGACTGCCGCCAAAGAACTCCTCCTTGCGCTCCCCGCAGGGTCAGCGCTTCGAGAACTGGAACCGCGCGCGGGCCCCGCGCTGACCGTACTTCTTTCGCTCCTTGACGCGCGAATCGCGGGTCAGGAGACCGGCACCGCGCAGCTTCGAACGCAATTCCGGGTCGCACTGCAGCAGGGCCCGGGCGATGCCGTGCCGGATCGCCCCCGCCTGCCCGACTTCGCCGCCGCCGGCCACGTTGACCAGGACGTTGAATTTCTCCTGCACCTCGATCAGCACCAGCGGCTCGCGCACCACGCGGCGCATGGCGTCGGTGTGGAAATACTCGTCCATCGGCCTGCGGTTGACAACGAACTTTCCATCACCGGGGCGCAGGTAGACGCGCGCCGTGGCCGACTTGCGTCTTCCCGTGCCGTAGAACTGCGCGACCGACATCAGCGACTCCTGTCCCGGATCAGGCCGGGAACTTGACCTTTTCGGGTTTCTGGGCCTGGTGCGGATGATCGGGACCCATGTAGACCTTGAGCTTCATCCCCAGGCGCCGGCCCAGCCGGCCCTTGGGGAGCATCCCCTTCACGGACCATTCGATCACGCGGGCCGGGCGCTCTTTGATCATCCGGCGCGCGCCGACCTCTTTCAATCCGCCCGGGAAACCGGTGTACCAGCGGTACTTCTTCTGGTCGAGCTTCCGGCCCGTGAACCGGACCTTCTCGGCATTGACGACCACGACGAAATCGCCGGTGTCGGCCCACGGCGTGTAGGTCGGGCGGTGCTTGCCCATGATGGCGTGGGCGATATGCGTCGACAACCGGCCCAGGGTCTGGCCTTCGGCATCGACGACAATCCACCGACGGGTCGCGTCGGTCACTTTACAGACGTAGGTGGCCACTCTGTCAACCTTTCAGATACATGTCACTTGTCGCAAGACCGTGCATTTTCGCAGCAGCACCGAGGGACTGTCAAGTCCCATCTCGCTGAACTACCCCCGGTTTCGGGTGGCGGGCCGCAGCGCGGCGCGGCTCCGCGCTCGCTCGCGAGGGCCACGGGGCGACCATCCGGCGCGCATGGCGCGGCTCGAGGTCGCTGCGCCGCGCTGCGGCCCG
>JANNTZ010000285.1:0-15543 GCA_031394595.1 Acidobacteriota bacterium
GGAGATGGTGATGCCGGGAGACAACGTCGCTCTCCAGGTCGAATTGATCACGCCGATCGCCATGGACAAGGGGTTGCGCTTCGCCATCCGTGAGGGTGGCCGCACCGTGGGCGCCGGCACCGTCACGGAGATCGTCCAGTAATGCGCGAGAACATCACGTTCCAGTGCGCCACCTGCAAACGGCGGAACTACGTCTCGACGAAAAACAAGAAGAAGACGACGGAAAAACTCGAGTTCCGGCGGTTCTGCCGCTGGTGCCGGGGGCACACGCAGCACAAGGAGACTAAGTAGAGCACGCGGCGCGCCGCGGGCGGTCGCAGGCCAGTAGCTCTAATGGCTAGAGCGCCGGTCTCCAAAACCGGATGTTGGGGGTTCGAGTCCCTCCTGGCCTGCCAACGGCGCGCGTACGGCGGGATCCGGAGGATAGTGCGGGCATGAACTGGTGGGCGAAGGTGCGGGCGTTCCTGGCGGAAGTCCGGGGCGAGCTCAAGCGGACGACGTTCCCGTCGCGGCGCGAGGTCCAGGGGACCACGACGGTGGTGGTCGTCACGGTCTTCGTCTTCGCGCTGTTCCTGTACGTCGTGGACCTGGCCCTGTTCCGCCTCGTTGAATTGATCTTCAACGTGGCGGGGTGACGGGAGGACCGTGAACGGCATGACGAAAGAGTGGTACATCGTCCACACCTACTCGGGGTATGAGAACAAGGTGCGGGAGAGCCTGCGGCAGCGCACCGAAGCACTTGGACTGACCGAGGTG
Source organism: Acidobacteriota bacterium (assembly GCA_031394595.1). Lineage (GTDB taxonomy): Bacteria > Acidobacteriota > Polarisedimenticolia > Gp22-AA2 > Gp22-AA2 > JANNTZ01. The sequence continues at coordinate 757 of JANNTZ010000285.1, forward strand.
ATCGGGGAAATCCTGATCCCGACCGAGGACGTCGTCGAGATGCGGGACGGTGCCAAGGTCATCTCCAAGAAGAAGTTCTTCCCCGGCTACGTCCTGATCAACATGGAACTGAACGACACCACGTGGCACGTGGTGAAGAACACTCCCAAGGTCACCGGTTTCGTCGGCTCCGGCGTCAAGCCGACGCCGCTGACGCAGGAGGAAGTCGATCGGATCATCAAGCAGGTGTCGGTCGCGGCCGAGAAGCCGAAGCCGAAGTTCCAGTTCCAGCGTGGCGACGCGATCCGCATCGTCGACGGCCCGTTCACCAACTTTTCGGGGATGGTGGACGAGGTCAACCTGGATCGGGAGACGGTCAAGGTGATGGTGACCATCTTCGGACGATCGACATCGGTCGAGCTGGATTTCCTGAAGATCGAGAAGCTCTGAGACGGCACTGAAGAGGCGCGGCGGCCCCCGGGTCGCCGCGAACGGGACCCATGGCCAAGAAGATCGTCGGATACGTCAAGCTGCACATCCCCGCCGGGAAGGCGACCCCCGCGCCCCCGGTCGGGCCGGCCCTGGGCCAGCAGGGGGTCAACATCATGGACTTCTGCAAGGCCTTCAACGCCCAGACTTCGAAGGCCGGCGAGGGGATGATCATTCCGGTGATCGTCACGGTCTTCGCCGACCGGTCCTACACGTTCATCACCAAGACGCCGCCGGCCAGCATCCTTCTCAAGAAGGCCGCGGGCCTGGCGAAGGGTTCGGGGACCCCGAACAAGGATAAGGTCGGCAAGATTACCCGGGCGCAGGTTGAGGAGATCGCGCGCACCAAGATGCCCGATCTCAACACCCTGGACCTGCAGGCGGCGATCCGGTCGGTCCTCGGAACGGCGCGCAGCATGGGCATCGAGATCGTCGGATGATGCAGAGAGGGCGGAGATGAAGCGGCACGGAAAGAAGTACACGGCGGCGCGGGCCCGGGTCCCGGGGAAGCCAAGCACCCTGGAGGACGCCATCCCGCTCCTCAAGCAGATCAAGTTCGGCAAGTTCGACGAGACGCTGGAGGTCGCCCTGCTGCTCGGGGTCGACCCGAAGCACGCCGACCAGATGGTCCGGGGCACCGTCGTGCTGCCGCACGGCACCGGTGGATCGAAGAAGGTCCTGGTGATCGCGACCGGCGAGAAGCTCAAGGAGGCCGAGAAGGCCGGCGCCGACCATGTCGGCGGCCTCGATATGGTCCAGAAGATCCAGGAAGGCTGGCTCGACTTCGACGCCATCGTCGCGACCCCCGACACCATGAAGGACGTCGGGAAGCTGGGGAAGATCCTCGGCCCCAAGGGCCTCATGCCCAACCCCAAGACCGGCACGGTCACCTTCGACGTGGCCCGGGCGGTGCAGGAGATCAAGGCGGGCAAAGTCGAGTTCCGGGTGGACAAGACGGCGATCATCCACGTCCCGTTTGGCAAGTCCTCGTTCGCCGAGCAGCAGCTGCTCGAAAACGTCCGGGCCCTGATCACGGCCGTGCTCCGCGCCAAGCCGGCGACCGCCAAGGGCCGCTACCTGAAGACCGCCTATCTCTCCAGCACCATGAGCCCCAGTATCAAGCTCGACACTGCCGCGCTCGAGGCGCTGGCCTGAGGACGGACCGATGAACAAACAGGAGAAAAGCCAGGAGATCGAGGCGCTGCGTCAGGCGCTGGAAGGAACACCGCCGGTGTTCGTGCTCGGCCAGATCGGGCTCACCGTCGGCCAGTCCTCCGCGCTCCGCAAGAAAGTGCGCGCCACCGGATCGCGCTACAAGGTGGTCAAAAACCGGATGGCGCTGCGGGCGCTCAAGGACACGCCGCTCGCGGTCCTGGCCCCGCACCTCAAAGGCCCCACGGCGATCGCCTGGAGCTCGAAGGACGCCGCCGTCCTCGCCAAGGCCCTGGACGAGTTCATGAAGGACCACCAGGGCCTGAGTCTGAAGGCCGGGCTGGTGGACGGTCGACTGCTGGACCCGCAGGCGCTCAAGGCGCTCGCGCTGCTGCCGTCCCGCGAAGTGCTGGTCGGGCGGCTGCTGGGAACTTTGAATGGGCCGCTGATCCGGCTGCTGCGCGTCATGAGCGAGCCGGCCCGCGCACTGGTGGCGACCTTGGACCAGATCGCAAAGAAGAAAGAGGCGTCGCCGGCCGCGGCCGGGGCGGACGCCTGATCGACAACGCACGGCGCGCGGGGCCGGACCCCGGGCGATGGACGCGACCACTGACGACGCACACACGAAAGAACACGGACTCGAGGAGGTCACGATGCCCGCGATTAGCAAGGACGATGTGAAGAACTACCTGAAGGCGGCGCCGCTGCTGGAAGTCGCCGAGCTCGTCAAGGAGCTGGAGAGCGAGTTTGGCGTGTCGGCCGCCGCCGCCATGCCGGTCATGATGGCGGGCGCCGGTGCGGCCGCGGCCGCCCCGGTCGCAGAGGTGAAGGACGCGTTCGACGTCGTGCTGACCGAGGTGGGCGACAAGAAGATCAACGTCATCAAGGTCGTCCGCGAGGTGACGAGTCTCGGGCTCAAGGAAGCCAAGGACCTGGTCGATGGCGCCCCGAAGACCGTGAAGGAAGGGGTCTCGAAGGCCGAGGCCGAGGACATCAAGAAAAAGTTTGCGGACGCCGGCGCCAAGATCGAGTTGAAGTAGGCGATCGCGCTCCGGTGCGTTCCGTCCGATCCGAGTCCGTCTCCAGGGTCCGGCGGGGCCCCGCTCCTGCGCCAGTCCGGCGTGGAGATGCGGGCCCGACGGCCTTCGTGTCGTGTGACATCAGCCACCCGTCCGCCGGCCGGCGGGCAGGTGGGAAGGGAGCAGTGCAACCCCGATGACGATGGAAGTGCAGTCCTCCGCCCCGTCCGAAGGCGCCGGTATCGCCCGTGTCAACTTCTCGAAGATCCACACGGCGATCCCGATCCCGAACCTGATCGAAGTCCAGAAGCGATCGTACGAGCGATTCCTGCAGATCCACACCGCGCCCGTCGATCGCGAGGAGACCGGCCTGCAGGCCGTCTTCAAGTCCATCTTCCCGATCCACGACTTCCGCCAGACCTGCTCGCTGGAGTTTGTCGAGTACACCATCGGCAACTGGGAGTGCAAGTGTGGCCGCCTGGAGGGCCTGGAGCACCTGCGCATCGCCTGCGCCAAGTGCGGCAAGAAGACCATTTCCCAGAGCCCCAAGGCGCCGCGCCACACCTGCCCCGACTGCGGCTGGGCCAACGAGAACCGTGTCGATCACTGCGAGATGTGCGGCGACCCGGTGACGCTGAAGTTCAAGTACGACGTCTCCGAGTGCCAGGAGCGCGGCATGCACTTCACTGTGCCGCTCAAGGTGAAGAACCGCCTGGTTGTCTACGAGAAGGACGCCACGACGGGCGCCCGCGAGATCCGCGACATCAAGGAGCAGGAGGTCTATTTTGGCGAGATCCCGCTGCTGACCGAGAACGGCACCTTCATCATCAACGGCACCGAGCGGGTCATCGTGTCCCAGCTGCACCGATCGCCGGGGGCCTTCTTCCAGAGCGACGACCACAAAAAGGTCTGGATGACGAAGGTCATCCCGTACCGCGGTTCGTGGCTGGAGTTCGAGTACGACGAAAAGGACCTCCTGTACGTCCGCATCGATCGCAAGCGCAAGTTCCTCGGCACGGTGGTCCTTCGGGCCCTTGGTCTGAAGGCTGACGAGGACATCCTGCGTCGCTTCTACAGGGCTGAGAGCATCACGGTCGAGAGCAAGAAATTCTCCTGGAAGTTATCGCCCGGGATCGCCGGCCACAAGGCGCGCGCCGATGTGACCGACAAGAAGGGCCGCGACGTGGTCGTGGCGCGCGGCAAGAAGATCAGCGCCGCCGCCGTCGCCCAAATGGAGAAAGCCGGCGTCGAAACGATCCCGGTCGACCCCGAGGAACTCGAGGGCAGCCTGGCCCTGCGGGACATCGTCGACATGCAGACGGGCGAGATCCTGTGCGAAACCGCGGAGATCGTGAACGGGAAGGTCCTCGACGAGGTCCTCGCCCGGGGGATCGAGTCGTTCGAGGTGTTCTTCCCGCAGGCTTCGGAGATCGGGACGGTCCTGGTCGACACGCTCCGCAAGGACGCGGTCAAGACCACCGAGGAGGCGCTGGTCGAGATCTATCGCCGGCTCCGCCCGGGCGATCCGCCCACCCTCGAAGGCTCCCGCTCGCTGTTCACCGGGATGTTCTTCGACTCCAACCGCTACGACCTGTCTCGGGTCGGGCGGCTCAAGATGAACACCAAGCTCGGCACCAGCGCGCCGCTCGACCAGCGTGTCCTCAATGCCGATGATTTCGTGCACGTGCTGCGCTTCCTGCTCGGTCTGCGGCGCAACCCGGCGGGGGTTGACGACATCGACCACCTGGGGAACCGCCGCGTGCGCGCGGTCGGGGAGTTGCTGGAGAACCAGTTCCGCATCGGCCTGGTGCGGATGGAACGCGCCATCAAGGAAAAGATGTCGGTCTACCAGGAAATGACCACCGCGATGCCGCACGACCTGATCAACGCCAAGCCGGTCATGGCGGCCATCCAGGAGTTCTTCGGGTCATCGCAACTGTCGCAGTTCATGGACCAGACCAACCCGCTTTCCGAGATCACCCACAAGCGCCGCCTCTCGGCCCTTGGCCCGGGCGGGTTGTCGCGTGAGCGCGCCGGTTTCGAGGTGCGCGACGTGCACCCGACCCACTATGGACGCATCTGCCCGATCGAGACGCCGGAAGGCCCGAACATCGGGTTGATCTCGTCGCTGTCGTGCTACGCGCGCATCAACGAGTACGGGTTCATCGAGTCGCCCTATCGCAAGGTGCAGGACGGCGGTATCCTCGACTTCTGCCGGATCATCGCCAAGGGGGACTCGGGGTTCGAACTCGGCCAGGTGATCGAGGCTGCCGAGCTCGAAAAGGCCCTCAAGAAGGTGCGCGCCAACAAGAAGGCGCGCCTGCCGGAGTACGAGCCGCACCCTTTCTACCTGACCGCGTGGATGGAGGACAACGTCGTCATCGCGCAGGCCAACGTCCGGGTGGACGACGAGGGCCGAATCCTCGACGAACGCGTGACCTGCCGCGTGGCGGGCGAGTTCAAGTTCGTCCCGCGCGAGGAGGTGCAGTACATCGACGTGTCGCCGAAGCAGCTCGTGTCGGTCGCCGCGTCGCTCATCCCGTTCCTGGAAAATGACGACGCCAACCGCGCGTTGATGGGGTCGAACATGCAGCGCCAGGCGGTGCCGCTGGTGCGCGCCGAGGCCCCGCTGGTCGGCACCGGCATGGAGAAGATCACGGCACAGGACTCCGGCGCCGTGGTGCTCTGCCAACGTGACGGCACCGTGGACTACGTCGACGCGCAGCGCATCATCATCCGCGTGTCGGGCGAGCACTACGGGCTGATGGGGCGCGAGAACGAGGACTTCGGGGCGGACATCTACAACCTCACCAAGTTCAAGCGATCCAACCAGAACACCTGCATCACCCAGAAGCCGGTCGTGCAGTCCGGGGTCAAGGTCCGCAAGGGCGATGTTCTGGCCGACGGGCCGTGCACCGACCACGGCGAGCTGGCGCTGGGGCGCAACATCCTGGTCGCCTTCATGCCGTGGCGCGGCTACAACTTCGAGGACGCCATCCTGGTTTCCGAACGGCTCGTGACCGAGGACTCGTTCACCTCGATCCACATCGAGGAGTTCGAGATCGAGGCGCGCGACACCAAGCTCGGTCCCGAGGAGATCACCCGCGACATCCCCAACGTCTCGGAGGACTTCCTCAAGGAGCTCGATGACTCCGGAATCATCCGGATGGGCGCCCATGTCCGCCCCGGGGACATCCTGGTCGGGAAGGTGACACCGAAGGGCGAAACGCAGCTGACTCCCGAGGAGAAGCTGCTGCGCGCCATCTTCGGCGAGAAGTCGGGGGACGTCCGCGACGCCTCGCTGACCACCCCGCCCGGGATCGAGGGCACGGTCGTCGACGTGAAGATCTTCTGCCGCAAGGGGGTCGAGAAGGACGGGCGCGCCCTGCAGATCGAGGAAGAGCAGATCGCCCGGATGGAGAAGAACCTCCACGACGAGATCCGCATCCTCAAGGAAGAGAACCGCAACCGGATCACCGCCATCCTGCGCGGCAAGAAGCTCAACGAGCCGTTGACCGAGAAGCGCCGCAAGAAGGAGCTCCTGGCCAAGGGCGCGCTGCTGGACGACGAGACCATGGCGCGCCTCACGGTCGACGACCTGATGCGCGTCGAGGTCGACTCGCGCAAGGGCGAGATCGACGAGATCCGCGAGATCGAGGAACGCACCGAGAGGAAGGTCCAGATCCTGCGCCGCCTGCACGAGGAGAAGATCGCGCAACTCCGCAAGGGTGACGAGCTGTCGCCGGGCGTCATCAAGATGGTCAAGGCCTACGTCGCCATGAAGCGCAAGCTCTCGGTCGGGGACAAGATGGCCGGGAGGCACGGCAACAAGGGGGTCATCGCCCGCATCCTGCCGCTCGAGGACATGCCGTACATGCCTGATGGCACCCAGGTCGACATCGTGCTCAACCCGCTCGGCGTGCCGTCACTCATGAACGTCGGCCAGATCCTCGAGACCCACCTCGGCTGGGCGGCGCACGCGCTCGGGATGCACTTCGCAACACCGGTGTTCGATGGCGCCACCGAGAAGGAGATCAAGGATTACCTCAAGCAGGCCGACCTGCCGTTGACCGGGAAGACCCACCTGTACGACGGCCGGACCGGCGAGCGGTTCGACCAGAAGGTGACGGTCGGATACATCTACATCATGAAGCTGTCGCACCTGGTGGACGACAAGATCCACGCACGTTCCATCGGCCCGTACTCGCTGATCACGCAGCAGCCGCTGGGCGGCAAGGCCCAGTTCGGCGGCCAGCGTTTCGGCGAGATGGAGGTCTGGGCCCTGGAAGCTTACGGGGCGGCCCATATCCTGCAGGAGCTGCTGACGGTGAAATCCGACGACGTCTACGGGCGCACGAAGATCTACGAATCGCTGGTCAAGGGCGAGACCACGGTCGAGCCCGGCCTGCCCGAATCGTTCAATGTCCTGGTCCGGGAGCTCCAGAGCCTGTGCCTGGATGTCGAGCTGCGCGCCGGCAATCCCGGTGACGGCAATGTGAGGGGAGGTGCGCGATGAGGCCCTACACCGAAGGGTTCCGCCCGATGAGCAAGTCCTCGCCTTTCTCGGACAAGGCGCGCACGATCAACGATTTCGAGTCGATTCGGATTTCCCTGGCTTCGCCGGAGAAGATCCGGTCGTGGTCGTACGGCGAGGTCACCAAGCCGGAGACCATCAACTACCGCACCTTCAAGCCGGAGCGTGACGGGCTGTTCTGCGCCAAGATTTTCGGTCCGGTCACCGACTGGGAGTGCCTGTGCGGCAAGTTCAAGCGCATGAAGCACCGCGGCGTCATTTGCGACAAGTGCGGGGTCGAGGTCACGCAGAGCAAGGTGCGCCGCGAGCGTATGGGGCACATCGAGCTGGCGTCGCCGGTGAGCCATGTCTGGTTCTTCAAGGGGCTCCCGAGCCGCATCGGCCATCTGCTCGACATCACGCTCCGCGACCTGGAGCGCATCCTCTACTTCGAGGCGTACGTCGTCATCAACCCCGGCGACGCACCGGTGGAGGAGAAAGAGCTCCTTCCCGAGGAACGCTACCGCAAGCTGCGCGAGGAGCACGGCGACAAGTTCACGGCGCGCATGGGGGCCGAGGCGATCAAGGAGCTCCTGCGCAAGGTGCGGATCGAGGAACTGGCCGAGGAGATGCGCGCCCGGATGAAGACCGAGACCTCGGTGCAGAAGCGGCTCAAATTCGCCAAGCGCCTCAAGGTCGTCGAGGCATTCCGCAAGTCGGGCAACAAGCCGGAGTGGATGATCCTCGACGTCATCCCGGTGATCCCGCCCGAGCTGCGCCCGCTCGTGCCGCTCGACGGCGGCCGGTTCGCGACCTCGGACCTCAACGATCTCTACCGGCGCGTCATCAATCGCAACAACCGGCTCAAGAAACTACTCGAGCTGCGCGCCCCCGAGGTGATCATCCGCAACGAGAAGCGGATGCTCCAGGAGGCGGTGGACGCCTTGTTCGACAACGGCCGCCGCGGCCGCATTCTGCGTGGCACCAACAACCGCCCGCTCAAGTCGCTGTCCGACACCCTCAAGGGCAAGCAGGGGCGCTTCCGCCAGAACCTGCTCGGCAAACGCGTCGACTACTCAGGGCGCTCGGTCATCGTGGTCGGGCCCGAGCTGAAGCTGCACCAGTGCGGCCTGCCGAAGAAAATGGCGCTGGAGCTGTTCAAGCCGTTCATCTACAACAAGCTCGAGCAGGAAGGGCTCGTCTCGACCATCAAGGCCGCCAAGGAGATGGTCGAGCAGCAGAAGTCGAAGGTGTGGGACTTCCTCGAGGAGGTCATCCAGGAGCACCCGGTGCTCCTGAACCGCGCCCCGACGTTGCATCGCCTCGGTATCCAGGCATTCGAGCCGGTCCTGGTCGAGGGCAAGGCGATCAAGATTCACCCGCTGGTCTGCACCGCCTTCAACGCCGACTTCGACGGCGACCAGATGGCGGTCCACATCCCGCTGTCCCCGAAGGCCCAGATCGAGGCGCAGATCCTGATGCTGGCCAGCCAGAACCTGCTCAGCCCGGCGAACGGGCAGCCGGTCGTGATCCCGACACAGGACATCGTCCTCGGCATCTACTACCTGACCAAGCAGAAGTCCGGCGCCAAGGGGGAGGGTCGGATCTTCGGTTCCGCCCAGGAGGCGCTCCTGGCTCTCGAGGTGGGCGAAGTGGACCTGCTCGCGGGTGTCAGGGTGCGCTACACCGGCGATCTCATGGACCTCACGACCGTGTATGACGACCAGGACGTCCTGCACACGGAAGTGCAGGTCGTGGAGCGCCAGCTGATCAGCACCACGGTCGGCCGGATCCTGTTCAACGACCACCTGCCCGAGGGCGTGCCGTACGTGAACGGCCTGCTGAAGAAGAAGGGCTTGGGCCAGCTGGTGCAGTTATGCTACCTGCACTTCGGCAATCAGAAGACCGTCGAGATGGTCGACGAACTGAAGTCGCTCGGCTTCCACTACGCCACGCGTTCGGGCGTGTCGATCGGCATCGACGACATGGTGGTGCCGGCGAACAAGGGACGCATGATCGAGGAAGCCCGGCGGGCGCAGATCAGCGTCGAGAAGGAATACAACGAGGGCGCCATCACACCTGGCGAACGCTACAACAAGGTCATCGCCATCTGGTCCGAGGTCACCGAGAAGATCTCCGAGGAGATGTTCCGGGAGATGCAGGAAATCGACCAGAGTGGCCAGGAGTTCAACCCGATTTACATGATGGCCGACTCCGGGGCGCGCGGTTCGAAGCAGCAGATGAGGCAGCTGGCCGGGATGCGCGGCCTGATGGCGAAGCCGTCGGGCGAGATCATCGAGACCCCGATCACCTCCAACTTCCGCGAAGGCTTGAGCGTGCTGCAGTACTTCATTTCGACCCACGGCGCCCGCAAGGGCCTGGCCGACACGGCACTGAAGACCGCCGATTCGGGGTACCTGACGCGCCGCCTGGTGGACGTGGCCCAGGACGTGATCATCACCGAGGAGGACTGCCAGACCACCGAGGGGATCGACGTCACCGCCATCGTCGAGGGCGGTGAAGTGATCGAGCCGCTGCGCGACCGTCTGATCGGCCGCGTGGTCACGGAAGACTCCATCGACCCGCTGACCGGCGACGTGCTCGTTCGGGCCAACGAGGAGGTCAACGAGGACGTCGCGGGCCAGATCCAGGCGGCGGGCCTCGAGAGGATCCGGATCCGTTCGGTGCTGACCTGCGAGTCGCGTCGCGGCGTGTGCGTCCGCTGCTACGGCCGTGACCTGTCCACCGGCCGCAGCGTCGAGCTCGGGATGGCCGTCGGGGTCATCGCCGCGCAGTCGATCGGCGAGCCCGGCACGCAGCTCACCATGCGGACCTTCCACATCGGCGGCACGGCGGCCGGTGGGGCTGAGCAGTCGCGGCACGAAGCCAAGGATGCCGGTCTGGTCAACTTCCACAACCTGTCCACGGTGAGGGGCAGGGGAGGCGACCTGGTGGTGACCAACCGCGCCGGGGCGCTGCTGATCCAGGACGCCAAGGGCCGCGAGAAGGAGCGCTACTCGATCGCTTACGGGGCATCGCTCAAGGTCAGCAACGGCCAGGTGGTTGAGCCGGGAATGCTGCTGGTCGAGTGGGACCCGTACACGCTCCCGATCCTCACCGAGGTCGGCGGACAGATGCACTTCAAGGACGTCCATGAAGGCGAGACGATGAAGGAGGAGGTGGACGAGGTCACCGGCTTTGCCCATCCCGTCATTCTCGAGTCGCCGGACGAGAAGAAGCAGCCCAAGGCGATCGTCAAGGACCCCAAGAGCGGCAAGACACTCAAGGAATACCTGCTGCCGGCGCGCGCCCACTTGATGGTGCAGGACAAGGACACAGTCGGCCCGGGGACCATCCTGGCCAAGATCCCGCGCGAAACCACCAAGACCAAGGACATCACCGGCGGTCTGCCGCGAGTCGTCGAGCTGTTCGAGGCGCGCCGCCCGAAGGAGCCCGCGGTCATCACCGAGATCGACGGTATCGTGCGTTACGGTGAGGTGGTGAAGGGGAAGCGCAAGATCCTGGTTGAGGACGAGGAGACCGGCGAGCGCCGCGAATACGAGGTGCCACGCGGTGTCCACATCAACATCCAGGAGGGCGAACGCGTGCGTGCCGGCGACCCGCTCATCGACGGGCCGCGCGACCCCCACGACATCCTGCGCGTCAAGGGGAAGGAAGACCTCCAGCAGTACCTGGTCAACGAGATCCAGGAGGTCTACCGCCTGCAGGGCGTCAACATCAACGACAAACACATCGAGGTCATCGTCCGCCAGATGCTGCGCTGGGTGAAGGTGGAGGAGGTCGGCGACACCGAGTTCATCGTCGACGAGCAGGTGGACAAGTACCGGTTCACAAGTGCGAACGAGCGGGCGCTGTCCGAGAGTGGGCAGCCGGCGACGGGCCGGCCGCTGCTGCTCGGCATCACCAAGGCTTCGCTCAGCACCGACTCGTTCATCTCGGCGGCGTCGTTCCAGGAGACCACGCGGGTCCTGACCGAGGCGGCGATCTCAGGCCGGATCGACTACCTGCGCGGGCTCAAGGAAAACGTCATCATGGGGCGTCTGATCCCGGCGGGGACCGGCATGGAGTTCTACCGGCGGTTGTCGATCGCCCCGGACGGCCCCCCCGTGATGGACGACGTCCTCCCCGAGGGTCTCGAGGGTCCGAGCCTGGACGAAGGGCTCGATCAGCGGACCGTCGAGGAGATTATCTCCGCCCGGCAGGACAAAGGGGTCGCCTGAAGGACGGGCTTCGCCCCCGTTCTGTAAGTTTCTGAGGCCCGGGGCCTTGACAGGCCTTGGGTGGTCTGTTAGCATCCGACCGTTTCGGCGCAAAAGAATTTTGCCGTGCGAGCTCCGGCGTCGTTCGGACAGCGGGTGCGCGTCGCCGCGCGATCCCGCACCGGGGACTGTCCGGAGCCGAACCACGAGGTTTGTGACATGCCGACCGTCAGCCAACTGGTTCGTGATGGACGCACGCAGATGCGTGGGCGAACCAAGAGTCCCGCGCTCAACGCCTCGCCGCAGAAGCGTGGTGTCTGCGTTCGCGTCTTCACTTCGACGCCGAAAAAGCCGAACTCGGCGCTGCGCAAAGTGGCGCGTGTCCGGCTGACGAATGGCATCGAGGTCACGACCTACATTCCGGGCGTCGGTCACAATCTGCAGGAGCACTCGATCGTGCTCATCCGCGGCGGCCGCGTGAAGGACCTCCCCGGCGTGCGCTATCACATCGTCCGGGGGACCCTCGATTCGATGGGCGTCGAGGGACGCAAGCAGAGCCGATCGAAGTACGGGGCCAAGCGACAGAAATCCTGATCGAACCGCGAACCCCGCGGCAGACGGTTCGCCGCGGTGCCGCCGTCGGATCGGCTGTTCACGGAAAGGGACGGGAGAAGGAACGATGCCACGCAGGGCGATGGTCAGCAAGAGGGAGACGCCGCCGGATCCAATCTATGCCTCCCCTCTGGCGACCAAGTTTGTCAACTGCATGATGCAGTGCGGCAAGAAGTCGATCGCCGAGTGGCTCTTCTATGGGGCGATGGAAGCGGTCCGCGAGAAGACCAAGGACGACCCGATGAAGACCCTGAAGAAGGCCGTGGACAACGTCCGCCCGCTGCTCGAGGTGAAGTCGCGGCGCGTCGGCGGCGCCACCTACCAGGTCCCCGTCGAGGTCAACCCGCAGCGCCGGCAGTCGCTGGCCATCCGCTGGATCCTGGCGTACGCCGCGCAGCGCGGCTCCGAGAAGGCGATGCTGCAGAAGCTGGCGAACGAGGTCCTCGACGCGTCCAACAACCGCGGCGCGGCGGTGAAGAAGAAGGAAGACACCCACAAGATGGCGGAGGCCAACAAGGCTTTCGCCCACTATCGCTGGTAACCCCCCGGAAACCCCCATGACCCGCCCGTATCCACTCGACCGCTACCGCAACATCGGCATCGTCGCCCACATCGACGCGGGCAAGACGACGACCACGGAGCGCATCCTGTTCTACACGGGAAAGATCTACAAGCTCGGGGAAGTGCATGACGGGACGGCGACGATGGACTGGATGGTTCAGGAGCAGGAGCGGGGCATCACGATCACTTCGGCGGCGACCACCTGCCACTGGCGCGAGCATCGCATCAACATCATCGACACGCCGGGCCACGTGGACTTCACGGCCGAAGTTGAGCGCTCGTTGCGGGTCCTCGATGGCGCCGTTGGCGTGTTCTGCTCGGTGGGTGGCGTCGAGCCGCAGTCCGAGACGGTCTGGCGCCAGGCCGACAAGTACAAGGTCCCGCGCATCGCCTTCGTCAACAAGATGGACCGGCAGGGAGCGGACTTCGACCGTTGTGTCCGGATGATGAAGACGCGGCTCAACGCCCGCCCGGTACCGGTGCAGATTCCCTGGGGCCGGGAGGAGAACTTCAAGGGGATGGTCGACCTGGTGGAAATGAAGGCAGTCCGGTTCAAGGAGGACTCCACGGGGACCGACTTCGAAGTCCTGCCGATCCCCGAGGAGCTCAAGGAGGAAGTCCAGCACGGTCGCGAGCGGGTCATCGAGGCGGCCTGCGAAAGCTCGGACGAACTGCTGCACAAGTACCTCGAGGGCAAGGAACTCTCCCCGACCGAGATCCGGCAGGCGCTCCGCAAGGGAACCATCGGGTTGCATTTCACCCCCGTCCTGTGCGGTGCGGCATTCAAAAACAAGGGCGTTCAGCAGCTCCTCGACTCCATCATCGAGTACCTGCCGTCGCCGTTGGATGTCCCACCGATCGACGGGACGCTGCCCGACGGCAAGACCGGGGTGGTCCGTCGGACCAGCGACTCCGAGCCGTTCGCCGCCCTGGTGTTCAAGATCATGACCGACCCATTCGTCGGGCAGCTGGCCTTCATCCGGGTCTACTCGGGACGTCTCGATTCGGGAATGCACATCCTGAACCCGAGCAAGGGGCAGCGCGAGCGCATCGGTCGCCTGCTGCAGATGCACGCCAACAAGCGCGAGGAGATCAAGCAGGTCTGGGCCGGCGACATCGCCGCCGCGGTCGGCCTGCGCGGCGTGCAGACGGGCGAGACCATCTGCGACGAGAAGTCGCCCATCGTGCTCGAGCCGATGGATTTCCCGGAGCCGGTCATCACCCTGGCGATCGAGCCGAAGACCAAGGCCGACCAGGAGAAGCTGGGCACCGCGCTCGGCAAGCTGGCCCAGGAGGACCCGACCTTCAAGATTCGCACCGACACCGAGACCGGGCAGACGGTGATCTCGGGGATGGGCGAGCTGCACCTGGAGATCATCACCGACCGGCTGGTCCGCGAGTTCAACGTCGGCGTGAGCGTCGGGAAACCCCAGGTCGCCTACAAGGAGACGATCCGCCAGACCGCCAAGGCCGATGGGAAGTACATCAAGCAGACCGGCGGCCGCGGCCAGTACGGCCACGTCAAGCTCGAGGTTTCACCGTTGCCGCCAGGGAGCGGTTTCGAGTTCGTCAACGAGATCGTCGGCGGCAGCATCCCGAGGGAGTACTTCAAGCCGGTCCAGGAAGGGGTCCGGGAGGCCATGCAGTCGGGGCCGCTGGCCGGATACGAGGTGCGGGACATCCGGGTGACGATGTACGACGGCTCGTACCACGATGTCGACTCGTCGGAGATGGCGTTCAAGATCGCCGCCTCCATCGGGTTCAAGGATGCGGTGTCGCGCGCCCGCCCGGTCATCCTCGAACCGATCATGAGCGTCGAGGTGGTCGTCCCGGAGAATTACATGGGTGACGTGATCGGGAACCTCAACTCGCGGCGGGGCAAGATCGAACGCATGGAGCCGCGCGCCGGGACCCAGGTGATCACCTCGCGGGTGCCGCTGGCCGAGATGTTCGGCTATGCGACCGACCTGAGGAGCATGACCCAGGGCCGCGCGAACTATTCGATGCACTTTTCGCATTACGAGGAAGCCCCCCGCAGTGTCAGCGAGGGGATCATCGCCCGCATCCAGGGGCTGGCCAAGTAGCGAAGCGCTGCAAGGGTCCGGAGGGACGCGATGAGCAAGGAGAAGTTTCAGAGGACGAAGCCGCACGTGAACGTCGGGACGATTGGTCACGTGGACCATGGGAAGACGACGTTGACGTCGGCGATCACGATGGTGCTGCACAAGAAATTCCCGAAGAT
>JANNTZ010000291.1:0-20790 GCA_031394595.1 Acidobacteriota bacterium
CCCCGCAGGTGCGGGCGTTCGCTGCGGAGACCGCGGCGCGCTACGACGTGGTGCTGGTCGACGCCCCGCCGATCCTGCCGGTGACCGACGCCGCGATCCTGACGGCGCGGGTCGATGGGGTGATCTTCGTGATCCAGCCGGGCAAGGTCGGGCGCGCCGTCCTGCGCCGGGCCCGGGCCCACCTGGAAAACGTCGGCGGGTCGATCCACGGGATCGTCCTGAACGACCGGAACGGCACCATCGCCTCCCTGAACCCGGAGCTGGCCTACCTCTATCATCGCTACGATCCCCCGACGATCGGGATCGCCCGGGACGAGGGACCGGCAAGCACTCCGAGACGCGCCGCCGGGGCCGCGCCATGATCGCGGTCGGGACGACCGCGCACCACCGCGACTTCTCCACTCTCGCGGTCCGGGCAGGTGGCCTGTCGGCTCTGTTGATCCTGGCCCTCTGGATCGGCCGCGCCCCCCTGGTCTTTCCGCTCGTCGCTGCCGGAGCCGCTGCGGTGTTTCTCGCCGTACTGGTGAGCGCCGAGGCCGGGTTGGTCCTGCTGGTCGCTTCGATGCTCCTGTCACCCGAGATCCCCCTCCTCGATTTCGGTGGGACCGATCTCGAGGGAGGGCGCAGTCTCATTCTCCGGGCCGACGATCTGGTCCTCCTGATCGTCGCGCTGGGATGGCTGGCGCGCGCCGCGCTTCACAAGGACCTGGGCACGGTCCGCCGGACCCCTCTCAACCTGCCCATCGCGGCGTGGATCGCAGCCTGCGCCACGGCCACGTTCCTCGGTATCGGCGCCGGGCGCGTCCGCCCGCTCCTCGGCATCTGCTTTCTCCTCAAGTACGTCGAGTATGTCCTGGTCTATTTCATCACCGTGAACTACGTCCGCAGCGAAGTGCGCCTGCGCCGCGTCCTGGTGGCGGTCCTGCTCACCGCCGCCGCGATTGCCGCCTGGGCGATCGGCCAGATTCCATCCGGTCAGCGTCCCTCGGCGCCATTCGAGGGATCGCCCGGAGAGCCCAATACCCTGGGTGGATACCTGGTCCTGGTGTTCTGTGTGGCCATGGGGATCGCACTGGCGCGGCCGGACGGTTCCTGGACCCGCTGGTGTCGCCTGTTCGCCGCGATTCTCGTCCTGCCGATCCTGGCGACGTTGTCGCGCGGATCCTGGGTCGCTCTGGCGGCGGCACTCGTGACACTCCTGCTGCTCTCCCCTGCGCGGCGCGGGCTGACGGCGGCGACCCTGGTGGGTGTCGCCCTGCTGATCCTCGTTCCGCCCGATGCGGTGGCGAACCGGGTCGGCGACACCTTCGCGGCTGTGTCGAGTTCCACGCAGGTCGGGCCGATCCCTCTTGACCAGTCATCCTCGGCCCGTCTGCAGTCCTGGGGAACCGCGGTGCGCGGATGGCTGCATCATCCGATCGCCGGCTGGGGCGTCACCGGGTATGGGTTCATCGACGCGCAGTACTTCCGGCTCCTGGTGGAGACCGGGCTCCTCGGGATCGTCGCGTTCGGATGGCTCATCCTGGCGCAGGCCCGGCTCTTCGTCTCGGTGTTCCGCAATGCCCGCCTGCCGTTGCACCGCGGTCTGGCGATCGGTCTGTGCGCCGGTCTGGCCGGCCTGCTGGCCCACGGGATCAGCACCAACACGTTCATGTTGATCCGGATCATGGAACCGTTCTGGCTGCTGGCCGGCCTGGTCGCCGCCATCCCCTCGGTGGAGGCGACGGCATGATCGGCGATCGCGATGCGAGCCGGGTCGTGGTCCATGTCGTCGAGGATCTCGGGATCGGCGGGCTGGAACGAATCACCGTGTCGTTGTTGCGCCATCTCGATCCACGACGCTGGCGACCACACCTCGTCTGCACCACCGGCGGCGGTGCCCTGGTGGCGGAAGCGGAGCGGGCCGGCGCAAACGTGGAGATTCTGCAACTGGGAGACTACTACCCGGGCTCGATTCGGCGTCTGGCGCGCCGTTTCCGTGCCCTGGCGCCCGCCGTCGTCCACACGCATGGTCATTTCGCCGGTGTCCTCGGCCGCGCCGCGGCCTGGTGGGCCCGGGTGCCCGCCCTCGTGCATCACCTGCACACGACCGATACCACCCTGCGCCCGCATCATGCCCGCCTGGAGCGCTGGCTGGGACAGATCACGTCGCGCACGGTGGCCTGCTCGCGTGTCGTCGCCGACCACGCGACGTTGGCCCTGGGTCTCGATTCGGAAGGAATCGTGGTGGTGCCGAACGGCATCGACCCGCCCCCGGAGGTGTCGCGCGAAGCGGCCCGCGCCGAGATCGGCAACCCCGAGACGCCGGTCATCGGCTGCGTCGCGGCCCTCGCTCCGCACAAGGGTCAGACCGTCCTGTTGAACGCCGTCGCCCGGCTGGCGTCCTTCGTGCCGCGTGGCACCGTGGTGCTGGTCGGGGATGGTCCCGACCGCGATCGGATCGAAACACTGGCCCGCGGGCTGAATGGCTGGAAGGTGCTCTGCACCGGGGCGCGGGTCGATGCCCGCCGGCTCCTCCCCGCCTTCGACGTCGCCGCGGTCCCGTCGGTTGATCGCGAGGGGTTCGGCCTGGCGGCGCTGGAAGCGATGGACGCCGGATGCACGGTGGTCGCGAGCCGGACCGGGGGGCTCCCGGAACTCATCCAGGATGGCCGCACTGGTCTCCTCGTGCGCCCGGACGACCCCGTCGATCTGGCGGAGGTCATCCGATCCGTCCTTTCGTGGCCCGATCGTGGCCGCCGCCTTGGAGTGGCGGCACGCCAGTCGGTCGAGTCCTCCTACCGCGCCACCACGATGGCGCGCCGCATCCTGTCGATTTACGAGGAGGCGCTCGATGCCCGCTGCGCCGCCTGAGACCGGGTCGGGACGGGGGCCGCGGATCGTCTTTCTCGGGGAGCGCGCCGTCATTCACGGCGGCGGGGAGACGAGCCTCACCGATCTTGTTCGCGGTATCGCCACCGCCGGGTTCGACCCGCTCGTCCTTCTCCCCGGTCCGGGTCCGATCGCTTCGATCTGCCGATCGGCCGACCTCGCCTGGGAACCGTTCCCCCTTCCCCGACTGCGGCGGCCGTTCGCCGTGGCGGCCGCCGTCCTCCGCCTGGCGCGCCTGATCCGCCGGACCGCAGCCGCCGTGATCCACACCGGCGGGCCGCGCGCCGCCCTGATCGGAGGTCTGGCGGCCCGGTGGACCGGGACACCCCACGTCTTCCACGTGCGGGCGTCGCGACCCGAACGCTGGCCGGGCGATCCCTTGATCCTCGCACTCGCCGACCGGGTCCTCGCGGTCTCCCACGCCGCTGCCCGCCGCAGTCCCGCGCTCGCCGCCTCGCCGAAAGTGCGGGTCGTTCCAACGGGGATTCCGCCGATCGCCTTCCTCGACCGGATCGCCGCGCGGGTCGTCCTGGGGATTCCGCCCGGGGCCCCGGTCTGCGGCGTCGTGGGCCGGGTCGAAGCGGACAAGGGGGCCCGCACCGTGCTGGCCGCCTGGCCCGCGGTCCGTGCCTCCTGGCCCGGTGCTCGTCTGGCTTTCCTGGGTACGGTTCATCCCTCCATCGCCGCGCGGCATGACAGCGGAACCGGGGACGTGCTGTTTCTCGGCGATCACCCGGGTGGTGCCCGTTACCTCAAGGCCTTCGACTGCCTGGTCCATGCGGCGCGGCACGAGGCGCTGCCGCGCGTCTTGATCGAGGCGGCCTTCGCCGGTGTCCCGGTGGTCGCCACCAGGGTCGGCGGCGTTCCGGAGATCCTGCCGGACGGAACCTGCGCCCGGCTTGTCGACCCGGACGATCCCCCGGCGTTGGCCGGAGCCGTGCTGGCGCTGGCGAACAATTCGGCTGATCGGATGACGATGGCCGGCAACGCCCGTCAAAGGGCCGAGAAGCTGTTCAACCTGGAGACGATGATCCGTCTGGTGCGTTTGACTTATGAGGATCTGTTGCTGGACCACGCCGCGACTCCCCGACCCATGGAGGCCCGCTCGCGATGACCGCTCCGGCGCGGACGCCGCCCGTGCGACACTCCACCGTCGATCGGCCCTGCCCGATCTGCGCCACTGCACCCTCGGCCTCTGGACAAATCCTTTCGGCGGGGACCCCTCCCTCCGCGCACGCGATTGTCTGCCTTTCCTGCGGGGTGGTCTTCGTCAGTCCCGTCCCACCCAGGGCGATCGATCCGAGTGCTTACGGCCCTGACTATTACGAACCCTGGCAGGGAGATCAGATCGGCCCCCGCGATCGGATCTGGCGCCGGCGACTGGCGGCAATCCTGGCCCGCGCCCCGGTTGGCAGACTGCTGGACGTCGGCTGCGGCGATGGCCGTTTCCTGCGCCTCGCTCGCCAGGCCGGATTCACGGCCGACGGGATCGAGTTCTCCCCCGAGGGCGCCCGTCGCTCCGCCGAGGCGTTGAACCGCCCGGTGGCGATCGGCGACCTCTCGGTGGACCCTCTCCTGCCCGGGCCGTTCGACACGATCACGCTCTGGCACGTCCTCGAGCATGTCGGCGATCCCGCCCGCCTGCTGGCGGCGGTACACCGGCGGCTCCGTCCCGGCGGGCTGATCGCGGTGGCGGTCCCGAACATCGAGAACCTGCCCCTGCGGGCGGTCTACCGCGTGGCGCGCCGCCGGCCACTGCCACTGTTCCAGCCCGGATCGCGCGAGCCGCATCTGACGCACTTCTCGGCAGCGACGCTGGCCGCCTCCCTGAGACGCCACGGTTTCGAAGCGATCGAGGTGGCGGCCGATCGCTGCGCCCTCGGCCTGCCGAAGCGGCTCATTGATAGCGCGGCGACGCTTCTGTCCCGGCTGACCGGGCGGACCTTGAACGACGCGATCGTGGCCTTTGCCAGGCGGCGCGGATGAGCCGGGTGACCTTCACGCTCCGGCCCCCCCACGACCGGATGATCGTGGATCGCACCCGGCGCGCGGCCCGGACCCTGTTCCTCGCGTTGCGGACCATCGTTCTCGCTCCGGGCTTTCTGGCACGCCGGCGTCTGCGTCGTCCGCCCCGCCCCGCCGAGGTCCGGCGCATCCTGGTGATCCGGACCGACCGTCTGGGCGACATGGCATTGACCACGGGCGCGCTGCAGGACCTCCGCGATCATTTTCGACGGGCCACCATCACGGTCCTCGCCCCCGCCGGTCCGCTCGCCCTGCTCGAAGCCCACCCGGCGGTCGACCAGCGACTCGAACTTCCATCGCGCGGCGTTCCGGCGGCGATCGCCGGCGGATTCGACCTTGCCATCGACTTCAGCGCGGACGACGGGCTGCGTGGTGCCCGACTGGTTGCCGCCACGCACGCCCCGGTCCGGGCGGGGTTCCGGGGCGCCAGCCGCGAGGTGTACTTCAATCTTCCGGGGCCGGCCGCCAGGCGGGACCGCCACCTCTTCGATCTGAACCGCGAACTTGTCGCCGCCATCGGTGTCGAGCCGCGGGCGCCCCGCCCCATCCTTCATGTGGCCCCGCACGAGATCGAGGCGGCGCTCGCGCGTCTCGCCCGCCTCGGGGCCGCTGCGCCGCGGATCGCGGTCCATCCCGGGGGCCGGTACCCGACCCAGCGGTGGGCCCCCGAGCGTCATGCCGAGACCATCCGGACCTTGACGTCGCGGACCGGGGCTGCCTGCATCCTGCTGGAGGGGCCCGGGGATGGGGCCCTGGCGGAACGGATCTGCGCCGCCACCCCCGACGCGCTGCGCCCGGGAACGCTCCCGGTGCGCGGCCTGATGGCGATGATCGCCGCCTGCGATCTCTTCATCGGATCCAACTCCGGACCGCTGCACATCGCCGGCGCTCTCGGCGTACCGACCGTTTCGATGATGGGACCGACCGACCCCGCACGTTTTGCGCCACGCGGCCCCTCCGACCGCGTGATCCGGCACGAACTACCCTGCTCACCCTGTGCCCGGGGCCGGTGCTGGCATCACACCTGCCTGCGTTCCGTCGAACCGGGCGAAATCGTTGCCCTCGCCGAAGCCGCCCTCGCCGAAACCGACGCGGCGGACCGGACCGGCCGGAGAGAGGTCCGGTGATCCGCAGCGAACCGCTCCGCATCGTCCACCTGATCACCCGTCTCGAGCGCGGTGGTTCCTCCGACTGCACCCTGCTGCAGGCAATTGCCGCCGCCCGTCGTGGTCATCGGGTCACGGTGGCGGCCGGCCCCTCGGACTCCGAAAGCCGGCTGGTCGCGGAAGCTCGGGCAACCACCGGGATCGAGATGGTCGAGATCCCGGACCTGGTCCGTCCCGTGAGTCCGTGGAGCGATCTGCGCGCGCTGCGCGACATCGTCGCGCTCCTCCGCGACCGTTGCTGCGACGTCCTGCACACGCACACCTCCAAGGCCGGGGCGCTCGGACGCCTGGCCTCGATCCTCGGGCGACCGCGCGCCATCCTGCACCAGCCGCACGGCCACCTCTTCTACGGTTACTACGGAGCGATCGGTTCGGGGTGCGTGGTGCTGGCCGAGCGCATCCTGGCGCGATTTTGCGATGCCCAGATTGCCCTGACGCGCCGGGGCGCCGAGGAGCATCTTCTTCGGGGCATCGGCCGGCCGGACACCTTCCACGTGGTGCGGTCCGGGGTTGACCTGCGCCCCTGGCGCCGGCCGGATCGCGATCGCCTGGCATGCCGTGCGGAACTGGGATTCGGACCCGGGGAGGTCGCCCTCGGGACACTCTGCCGGCTGGAACCGATCAAAGGAGTCGCCGACCTCGTGGAGGCTTTCATCCGTCTCGCACCGGATCAACCGGCCCTCAGGCTGGTGATCGCCGGCGATGGCCCTCTCCGGGAGCCGCTGCAGGCACGGGCCGCCCTCGCCGGTCTGGCCGATCGGGTCGTCCTCGATGGACGCTGGCGCCCCCCCCGCCGGGTGCTGCCTGCTCTGGACCTTTTTGTCCTGCCCTCGCACAACGAGGGAATGGGGCGGGCCCTGGTCGAGGCGATGGCGGCGGGCCTGGCGATTGTCGCCACCGATGTCGGCGGGGTCGCCGAGGTTCTCGAGGATGGACGCTGCGGCGTCCTGGTCCCGCCCCGGGACCCCGCGGCGCTCGCCGTCGCGATCGCGCGGCTGACGGCCGACCCCGATCGCTGCGCCGCTCTCGGTGCCGCGGCCCGCGCCCGTTCGCTGGCTTTCGGGGCAGGCCGGATGGGCCGGCAGGTGGTCCGCCTGTATCGCGAGGTGCTGGCGTGAACCGGCTCGCCGCGCACCAGCCGCAATACCTGCCATGGCTCGGCTACTTCGACAAGATCGCACGTGTCGATCAGTTCATCCTGCTCGACACGGTGCAGTACAAGAAGAACGAATGGCAGAACCGCAACCGCATCCGCACCGGGCGCGGGTGGCAGTGGCTGACCGTCCCGGTTCATTACCGCTTCCCCATGACCCTTCGCGAGGTCACCATCGACGAGACCGGCCCCTGGCGCCACAAGCACCGCGAGGCGCTGCGCACCCACTACGGCCGGGCCCCGCACCGCAACGCCGTCCTGCCGCCGATCGAGTCGATCCTCGGCCGGACATTTGCAAACCTCGCCGAACTCAACGCGCAGGCCGTCAGGACGCTGGCCGGCCTGCTGGGGATCCGCACACCGATCGTCCTGGCGACGACCCTCGCCGGGCTCCCGGTCGGCGCCGACGTCGGTGCCGACGAACGGCTGCTTGCCCTCTGCCGGCACTTCGGCTGCACCCGGTATCTCGCCGGTTCCGGCGGGCAGGCCTACATGGATCTCGAGACCTGGCGGCACGCCGGGATCGGCGTCGAATTCCAGGACTTCCACGTGCCGCCGCATCCCCAGGTGTACCCGGGGTGGGAACCTAATCTGTCGGCGCTCGACTGGCTGCTGAACTGTGGCGTCGAGGTGCGGCCGGAGAACGCGGTCCCCAGGAAGGCAGTGGCATGAACATCCTGGCGATCGGGGCCCATCCGGACGACATCGAGTTCGGCTGCGGCGGGACGCTGATCAAGTACTCCCACAAGGGAGCCCGTATCGAGCTGCTGGTCATGACTGACGGCAGCCGCGGTGGCAATGCCCGTATCAGGCGACGCGAGCAGCGGCGCGCCGCTGACTCCCTGGGGGCCGGGCGCATCCACTGGGGCGGATACCGCGACACTCTCCTCCCGTCGGTCCGAAGGCTCATCGACCGCATGGAGCGCACCATGGCGACGCTCCGCCCGGACTTCATCTTCGTCAATTCCCCCGACGACACCCACCAGGATCATCGCCAGGTTGCCCGGGCCGCCATTTCCGCCACCCGTTATGCCCGGAACGTGCTGTTCTACGAAGGCCCCACCACGGTGAACTTCACGCCCACCGTCTTCATCGCCATCGAGGACGAGATCGACCGCAAGATCGAGGCCCTGCGCGCTCACCGCAGCCAGGTGAGCAAGACCCGGATCGAATCGATGCCGATCTGCGATATCGCCCGGGCCTCGGCGCACTTTCGCGGGGTCCAGGGACGGGTTCGCTGGGCCGAGGGGTTCTCGCCGCTGCGCCTGTTCATCAACATCACGGGTGAGCCGGACGTCGCCCTGCATTCCGGAGGCCGGTCGCGGTGAGTCTCCCGGCGAGGCTCCCGGTCCCGGCAAGGCTGCCCGCCATGTCGCGGGTCGCCCACGGCGCACCATGCCTTGGAGCGGAGGAGGAGGCGGCGGCCACCCGCGTGATCCGCACCGGCCGTCTGGCCCCGGGCCCTGAAGCGGCCCGGCTGGAGTCGCTGGTGGCCCGCCTGGCGGGAGGCGCCGACGCAGTGGCGCTGGCGTCCGGCACACTGGCCCTCACGCTGGCCCTGCGTGCCCTCGGTATCGGGGCCCGCGATCGGGTGGCGATCCCGGCTTACGGATGCGCCGCGCTGCTGCACGGCGTACGCGCCGCCGGCGCCGAACCGATCCTCTGCGACATCGATCCGCGGGGGCTGGCCCTCGATCCGGAGGACCTGGTGCGGCGTCACGGCGCGGCGAGCGCCGTCATCCTGGTGCATCCTTTTGGCATCCCATCCCGTCCGGACCCCTTCCGCTCCCGGGGCCTGGTGGTCATCGAGGATTGCGCCCAGGCACTCGGCGCCGCGGACCGCAACCGTCCGGTCGGGGCGCGCGGCGACGCCGCGGTGTTTTCTTTCGCGCCAACCAAGATGATCACCTGCGGTGGTCCCGGCGGGGCGCTCGCTGCACCAGCGGCGACGCTGGTGAGGACCGTGCGTGATCTGGCCGGTCACGACGAGAAGCAAACCGATCGCCCGCGGGTCAACGGTCTGATGGGCGACCTGCATGCTGCCATCGCCTGCCGGCAGATCGATCGCCTGCCGGCGTTCCTGGCACGGCGGGCCGCGATCGCGGCCCGCTACGACGCGGCCTTTGCGGCCCAGCCGGTCACTCGTCCCGCCGCCCCACCCGACAGTCGGCCCGCAGTGACCCGGTACCTGATGCGCGTGCCGGACGCCGCCTCGATCATGGAGTCCCTGAACTCGGCGGGAATCGAGGCCCGGCGGCCCGTCCATCTTCCGCTGCACCGATTGACCGGTGCCCCGGGCCGGTTCCCGGCGACCGACGACGCCCATGCGACGATCGTCTCGCTGCCGGTTCATCCGTCGCTGACCGACGATGAGATCGAACGGGTCATTCTTGGAGTGCTGCGATGCCCCTGGCCGCGCTGACCCTGCTGGCGATCTGGTCCCTGGTGGCCCCGCAAGGCGGCGGTCTCCTGGCCGGGACGCTGGTCGCGCTGCTGGCTGCCTACGGGTTGACGCCGATCGTCCGTGCAATGGCGATTCGCGGCGGGGCCGTGGACCATCCCGATGCGCGCAAGAGCCACGCGTCACCCACCCCCCGGCTCGGCGGGGTGGCGGTGATCGCCGCCTTCGTTCTGGGGATTGGACGTGGCGGTCTGGGTGGATTTCGGGCCAATGGCGGGTTCCTGGATTCCGAACTGCTGGCGATTGCGCTCGGCGCGCTCCTCCTGATGCTGGTCGGAGCCCTCGACGATACGCGCGGTGTCCCCGCCTCCGTCCGGCTCGGAGTCCAGATCGCCTGCGCCCTCGGAGTGGCAGGAGCCGGGGTCCGCCTCCATCTGCTCCCCGGCGGCACCGGCGATCTTGCAAACGTCGTCCTGTCGGTTCTCTGGCTGGTCGGAATCACCAACGCCTACAACTTCATCGATGGGCTCGACGGGCTGGCGACCTCCCTGGGAGCTCTCATCGCGGTCCTGCTTGCCGCGGCCGCCCACGGGGCCGGTCAGGCCGACCTGGTGTCGGTCTGCCTCGTCCTGGCGGCGGCGCTGATCGGTTTCCTGCCCCACAACTTCGACCTTCGACGCCCCGCCCGCATCTTCCTCGGCGACTCGGGCAGCGCCAGCGTCGGCTTTCTGCTCGCCGGACTCTCCATCAAGGAAGACTGGGCCGAGGGTGACCCCCTGGTGGCGCTCGCCACACCGGTCTTGATCTTCAGCATCCTCATCTACGACATGGCGCAGACGACCTTCATCCGGATCAGCTCCGGGCGCGTCCGGACCTTCCGCCAGTGGATCGACTATGTCGGGCGCGACCACATCCACCACCGCCTGGCCGACCTGCTCGGCGGCCCGCGCCGGGCCCTGGCCTTGATCCTGGTCCTGTCCCTGGCGCTCGGCCTGTCGGCCCTGGGGCTGCACCAGGGGGATGGCGGTGAGGCCCTGTTGTTTCTCGTCCACGGCGGGCTGGTCCTGATCGTGTTCGCCGTGATCGAGGGGGCTGGGGCGCGGGGCACCCGCCACCGCTCATGACCGTCCTCCTGGCGGTCAATGACTTCCCCCCGATCCTCGGAGGGGAAGCGACGCTGTATCACGGGCTGGCGGCCCGTCTCCCGGCCCACACGGCGCTGGTCCTGGCGCCCCGCGGCCCCGGTCAGGCGGAGATCGACAACCGGATCGGCACCGAGGTCATCCGTCACGCTCTCCCGGCACCGCGCGGTCAGAGCGGACGGATGATGCGCGGATTCCTGGTCGGAATCGCGATGCTGCGACTGGTCCTGACCCGACGCGTGCGTTACCTGGTCTGCGGCCAACTCCTGTCGATTGGCGTTCCCGGGCGGATCGTGGCCCGTCTCGCGCGCATCCCGTATGCCCTCGTGATCCATGGCGCCGACCTCACCGATTACCACGATCGCTTCCCGTGGGGACGGTTGATCCGCTGGACGGTGCGTGGCGCCGACGTAATCTTCGTGAACAGCCGCTTCACCGCCGCTCTGGTGGAGCGCCTCCTCCCCGGTGTGCCACGACGCATCGAGGTGCTGCCGATGGGAACCGAGGCGGCGCGTGCCGTGGAACCCCGGGTCCTGGAGTCCTGGCGGCGGCGATACGGGATTGGCGAAGGACCGGTTCTCATCACCGTCGCTCGACTGGTCGGTGTGAAGGGCCACGACATCCTGATGGAAGCCCTCGATCGACTGCGCCACCGGGTGCCCGGTATCGTCTGGATCGTCGTGGGTGAAGGCCCCGAACGGGCGCGTCTCGAATCCCGAGTCCGCGATCTCGGGATGAGCCCACACGTCGTGTTCGCGGGCTCGGTCGCCAACGCGGACCTTCCGGCCCACTACCACCTCGGGACGATTTTCGTGCAGATCAGCCAGGACATGGGCGGGCGGCAGGGTGTCGAGGGATTCGGTCTCTCGTTTCTCGAAGCGGCCGCCTACGGTCTCCCCGTCATCGCGGGACGAACGGGCGGGACTCCCGAAGCCGTGGCTGATGGGTGCACCGGGATCCTCGTCCCGCCCGATGACCCCGCCGCCGTGGCCACCGCCATCGAGCGCCTCCTCACCGATCGCGACGCCCGAAACCGGATGGCCAAGGCAGCACGTCAGTGGGCCTCGGAACACTCCTGGGAGGGTGCCGCCCGCGCGATTCTTGACGCCGCCGGGCAGGCTCCTAATTCTCGGACTGCTGGAGCAGCGATGCGACGGTCTTGAGAAGTTCGGACGACTGGATCGGCTTGGGGATGTAGGCGTTGGCACCGAGTGCCAGACCCTTGCGACGGTCCTCCTCGGCGCCTTCGGTGGTGACGATGACGATCGGGATCCCCTTGGTGCGGGGGTTGCCGCGGATCAGGGTGATCAGCTTGAGACCGTCCATCATCGGCATGTTGATGTCGGTGATCACCAGGTCCACCTTTTCGGTCGTCATCTTCTTCAGGGCATCGACCCCATCCACGGCCTCCACGATTCGGCATCCCTGGAGACGCCTCAGCGAGAAGACGATCAGTTGACGCATCGTCGGCGAATCCTCGACCACCAGAAACGTTGCCTGGCTCATGGTCGGGGTCCTCAGGAAGATGTCGGCGCTGTCAGCATGTCGAGGAAGCCCTGGAGGTTGGAGAGCTTGCGTTCCGATTTCTCGTACAGCTTCGAGCTGAACAGGGCGGTGGCCGCGTGACCGGCCAGGAGGGTGAAGAGTTCGAAATCGAGGGACGTGAACCCGCTCTTCTGTCCCAGCAGCCGGTAGATCGCGATCACGCCGATCGGCCGTCCATCAATTTTCAACGGGACGCAGGCGATTGGATGCGCGGCATCCACCTCGGCCGGATCGGGAAGCGGATTGGCGTAGTACGACTCGCCCTTCTCGGCGGCGCTGCGAAGCGGGCCGCGTTCAAGACGCATCTCGTCGGGAACGGAACCGGACATCCCCTGATCGGCGATCCGGCGGATCCGACCGGCCCGATTCTCGACCCAGTAAATGCCGAATCCCTCGGCCCCGACCAGGTTGATCAGGATCTCCTTGATCGTGTCGAGCACTTCCGCGAAGTTCAGCGTGGTATGCAGCTGGTAGGACGCGACGTAGAGGTTTGCCAGCTGGTTGTTCTGGGCCTCGATCTCCTGGTGACGGCCGCCGACCTCGCGGTTGATGGCCTCGACCTGGCGGAACCGTTGGATGAGCTCGTCACGCTCCTTGCGCACCGCCCGGACGTCCTCCTCGAGGCGCGCCAGCTGCTCGCGCGTCGCCCCCTCGGCGGCCCGCTGTTCGAGCTCGCGGGTGAGACCGGCGACTCGAAAACGCAGACGCTCGTTCTCGCGCAAAAGCTCCTCGGTGAAGGCGCGTGCCCGGCTGAACATGGCGCGCAATTCCTCACCGCGCGCCCCCGGGTCTTCGCGTTCCACACTCGGAGGGTCGACCTCTCCCGGCCGGATCACGAAACCGAATATAGGTCGCCGTCGGGTCCGGGGCAACGGCGCCGTTGATGTCTCAACCGAGGCAGAGACGGCTGATCTCGGGTCCGAGGGCGGGGCGCGGAAGGATCTGGTCGGCCAGTCCGGCCCGAATCGCCTCCCGCGGCATCCCGAAGACCACCGCCGTCTCCTCCGATTCCACCAAGGTGCGGCCGCGGCGGTCCTTGATCGCCCGCAGACCGGCGACGCCGTCATCCCCCATCCCGGTCATCAGGACTCCCAGGACCCGGCGCCCGTAGAGTGCCGCCCCGGAGGCCATCAGGAGGTCGGCCGATGGAGCGTAACGCTCGCCGCTGCCACGTGGGCGTACCCGGAACACGATCCCGCCTTCATGACGTTCGAGCAGTGTCTGTCGTCCTCCCGGGGCAATGCCGATCCGCCGGATGCCGACCCGATCGCCATCGACGATTTCCGTCACCGGCAGGGCGCAGATCCGGGCGAGCCGAGCGGCGAGCAGGGTGGTGAACCGCTCCGGCATGTGCTGCACCACGACGACGGTCGCCGGGAGATTGCCGGGCAGGACCGGGAGGACTTCCTGGAGCGCCGGCGGGCCGCCTGCCGAGCAGCCAATCGCCACCAGCGCCACGGGCGGGAGAAGCCGGCTCAACGGTCGGCCGCCTGCACCACGTTGTCGCGCTCCTTGCCGAGTCCCTCCTTGAGGGCCCCGGCGAGGATCTGCAGCGCCTGTGGCTGGCGCGGAAACCGCCCGGTGATCAGGTCGCGCGCCTGGCGCAGCTCCTCGTGAAACGTCTCGGCGAAGGTGCGTTGCAGCAGGGCGCGATGGAACCCTTCCGGGTAGTATATTTTGAGGTCCGAGATCATGATGCGGGCGAGCCTCTGGATCTCCTCCTCCGGATCCAGGCTCTCGGCGAGGAGCGGCGGAACGATCCCGTGGGCGCCACCCGGCAGCGTCCCTGGACGGGTGGCCGCCTCGGGGTGATCGAGCAGACGCGCCAGCCGGATCCGAAGGTCGTCTTCCCCGATGACATTCTCGAAGTAGTCGTCGGCGCCGTAGAGATTAACGGGGGCGCGGATGAAGCGGTCGGACTTGAACACGGTGCCCACGAGGGCGATCCGGGTGCCGCGCAGGCCGGGACTTCCCTTGACCGCCTCGCAAACCGCCACGCCGAGCATCTTTTTCAGGTAGACGTTCAGGATGATCAGCGTTGGCTGGTTCGCCACCGCGAACCGGAACGCCGCTTCGCCGTCATCGCAGGTCTCCACCCGGCAACCGAGGGCATCGAGGGTGCGATGCACCAGGTCACGGAATTCCCGCGGCTCGTCGGCGAGCAGCACGAGCCGGTTCTTTTCGGAAGCCGGAAGGGCGAAAACCTCGGAGCACTGGCGGCAGCGCACCCGCCGTCCCGCCACGGCGGCCGCCGGATCCAGCCGGTACTGTTTCCCACAGGAGGGGCAGCTGATGGTCAACGGATCGCTCCCAGGACAGTCTCCAGGTCGAGGATCCGATCGTGGCGGCCCACGACCCGCACCACTTCATCCACGACCACCCCATGCCACTCGCCGCCCGACGCAGCGACGATGACCCTGGCGCCGGAGCCGGGGGAACGGGGCGTCAGTCCAAGACTGCGACGCAGATCCACCAGCGTCACCATGCGACCCCGATGCGGCAGGATCCCCTCGACCGCCGGACTGACGCCCGGGACCATGGTCGGAGTGCGGTAGCGGATCACCTCCACCAGCGCGTCGATCGGCAAGGCATACTCCTGGCCGCCCGCCACGAAGGCGAGCCAGGGTCCCCCGGCCGCTGGGGTCGGCGCCGGATCAGGCGGCAAGCCGACCATGGCAACCTCCGGCCATCAGCCCTTCCGGGTCGAGCACCAGGACGGCGGTGGCGTCCCCCAATTCGGTGGCTCCGGCCACCCCGGCGATCTCGCTCAGGGCCCGGCCCAGCGGGCGCAGGACGATCTCCTGCTGGCCCAGACACTCCTCCACCAGGACTCCCACGCACCGTTCGGGATGCCCGGCGACGACGGCGAAGCCCGTCGGATTCGTCCCCGCGGGCGCGCCGAATTCCGCGAGGTCCCGGAGCGGGAGCACTCCCCGCGGATGGTCGTAGACCAGTCGTCCATCCTGGCGCCGCACGCGCACCGGATCGATCCGCAGATTTTCCCGGATGGAAGTCAACGGGATCGCGAACCGCCGATCGCCGGCCCGGACGATCAGCGCCTGAAGCAGGGCCAGGCTGATCGGCAGGGTCAGGACGGCCGTCGTCCCCTCTCCCTGGCGCGACCGCAGGGTGATCGAACCCCGGAGCTGCCGGATGGCTCGTCGCACGGCATCCAGACCAACCCCCCGCCCCGAGAGCGGGCTGACGCTTCCTGCAGTGCTGAACCCGGGGACGAACAAAAGGAGACAGGCTTCCTCCATCGTCAGGGAGGTCCCGGGGGCGATCAGCCCACGGCGGGCGGCGGCCTCCGCCACTTGGGGGGGCCAAACCCCGCGCCCGTCGTCCTCGATCTCCAACGAAACCTGGCCCCCCAGGGCGCGGGCCCGCACCTCGATTCGGCCGCTCCGCCGCTTGCCCAGTCGCTCCCGTTCTGAGGGCGGCTCGATGCCGTGCCCCACCGCGTTGCGCAGCAGGTGCACCAGCGGGCCCGCCAGCTCGTCCATGACCCGTTTGTCGATCTCTGTTTCGCCGCCGAGCCCGACGAACTCCACCTCGCGGTCGGCGTCCCGCGCCGTGCGCGCCACCAGCCGGGACAGACGCCCCAACACCTGGTCGAGCGGCATGAGACGGGTGTTGATGGTGCTGCGTTGCAGCGCCGCCAGGTGGGTGGAGAGTGTCCGGGCCAGCCGTTCGAACTCGCGCAGGACCCGACTCTCGGGGCACGCCCCGTGGACTTCCGCGGCAGCGCGCCGCAGCCCCGCGAGCGCCAGCGACAGCTCCCCGACCCGTTCGGTGACTTCATCCAGCCGCTGCACCGGGACGCGCAGCGACTCCGACACCCCGCGGACCTCCTGGGCCTCCTCTTCCGCGCGTCGTCCCGGGACTCCTCGGCCTGCCGCGACCGATTCGAAGCGATGTCCCTCGCCAGCGATCTCCGGGGACGGCAGGGAGGCTCCCGGAGGGGCCGCCAGGACGAGACAAAAACGCACCCGGGTCCCGTCCGCCTCGAGGTCCCCGGCCGCCGGTGGCTCGGGAACCGTGGCGATCAGAGTCACGGGGCTCGCGATCCCCTCGGTGAGGGCCCGGATCCGGGGGTCAAATGTTTCGACCGGGAACGCCACCCGCAGGAGCGTGAACTCCCGGCCCGCGGCCGCCTCCCGCACCACGAGGTCCTCCTCGGCCTGACTGAGACAATCGGTGATGAACGCCGGCAAATGGGGCAGACCCACCGACTCCCCATCGGTTCCGGGACCACCGGCCATGACCAGCCGGACCCGGCCTTCCCAGGTCCCCAGCCCTTCCGGCAGGTTTCCGCCCAGACGGGCCTGCCGCACCGCCGCGCCCAGCAGGTCGATCCCCTCATCGAGGAGGTCCGGAACGGCGCCTTCCGGCCGGAGCCGGCCCTGCCGCAGACCGGCCAGCAGTTCCTCCACGCCATGAGCGACGCGTGCCACCTCGGCATGTCCGACACTGGCAGCCAGCCCCTTGAGCGAATGGACGTCGCGGAACATCCGGGCCACCGAGCCCACCTCGGCCCCGGTGCGGCCGGCACCCACCGGACGCTCGGCGATCAGCCGATCGAGGATCTCCTCCGCTTCCGCGAAGCAGTCGCGCTCGAGACGCTCCCGTTCGAGGCGATCGCCGGAATTGTCAGCCAACGGTTCTCCCTGACTCGCGGTCGCGCCCAACCGCGGACATCCGGCCGCCCGCGCGGGCAGACGGATCGTGACGGGTGAAATCTAGGTCTGCGCGTGAGATGCGGCCACTGGCGACCGGTGACAGTTTTGTGATCGACAGACCGGGTCAGCGATTCAGGTCGAGGCGCTTGCGGACCGCGTCGAGGATCCCGTTGGCGAACTGCCACGAGTCCTCCCCGCCGAACTTCCGCGCCACCTCGATCGCCTCATCGATCACGACGATGGGCGGGGTCTCCGGCTCGTGCAGGAACTCGTAGACCGCCAGGCGGAGGATGTTGCGATCCACGATCGCCAGCCGCTCCAGCCGCCAGTGTTCCAGACTCTGTACCAGGTTCCGGTCGATTTCCTCGCGGTGTTCCACCGTGCCGCGCGCCAGCCGCTCGGCGAACGTCCGGACTTCGGGCGAGGCCTCGGCGTCGTCCCAGAAATGCCGCGCCACATCGTTCATCGGGGCTCCCGAAGCCTCGGACTGGTAGAGCATCTGCAGGGCGAACTCGCGGGCGCTGCGTCGTGAACCCATCGATTACTTCAAGCGCCGGAAGAGGCGCACCATTTCGATCGCCGACAGGGCGGCGTCCCAGCCCTTGTTGCCGTGCTTGGAACCGGCGCGCTCGATCGCCTGCCGGAGATCCTCCGTCGTCAGGACACCGAAGGTCACCGGCCGCCCGGTGGCGAGCGCCACCGCGGCGGTTCCGCGGGCCACCTCGGCGCACACCTGGTCGTAATGCGTGGTCTCCCCCCGGATCACGCACCCGAGCGCAATCGCGGCATCGCAGCGCCGCGCCTGGAGAAGCCGCAGGCTCGCCACCGGGATCTCGAGGGCCCCGGGGACATGAACGACGGTGATATCCCGGGGTCGGGCGCCGTGCCGCGCCAGGCAGTCCAGGGAGCCCTGAAGCAGCCGTCCCGTGATGAAGTCATTGAACCGGCTGACCACCACCCCGAAGCGCAGTCCCCGGGCGTCGAGATCACCGCGGAGGACGACGGGTCCGGCACCACGTTTCAGCATGAATGTCCCTTGTCGATCCGGAGGAGAATCGCATCGTAGCGGCCGCCCGCGCGGGCTGTCAAGGCGCGGAGAGGCATTCCCGCAGCAGCCTGGCCCAGTGCGGCGCCAGCCACGTTTTCAAGGCGATGTCGGCCAGCAGCAGACCGAACGCCAGCCCCAGAGCGCGCCGCGCGAAACGGGGCCCCCGGGGATCGACCCACCAGCGTGACTTCGCTGTGATCGGCCCGCCGGCCCGCCGACGCCAGGCGGCGATCGCCGGTTCGGCGAGCACGACACCGATCAGCACGAACCCCGCCACCCGGAGGATCGCCCACGGCGGCCAGCCGGCGACGTACGGCAGGAGCGAACCCGGGCAGGCGGCCGCGAGGGACCCCACATAAAACGACATGTAGCCCACCAGCGCGGCCCCCATGGCGATCCCGAGCAGCCCGCCGCTCAACACCGCCAGCAGGGCGAATGCCGTGACGTGAAGCAGGTGCTGCGGGACGAACTGTCCGGGATCCGCCTCGCGCCCGGCCCCGGTCCGGATGAACCCGAACATCTCGTCGCGATACGCAGGGCCATTGAGAACCATCGGATCCATCCCGGCAGGTGCCGGCGCCGTCATGATGATCAGGGAGGCGGAAAGAGTTGCCGCCCAGGCGAGGACCGCGCCGGCAGCCGCGGCCCGACGACCTCGCGCCACCAGGATTGCCAGGACCGGCCAGGCCACCAGGGTGGCCGCGATCGGCAGGACAAACGGGCCGCCGGTGGCGCGGGCCAAGGCGACCGCGGCCGGCGCCAGGATCGCCGGGACGCAGGGCAGGATCCGGTCCATGGCCCCGCGCGGCATCAGCGTCCGGCTGGCCCTTCGACCCGCAGAAAGTCGTGCAGCTCTCGGGCGCGGGACTCGATCGTGTCGAGCGACAGCGCCTCCAGGTGATTCAGGCTGAAGTCCTCGACGCAGAACGACGCCATCACACTGCCGTAGATCATCGCCTCCCGCAGGGCGGCTTCGGTGGTCTCCCCGCGTCGCGCCAGGTGCCCCATGAAGCCGCCGGCAAAACTGTCGCCGGCGCCCGTCGGATCGACCGGTCGCTCCACCGGATAGGCGGGGACGGCGAAATAGTGCCCGCCCGAGAACAGCGCCGCCCCGTACTCGCCACGCTTCACCACCAGGAATCCGAGCCCCAGCGACAGCAGGCGGCGCGCCGCCACGACCGTGTTGATCTCCCCCGCCAGCAGGCGGACCTCGGAATCGTTGATGATCAGACCGTGGACCCCTGCCAGGAGCCGCTTCAGACTGGCGTTCTTCCCCTCGATCCAGAAGTTCATCGTGTCACAGGCGACGAACCCCGGCTTCACCTGCTGCAGGGCGCGTTGCTGCAGGTCGGGGTCGATGTTGCCGAGAAACAGGAACCGCGTCCCCACGTCCCCGGCGGCGATTTTCGGACGGAAGTCCTGGAACACGTTCAACTCGGTGCAGAGGGTCTTGCGGCTGTTGAGGTCCTCGGAGTACTCGCCCGACCAGCGGAAGGTCCGCCCGCGCCGCACCTCGATCCCCGAGACGTCGATCCCGCGCCGCTTCAGAAGGTCCATCGCCTCCGGCCCGAAGTCTTCGCCGACCACGGCGATCATCCGGACGGGCGTGAAATACGAGGCCGCGACGCCGCAGTAGGTCGCCGAGCCCCCCAGGACCTCACGGGCGGACCCGTAGGGTGTCCTGATGGTGTCGAAAGCAACGGAACCGATGACCAGGAGTGCCATGTCAGTCGGCGCGGCGGCCGAGAATCAGCCGGAGCCGCTCTCGGGTTTCCGCCGGGATGGCGGCGCGTTCGGTGAGGATGGCGTTGTCGAGCGCCCGGGCACAGGCACAGCGGCGACCATCCGGCAGCCCTCCCGCCGCCCCGGTGATAATCGACTCTGCGGCCCGGGCATTCTGCTGCAGCCGGGCGACGACTTCCTCGACCGTCACCGCCGCCTCCGCTTCGCGCCAGCAGTCGTAGTCGGTGACCATCGCCAGCACCGCGTAGCAGATCTCCGCCTCACGCGCCAGCTTCGCCTCCTGGACGTTGGTCATCCCGATCACGTCGGCCTTGAAGGACCGGTACAGGTGCGACTCGGCACGCGTGGAGAACTGCGGGCCCTCGATGCACAGGTAGGTGCCACCGCGGCGCACCGGGATCTCCGCGCGGCGGGCGGCTTCCTCCAGCACTCCCGCAAGCTCGGCGCAGACCGGATCGGCGATCGACACATGGGCCACAATCCCGTCACCGAAAAAGGTCGACAGCCGCCGGCGGGTCCAGTCGATGAACTGGTCCGGGATCGCCACATCGAGTGGCGCCAGATCCTCGCGCAGGCTGCCGACGGCGCTGACCGACACCAGGCGTTCGACACCGAGCGCCTTGAAGCCATAAATGTTCGCCCGGAAATTGATCTCGGACGGCGAGATCCGGTGACCCCGCCCGTGGCGTGCCAGGAAGACGGCCCGCGTGCCACCAATGGTTCCGACGACGTAGCGATCCGACGGCGGGCCGAACGGCGTCTCGACCCCCTCCTCGCGCGCGTCGCGCAAGGCAGCCAGCCGGTACAGGCCGCTCCCGCCGATGATGCCAATCGTCTTCATGGATCCATTCCCGTGGAAGGGGGCGCATGCTAACACCCGCCCCGGGGACAGTCAAGGAATGGCCCGGCTGAAATCTCCTGAGTCACGGGTGGCGGGGCGCAGCGCGGCGTCGCTCCGCGCTCGCTCGCGTGGGCTGCGTGGCGCCCATCGAGTGCCCATGGCGCGGCTCGAGGTCG
>JANNTZ010000306.1:0-2519 GCA_031394595.1 Acidobacteriota bacterium
GGCGCTGCGGTCCTCGACCCTGGCGTTCCGTTTCGACGACCAGCCGGGCGGCGCCGCGCCCGACGCCTACACGCGCCTCCTGATCGACGCCGTCGCCGGCGACGCCTCCCTGTTCATGCGCGAGGACGAGATCGAGAAGGCCTGGGAGATCGTCGATCCGCTGATCCGGGCGCAGGAGGAAACCGGCGCGGCCCGGCCACACGTATACACCCGCGGCATCTGGGGCCCGCGGGAGGCCGACACCTTCATTGCCGCCGACGGCCGCGCCTGGGCAAACGACGGCGGCGGCGCGTCCCTGTTAGGGACCCGGCCTACTGGTTCTTGAGGACGATGCGCTCGAGGATGATGGCGATGCGCTCGGCCATGTCGGTGGCGGCCTCGAGCGTCTCGATGATCTCCTTCGCCTTGATGACGAAGATCGGGTCCTTGCCCGAGTCGAAGATCCGGGCCATCCCCTCGCGGTAGAGGCGGTCCCCTTCCTTCTCGAGATCGTTGATCTTCCGGCAGCGCGGCAGGATGGCGGCCGGGGTGCGCAGCTGGCTGACCGCCTGCCGGATCTCCTCCGCCTGGCCGTGGATGATGTGCGCCAGGTCGGCTGCATCCGGGACGTCCCCGGTGATCTTGAACAGCACCGTGCGGCTGGCGGCTGCGTCGATCAGGTCCACCAGGTCGTCCATCGTCGACCCGAGGTCATGGATGTCCTCGCGGTCGATCGGGGTGATGAAGGTCCGGTGCAGCGCCTTGACCAGCTCGTGGACCCGCTCGTCGCAGCGGTGCTCGATGTCCTTGATGCGCTTGGCGTGCACCGCCCGCTCCGGCGCGCCGTTGCGGAACATCGTCTCCAGGACCGTGGCCGCCTCGACGGCATGCCCGGCCATGGCGTCGAAGGTCTCGAAGAACAGCCGATCGCTCTTTCCGATGTTGAACATGGCGAGGGCTTTCTAACCGATGGCCCGGGAAGTGTCAAGCAGCCGCTCCTGTCCGGGGCGAGTTTCTGCAGCGAGGCCTTACTTGAGGCCCTCGACGAGATAGAGATCCGAGAGGACCGGGCCGTACGAGTAGGCGTAGGAGGTACCGTCCGGCGTGATGCAGACATTGCCGATCCCCGCGATGCCGGCCCGATCCCGGGGTGCCAGTTCTTTCCAGAGTTCCTTGCGCCCGGTGACGAGATCGACGCGGTGCAGTCTCCCCGGGATCTCCCCCGGTGAGAACACGAAGACGTGTCTGCCGTCGCCGGTCCCGCCGACGGGGGCGTCGAGATACCCGAGCCCGGGGATCTGCCTCGGCTCCCCCCCGTCAATCGGATAGACCAGCACTCCCTTGCCGATGACCGAGGCGATGGCGAACCGCCCGTCCGGCGACACGCTGAACGAGCCGATGCCCTCCGGCGTGAACGGTTTTGGTTCCCCGCCGTCGAGGTCTTGAAGGAAGAGCCGCGCCCCGGCGCCTGGCTCCTGCCCCAGCACCAGGACCTGCCGGCCCCCTGGAAGAAGCCGCGCGCCGAACATGTTTTCGAACTTCCCCATCGGGAGGCAGCGCGTGTCGCCGGCCCCGGTCGGGAGGAGGCAGAGTTGAATGGGAGTCCCTGACCGAAAGGCCAGGACCCATTGGCCGTCTGGCGACATGGACAACGCAACTCCCTCTCCCAGGCGTACCGCTGGCGACCCATCAGTGTTCCGGATGTAGACGGCCCCCTCCTTCCCGCCCGGTTCGGAGAGCTCGGTCATGACGATCAGCTTCCCGTCCGCCGAGAGATCGGCGAGAGCGGGACCCTCGAACCAGGTCAAATCGCGTTCCCCGCCGCCGGCCCGATCGCCGAACATGACGACCGAGGGCGAGCGTACGGTGGTCATCAGGACGCGGCCGTCCTCCGCCACGTCGTGGATCTCCACGTACCCGGGGAAGCGTGCCACGAGCCTCTCCTTCCCTTCGAGGTCCACTCCGTAGAGGGCGCTCGATCCGTGCTCCCTCGAAGCGGCGAACCATAATTCCTCGCCGCCCGGCGACCAAGCCATGAACCACCACTCCTGCCAGCCACGGCTGAGGATCCGGAGCTCCCCTGATGACTTCTCGATCACGCTGATCGCCAGGCCGTCCCGCAGCCACCCGAAGAACGCCACCTGGCCGCCCCGCGGCGACAGGCGCGGATTGATGACTATGGCTGGGGC
Organism: Acidobacteriota bacterium; assembly: GCA_031394595.1. Taxonomy (GTDB): domain Bacteria; phylum Acidobacteriota; class Polarisedimenticolia; order Gp22-AA2; family Gp22-AA2; genus JANNTZ01. The sequence continues at coordinate 2,169 of JANNTZ010000306.1, forward strand.
ACGGTCGAGAACGCTCCCGATCGGGTACTCGAGGCGCACCGCGCCGTTGGGCAGTTTACGCACGACCGCCAGGTCCCGGCCCGCCGCGTCCCAGTCGGCGTACCAGACATCGTCGAGAAGAGCGCGCGAGGCTCCGCCGATCAGCGGAACCCGTGCGAGCGTCCCCTCCCGCTGGTACATGGTTCCCCCGAGGAACCTGACGTCCGTCAGGACGGCCAGCTCCCCGGCCGCGGAGACGTCCAGGAGCTCGGCGTTGGTGATCCCGAGCGACCGCGACTCGTGGCTGCCGGCGCGCGCGAGGAAGAGCTCGGGTGGTCTCCCTTCCCAAGCCGCGCTGTAGACGATCGTCTG
>JANNTZ010000380.1:0-15660 GCA_031394595.1 Acidobacteriota bacterium
GTGAGGAAGGGGGTTTTCGGCCGGACTAGCGACCAGGTCGCGGCGCTGTAGTCGGTGCCGTTGGCGTTCCCCTTCCGGGCGTTGCCGCCGATGTAGTGCTCCTTCTCGTAGAGGACCACGTCGTCGAGCCCGCCACGCACCAGGTCCCACACCGCCATCAGGCCGGAGACCCCACCACCGAGGACGATGGCGTCGTGGAGCGGTCCTTCCGGTTGGAGCGGCGGGATCGTCAGGCTGCCGTCCCGCAGGCGGTGGGCGATGCCGTACGACTCTTCGATCATCTCGCCGTCGAACGCCCAGGCCGCGGCGGCACCCGCGGACGGCGCCACGGACGCCGACTTTCCGGCGGGGGCGGGCGGCGCGGCGATCAAGTCGAGGATCGACAGGCGCCCGGCGACACCGGCGGCGATGCTCGCCTTCAGACCGCCGTCGAGGAACAGACGCCGCGTGACGCCTTGTGCTCCCGGCCCCTGGTCCGGCCTCCGGGCACCGTCGCTGCCACGCCGCGCCATTCCGTTCGCCAGTCCAATCGTGTCGATCTTCCTTCGCATGGCTTCACCTCCGCCGATCCCGCCCGCCTGCCGCAGCCGGGCCGCAGACCGGCCGATCATAATCGAGACCCGCCACCTCTTGCCGCCGCGGGCGGTCTGCTCTACAGTCCCGGAAGATTTTACGAGGGGAAGACTTCAATGCTACGCAAACTGATAAAGACCGACTCCGACATTGCCACGCTGGTCCTGCGGGTGATGCTCGGCGTGGTATTTTTTCGCACGGCGCCCAGAAGGTCCTCGGCTGGTACGGCGGCAACGGATTCTCCGGCACCATGGAATTCTTCACCACGCAGATGGGGATCCCGTGGATCTTCGCCCTCCTCGCCATCGTCGCCGAGTTTTTCGGGGCGCTGGGCCTGATCAGCGGCCTCCTGACGCGGGTCGCGGCGTTCGGGATCGCGTGTGTCATGGCGGTCGCCGTGACCATGCACTGGTCGAACGGCTTCTTCATGAACTGGTACGGCACCCAGCAGGGCGAGGGGTTCGAGTACCACCTGCTGGCGATCGCCATCGCCGTGGCGCTGATGATCAAGGGCGGCGGCGCCTGGTCGATCGACCGGGCGTGGGCGAAGCGACAGGCCGGCGTCCAGTTCTAAGGTGAGAAATCCGGATTAGGACTCGGAACCGGGAGATGGTGTTGCGCCGGCCGGGGCCGGCGTTCCTCTGGGCACCGGTGCCGAGGCGGCCCAGATCCGGCGGCACCAGGCGACGCCGTTCTCGATGCTGAAGTTGATGTACGGCAGCACGATCAGCGTGAGGATCGTCGAGGATAGCATCCCGCCCATGACGGTGCGCGCCAGCGGGAAGTAGTAGGCCGGCCCGACGGAGGAACCTCCCATCGCCAGCGGGATCAGGCCGACGATGGTGGTGCCGGCGGTCATCAGGATGGCGCGCAGGCGGTCGCGGCCGGCCTGCAGGATCGCCTCCTCGCGCGGCACGCCCGCAGCCCGCAGCTGGTTCATGTGGTCGAGCAGCACGATGCCGTTGTTGACCACGATGCCGATCAGGATCAGCAGGCCGATCTGGGCCATCAGGTTGAATGGCGTGCGGGTCGCCGCCAGGAGCCACGCGGCACCCGGGATGGCGAACGGGATGGAGAACAGGATCGCCAGCGGCTGGGTCACCGACTCGAATAGCGATGCCATCACCAGGTAGACGAGGATGAGCGACAGAATGAAGTTCATCAGCATCTGCTTATTCTCTTCCCCCTGCTCGATGATCCGGTCGTCCCACGACCACGAGTAGCCGGCGGGGAGATCGAAGGCGTTCATCAGATCTTCGATCTCTTTTTTCGAGTCGGCCCAGGTGTCCCCCTCGTAGGTGGCCCGCACGCCGGAACGCACCTTGCGGTTCTCGCGCTCGATCTCCTGGGCCCGGCGTACCACCTGGAAGGTGGCGACGTCGCCCAGCAGGATCTGCCGGCCGCCCTGGCCGATCAGTTGCAGGTTGCGGAGGTCCCCGAGGTTCTGCCGGTCCTCGGGCCGCAGTTCCAGCCAGGTCTCGACTTCCTTGGTGCCGGTGTTGAAGCGCCGGAGCCGCATGCCGCCGAGGGTGAAGGCGAAGACATCCGACAGGTCCTGCGCGCTCAGACCCTGGCGCAGCGCCTTGTCGCGGTCGACGACCACCTGGATCTCGTTGCGTCCCATCTGGAGGGGATTGGAGATGTCCTGGACCCCGGCGACGGTCGCCAGCCGCCGCTCCGCCTCTTCACTCAACTTCGCAAGCAGGGCGCTGTCCTGTCCGAAAAACTTGATCTGGAAATGGGTGCTGCGTCCCCCCTCGTCGGCCTCCTGGTCGAAGAACACCCGGACCCCGGGGATCACCGGCAACGCCTCGCGGATCTCCTTGCGCAGTTCCTTGATCTTGCGGTCCCCCAGGTCGTCGCGGTTCAGGGTCAGGACCGTGCCGGCCTCGTTCTCGCCGAAGAAGGAGTAGACCGACTCGAGCATGAACCGATCGCGGTTGGAGTCCAGGAACGCCTCCATCACGCCGACCACCCGCTCGGAGTCCGACTTGTAGGAGAAATCGGCGAACTCGTAGCGGAGGAACATCCGTTTGTTGATCATGCCGGCGAACGGCGCGGCGTCCACCAGCTTGAGGGGGAAGAAGGGGACGATGCCGATCACCAGGCCCAGGATGACGATGGCCAGCGTCCAGCGGCGGTGGCGCAGTGTCCATGCCAGGAGGCCGACATAGCGGTCCTCCAGCCATGCCATGCTTCGCGGCGGCTCGGTCTGCCGGCGGCGTAGCAGGCGCGCCGACATCATCGGGATCAGCGTCAGCGCCGAGAACAGCGAGCAGACCAGCGCGATCGAGATGGTGATCCCGATCTCGCCGAGCCACGTCGAGACCTCGGTGGTCGCCCCCACGACGAGCGGCAGGAAGACGATGACGTTGGTCAGTGTCGAGCAGACCACCGCCATCATGACCTCCTGGGCGCCGACCATGGCGGCCTTCCTGGGATCGGGCTCGGTGCGGTGCTTGCGATCGATCGCCTCGAGGACGACGATGGCGTTGTCCACCAGCATCCCGACGCCGATCATCAGGCCCGAAAGCGACAGGATGTTGAGATTCTTCCCCATGAAGTACATGGCGCCGCAAGCCGCCAGGATCGAGAACGGGATGCAGGACGACACGATGATTGTCGAATCGAGGCGGCGCAGGAAGAAGTACAGGACGATGACCGCGAGGAAGGCTCCGACGATGCCGCTGTCGCGCAGCCCGTTGACGCCATTGGTGATGTCGTCGGCCTGGTTCTGCCACTGGATCAGCTGCACGCCCTGCAGCAGCGGGTCCTTGTCGATGTCTTCATGGAGAGCCCGGCTGATGCCGCGCACGACTTCCACCGTGTTGGCGGTGGACTCCTTGAACGCCATGAGCGCGACGGCATACTTGCCGTCGAGATGCCGGCCGAACGGGATTGCCGGCTGTTCGTAGGTGATCTCCGCGATGTCCGACAGCCGCAGGCCACGGTCGTTGATCCGCAGGCCGCGGATGGCATCGATCGAGTCGAACGCCCCGAGGGCGCGGGCGCTGTAACGCAACCCGCCCTCCTTCACCTGCCCCAGCACCAGGTTCTGCGACATCCCCTGCAGGCGCCCGATCAGGGCGCCGATGTCCACCCGGTGCTCCTTCACCTTGTCGAGGACCAGATCGATGTAGACCTGCCGCGGCGCGACCCCGTTGACGTCCACCCGCGCCACGCCGGGCACGCGGCGGATGCGGTTGATGATGCGCGTCTCGATCAGGTCGTAGTTGGCCGACAGGTCCACGCCCTCGGCGGCGATGCGCGCCTCGAAAATCGGGATGTCGCTGGTATTGAATGAGAAGATCAGGATGTCGCCGATACCCCGCGGCAGCGAGGCGCGGATCTGGTCCATCTTCTCGCTGACCTGCATCCGCACCACGTCCAGCTCGTGACCCCAGGCGAATTCGAGGTTGAACTCGGCGCTGTCGGCGCTGGAGGTCGAGCGCAGCCGTTTCACGCCGGAGAGCGTCGCCAGCGCCTCCTCGATCGGCTTGGCGATCTCCTTCTCGATCTGCGTCGGGTTCGAGTTCGGGTAGGGCACGACGATGCCGATGAACGGCACGTCCACCTGGGGCAGGAACGCGAGCGGCAGCCGCAGCAGGGCGATGAACCCGATGATCGACACCCCGACCAGGATCATCAGGGTGGTCACGGGGCGCTGCACGGCAAGACGCGGCAGGTTCATGGACGGGAGGCGCGGCCTTCTTCCATTGCGAGCACCGGGTCCGGCAGTGCACCCGGGAAGAACCCGGCCTGACCACGCGTCGGCTCTTCCGCGCGCGGGGGCGACCCGGCGCCCGGCGAAGTCACGGACGCGGTGACGTATTCCTTCCGATCGAGGAGGACATACACGACCGGGATGACGATGAGCGTCAGGACCGTGCCGAGCCCGAGGCCGCCGATGACGGTGATCGCCATCGGTGACTGCAACTCGCCCCCCTCGCCCAGCCCGAGCGCCATCGGCACGAGCCCCAGAATGGTCGTCGCTGAGGTCATGAGGATCGGTCGCATGCGGAGCATGCCACCCTCCAGGAGCGCCTCCTCGCGCGACCGGCCCTGCTCCCGCAACTGGTTGACGGCGTCGATGAGCACGATGGCGTTGTCGACCACGATCCCGGCCAGGAGCAGGGCCCCGATGATCGCGACCACGTTGATCGAGTTCCCGGTCAGCGCCAGGGCGGCAACGGCGCCGACCGTCCCGAGCGGGACCGTGAACATGACCACGAACGGGTGCAGGAGCGACTCGAACTCGCACGCCATCACCATGTAGACCAGGAACAGGGCGAGCGTCAGGGCGAGCATCAGCGATCGGAAGGACCGCTGCATTTCCTCTTCCTGACCGCTCAGGCCGGCCGTGACCCCTGCGGGCAGGGACGCCTTCCGCAGTGCGGTGCGGACATCGGCCGCCGCCGCTCCCATGTCCCGTCCCTGGAGATTGCCGGACACCAGCGCCGCCCGGTTCTGGCCGATGCGGCGGATCTCCGACGGCCCGCGGGCGAGCCGGATGTCGGCCACCGACTTCATGAAAATGGGCACGCCGGCGCGCTGGCCGATGATCATGTCCTGGACATCCGCGATACTGGCGGTGCCGACCTCGACCGACCGGACCAGGATGTCGATCTGCCGGTCCCCTTCCAGGAACCGCGTCGCCACCTCGCCCTGGACCTTGTTGCGAACCGTCGTCGCGACCTGGAACAGGTCGAGCCCGAGCGCCGCCAGCCGCTCGCGGTTGAAGGTGATCTGCAGTTCGGGGCTGCCCATCTCGAGCGTCGACTTCACATCCACCAGGCCGGGGATGTCGGCGAGCGCCCCGCGGACCTGGGTCGAGGCGTGATCGAGATCCTCGATGCTGTCCGAGTAAATTTCGACCTCGATCGGGGTGCGGAAGGTGAAGTAGGTTGGCCGCTCGAACTTGAAGCGGGCCTGGCCGCCCAATTCGAGCCGCTGCCGCAGCTTCGCCGCCACCGACTCCTCTTCCCCGGCACGCGTTCCGGCCTTCATCCGCACCTGGATGCGCCCGACGTTCTCTCCTTCGCTGCCGGTCCGGGTCAGCGACAGCGCCGCCCCTCCCGTGATGCTGCTGAACGACTCGATCCGCGGGTCGTCCCCGAGCACCGTCTGGACCTGGCTCATGAAGCGATCGGTCACCTCGAGAGGTGTCCCTTCCGGCAGTTCGACCTGGAACGAAAACTCACCCTGGGAGAACTGCGGCACCAGGTCGACTCCCAGACGGGGCACGACGGCGAGTGACACAACGAACGCCAGGAAGGCCACGGCGAGCACGGTCCCGCGATGGGTCAGCGCCCAGCGCAACACCGGGGGATAGCTTCTCAGCAGTGTCGCCAGCGCGCGGTCGAACACGCGGGTGATCGGCCGGGCGACGAACGCGAACACCGTGAGGATCCAGGCCCCGGCCCGGCGCGCGCCATAAAGCCCGGCCACCGGCGCGCGGTTCACGGTCCAGCGCCCGGCCCGCCTGAGAGACGCCAGCCGCGCGCCCGCGGGGATCGGATCCGTGGCGTGCGCCGTCGTCGCCACGGCGGTCCGCGGCCCGGCCCCAACCACCACGGTCATCAGCGGGATCAGGGTCAATGAGACGACCAGCGACGCCATCAGCGAGAACGACTCGGTCAGCGCCTGGTCGCGGAAGATCTGGGCGGCGATCCCCTCGACGAACACCACCGGCAGGAACACGACGACGGTGGTCAGCGTCGCGGCGACCACGGCCTTGCCGACCTCCTGCGTGCCGGCGAGGGCCGCCGTGAGCGGAGACTCGCCCCGCTCGCGATGCTGGAAGATCGCTTCCATCACGACGATGGCGTTGTCCACCAGCATCCCGACGCCCAGCGCCAGGCCGCCCAGCGACATGACGTTCAGCGTCGTGCCGGTCTGGTACATCAGGAAGAACGTCGAAATGATCGAGATCGGGATCGACAGGCCGATGATGACCGTGCTGGTGAGGTCCTTGAGGAAGAGCAACAGGACGAGCATCGCCAGCACCCCGCCTACGATGGCCTCGCCGATGACCTCGTCGATCGACGCCTGGATGAAGCGCGACTGGTCCACACCGGTGACGACCTTGATGCCGGCTGGCAACTCCTTCCCGACGCGTTCGAGGCGCTGGGTCACCGCACGTGCCACGGCGACCGTGTTGGCGTCGCCCTCCTTGTAGATCGCCAGCTCGACCGCCTCTTCGCCGCCATAACGGGTGATCACCTGGCGCTGCTTGTGCCCGCGGGTGACCTGGGCGACGTCGGCCATGGTGATGTTGCGCCCGTCCCTGGACACCAGGACGATCTCCAGGATGTCCTCGAGGTTGTGAAACTCGTTACGGGCGCGGACCAGGTAGCGGGCCTCGGACTCGTACAGGCTGCCGCCGGCCTGGTTGACGTTCTCGCGCAGCAGCCTCTGGTTGACGTCCTCGATGGAGATCCCGAGCAGCGACAGTTTCCCCTGGTCCACCTGGACCTGGATCTCCTCTTCGTAGCCGCCGTTCACCTTGATGGCGGCGACCCCTTCGGTGGATTCGAGGTCCTTCTTCAGGATCTCGTCGGCGACGTAGCGCAGCTGGTAGAGGCTGCTGCCGCCCGTCAGGTAGAGCCGCAGGACCGGATCATTCGCCGGATCGAAGCGCAGCAGCACCGGCTTGACGGCCTCCTTGGGCAGGAACACTCGGTCGAGCTTCTCGCGCACGTCGATGGAGGCGAAGTCCATGTTCCGCCCCCAGCCGAACTCGATCGTCACCTGCGAAAGCCCCGGGCGGGAGACGGACGTCAGCCGCCGGACTCCCGCCGCCACCCCGACCGCTTCTTCGACCGGCCGGCTGACGAGCGTCTCGACCTCGGCCGGGGCGGCGCCGGGGAAGCGGGTTTCGACCGTCAGGCTGGGGTAGGAGAGGTCGGGCAGCAGGTTGATCGGAAGGCGTGTGAACGCGACCATCCCGAACACGATGAGCGCCACGGCGCTCATGGCGACGGTGACGCGCCGTTTGAGCGAGAACTCGATGAGACCCATCGTTCAGCTGCGGTGCGGGAGTTCGGGTTTGGGTTTCGGTTCCTGGCCGGCGGGGTTGGCGATGACCTTAACCTTGGCGCCGTCCCTGAGGTTTCCCTGGCCGGCGACGATGACGTCCTCGCCCGGCTCGATCCCCGACACCGCCTCGATGTGGCCGTTCTCCTCCAGACCGAGGGCGATGGCGCGTCGCACGGCGGCACCGTCGCGGGCCACGAACACGAACGCCTCCTGCAACTCGCGGACCACCGCTTCGCGCGGCACCAGGGTCGCGTTCGCGCGTGTCTCCCGCACGATGTCGATGGTCACGAACGCCCCGGGGCGGACCTCGGAGGGCGGCGCCGTCGCTTCGACCGTCACCTTGACGGTGCCGGTGGCGGTGTCCACCACCGGGCTGATCTGGCGGATGCGACCGGCGAAGCGGAGCTCGTCGTGCGCCTTCAGGCTGATCCTGACCTGGCGCCCCTCCTTCAGACCGATCACATCCTTCTCGGGGAGATAAATGCGGGCGATCAGCGGATCGAAGTCCGCCACCGTGAACAGGTGATCGCCCGGCCGCACGTGCTGGCCGAGCTTGATGGCCCGCTCGGTCACCCGGCCCCCGAACGGCGCCTTGATGGTGGCCTTGTCCAGCTTCCAGCGCGCCTCGGCCAGTTCCTGGGCGGCGATATCGTTCTCCATGCGGATCTTGTCGAACTGCTCCTGGCTGAGGAGGTTGTCGGCGACCACCTGCTTGGCGCGGTCGTAGGCGAGTTGCGCGTTCGCGGCCCTGACCTCGGCCTTTTTCAGGAACATCTCCTCGTCGCTCTTGTCGATCGTCGCGAGGACCTGGCCGCGTCCGATCCGGTTGCCTTCCTCGACCATCAGGTCGGAGACACGCCCCTCGGTCTCGGCCAGGATCTTCACGTCGTTCTCGGCGACCAGGTTGGCGGTGCTGCTGATGTAGGAGGAAATCGATCCGGAGGCGACGGCGGTAACGCTCACGGGAATCGGGGCCTTCTCTTTCGTCTTCCCGGAATCGTCGGCGCCGGAGTTGTTGCTGGTCAGCGAGACCGTTTCTTCGGGAGTGGTGCCTGCGGCCGCGGCCCCGGCATCCTGCCGGTGCTTGTAGGCGATCCCGGCCCCCGCCAGCGCCACCGCAACGACCAGCGCGCCAACGATGACCCAACGCCTTGTCCGACTCATCCGATACCGCATCGTGATTTCTCCCGTCGAATGGCAGCGACGGCCCCTGCCATCCGACCGCACTCAACGCGCGCCGGGGCCCCGCGGTTCCAGCCTGTTAGATACCGGTCATTGTAGCCCGGTTCCCGGCCCCTTCCACGCCCGCCCGGGCCGCCGGATGGTGGTAGTATCCCGCCCCCGGCGGAGACGACCCGTGGCAAGAACCCGAACCGCAGCGGCAGGCGCCAGACGCAAGAGCGGGGCCCCGGCGCCCCGCCGCCCCCGCGTTCTGACCGGGCTCGAAGTCCTGGCGCGCGATCGCCCCTCGTGGATCAGGCGCCGACGGGCCGGACTCCTCCTGCACCCGGCCTCGGTCGACTCCGGCTATGCCTCCGCCCGCGGCATCCTGAGCGATCTCTCCAGGGGGTATCTGCGCGCCCTGTTCGGCCCGCAGCACGGCATCGCCGGCGAGAAACAGGACAACATGATCGAGTCGGGGCATGGCAAGGACCGCGAGCTCGGCATACCGATCCACAGCCTCTACTCCGAGACGAGGGCGCCGACCCGGGCGATGCTGGAGGAGATCGATGTCCTGGTCGTCGACCTGCAGGACGTCGGGACCCGCGTCTACACCTTCGAATGGACCTGCGCCCTGGCGCTGGAAGCCTGCGCCGCCATGGGCCGCGAGGTGGTCGTCCTCGACCGCCCCAACCCGATCGGTGGCATCCGCCTGGAAGGGAACCTGATCCGGCCCGGTTACACCTCGTTCGTCGGCCTCTACCCGGTCCCGATGCGGCACGCCCTGACGCTCGGCGAGCTGGCCGCCCTGGTGAACGCACGCATGGGACCGCCGGCTGCCGGGACCGGCGCCGGCCGCGTTGGCCCCGCCGGTCCCGTCGGGCGTGCCGGCCAGCCGGTTAAGCGCCGCGACGGGATCGGCTGGCGCTGCCCCGGGCGGTGCGACCTGACCGTCGTGCCGATGGAGGGATGGCGGAGATCGATGCTTTTCCCCGACACCGGGCTCCCCTGGGTCCTCCCCTCGCCCAACATGCCGACCTTCGACACGTCGATCGTCTACCCGGGGCAGGTCCTGCTGGAGGGGACGAACGTTTCGGAGGGAAGGGGCACGACCCGGCCGTTCGAGATCTTCGGAGCTCCGTGGATCGACATCGAGGCGGTCGGCGCGCGGTTCGCGAAGCGTCGCCTGCCGGGGCTGGTCCTGCGGCCGCACTCGTTCGAGCCGACCTTCCACAAGTGGGTGGGCGAGGTCTGCCACGGGTTCCAGATCCATGTGACCGACGCGGCGACCTACCTTCCCTACCTGACGACCCTGGCGATGCTCCAGGACATCATCGCCGTCCATGGCGACCGGTTCGAGTGGAAGGTGCCGCCCTACGAGTACGTCACCGACAAGCCGCCGATCGACGTCCTGACCGGCGACCCGGAGATCCGGCGGGCCCTGGAAACCGGTGCCGACCTGGGGGAGATGGCGCGATCCTGGCGGGACGAGATCGCGGGGTTCGAGGAAGAATCGCGGCAGTTCAGACTGTATCGTTGATCCAGGCGGCGAGGTCTTCGATCACCGCGGCCGCCACGCTCCCGGGCCGGCCATACTCGTCCGGTGTCGATCGGCCCGTCCCCTCCATGAACAGGTGATTGAGCGACGGATAGGCGCGCAGCGATGAATCGGCCCGGCCGTCGAGGGCCCGCCGCCACGCCTCGAAATCGCCCTCCGTCACCTGGTAGTCACGCATCCCCTGGAGCACGAGGACCGGCGTCCGGATCTCGCGGATGAGCCCGGTGGCCGGATGACGCCGCAGGTCGTCCCAGTAGGCGACCGGCAGTCCCAGCGGCAGGTCAGTGGCGGGAGTCGTCCCCAGGTCCTTCACTTTTTTCGCCTGCCGGCGCGTTTCGTCGAGGCGCACCAGTTCGTCCTCGGACAGGGTGCCGTCCAGACCGAAGAGATACGCGAGCTGTTCGGGGAGGTGGTCCTCGAGAGGCCGGCCGGGGGTGGCGAGCAGGACCAGCCCCGCCAGCGATCGGTCCTCGTGCGCCGCCCGGACCGCGGCGATCCCGCCCAGGCTGTGGCCGAGAACGAAGACGCGATCCGGATCGACACTCCCGGTCCGGCGCAGTCGCGCCACGGCCGCCAGGATGTCGGCGATCGCTTCTTCGCGCAGTGTCAGGCGGTCGCCCGCGGCCCGCAACGAGGCGGGCCGGGCGTGGCTCCGCTTGTCGTAGCGCAGCACGGCGATCCCGCGGCTGCCGAGACCCAGGGCGAGATCGCGGAATGGCCGGTTGGGGCCGATCGTCTCGTCGCGATCGAGCGGCCCCGACCCGTGCGCCAGGACCAGGCCCGGAAACGGGCCGGCCCCGCGCGGCATCAGAAGCGTCCCCGGCAGCGACCCCGTCTCCGGACCGGAAGCGCCGCCGCCCACCGGGCCGATCGCGATCTCGGTCTCATCGTAGCGATCCGGCCGGGCGTAGGACGGCGAACGGTACTCCGCCGCCTCGGGTCGCGGTGGCAGGAAGTAAAGCCCGCCGATCTTCCCGTTGTCGTCGAAGGCGAACTTGGCCTCGAGGACCGCCTTCTCGAACTCGCATTTCACGAAGACGATCCGGTAGCGGTCCTCGCGCATCTGGTCGGCGCCGGCGGTCTTCGCGAACTTCCCGACCTGCGTCTGCAACCCCTCCCAGACGGCGCGCAGCTTCTCCGCCGGCAGCGCCGCCTTCATCGTGGCGTCGAAACGCCCGGCGGCCTTGTCGTACTCTCCCTTCACGAGCATCCCGATGAACGCCTCGGCCGCCGGCTTGAGATCGTCCTGCTTCGTGTCGTCCTTCGGCGTCTCCGCCCATCCCACGGACACGACCATGATGCCGGCGCCCAGCGCGAGGGCGAAGAGGGCACGACTCCCCTGCGCAATGGCGCGGCGGGCCTTCACAGCGCCCCCCCGCCGGCGTGGGGCCGCCGGGCGCGGTTGACCGCTTCGATGAACCGATCCGGCGCCTCGGGCGTCAGGACGTAGGACCGATCGGCGCGCACGAGGACGTAGCCGTCGCCACGGGTGGCGTACATCCGGTAGTCGCCCAGCGCCTGGTTGCGGAAGCGGCCAAAATAGCCGAACAGGCCGCCCGAACCGAGAACCCGCAGCGACCCGGACAGGCTGCCGGGCGACAGCGGCTCGACGGCCCGGATCGAGGCGATCGGGATCTCCACCGGGCAGACGGCGCGCTCGATCACCACCCGGTCGTCCTTGATTGCGTAGCGGCGTGGCGCCAGCAATACCGCGCCCGCCAGTGCCGCCAGGGCGACGGTCGCCCCGAACAGCATCAACGCACGGATGGCGGCCGAGCGAACGCCATACAGCACCATCCAGACAACGATTGCCGAGGAAGTCAGTATCAGCAAAGACACCAGCACCGTGATGATCGTGATCTTCTGGTCCCACGGCGCGGCGAACACCGACGACTCGGTCATCTGCAACCTCCTGTGAGAGAAGAGAAGCAAGGGCAGCCGCGAAGGCGGCTCATGCGCGGGCCTCCGCCTGATGGTCCGACTTTCCCGGGACCCAGTCGGCGCGCAGGTGAGCCTGCGGGATCGCCAGCCGATCCACCCAGGAGGTCTCGATCCAGGCGTGCTCCTGGAGATCCGGCAGCAGGTCCAGCGTGACGGTCGGGGGGGGATAGGTCTCCCCACCCAGGAGGACCGGCTGCCGGCCGGGTGAAACAGTCAAGGTCTCGCCGGCGGGCGCCGCGAGGTAGCGAGTCGGCGCGCCGTGACCCGCGGGCAAGGGGCCGGCGGCGGCCGCGGCCAGCGATGCCAGGGCGTGCGTCGCGAAGCAGTTGTCCACGAGAAGGACCGGCGAACAGGTCAGTGGGATCTCCCGCAGCACCGGACCGGCCGCGCCTGATACGCGCACCACGACACGGCTTGCTTCGAAGGTGATGTCGCATTCGATGCACCGGGAGTCGATAGTGGCCCGTACTTTACACCAGGCGGGACGGAGCCGGGCGTCGTACTCCGCGCAGAGGGTCTGCCGCAGGTGGGTGCGGCCGACGTCAATGCAGGTTTCTGCCTCGACCCGCAGCCGCCCCCCCGCCAAATCCACCTGAAGCTCCTCGACCCCGATCGGGCGATCGCGCAGGCAGAGGATGAAGCGACCGGCGATCATGGCCGCACCAGTCCGGCCAGCGCCGCCCCCCCGCCGATCTGCCGGTGCATCTGGGACCGCAGCAGTTCCCGCAGGCGTGCGGCGTCGGTCTTCCCCGAGTCGCGGTAGGCTGCCAGCGACTCGACGGCCCGCGCGATCTTCTCGACATTCTCCTCGACGAACCGGTCGGCGACCCGTTCGGCGAAGTCGCCTCCTCCCAGAAGGCCGGCCACCTGCAGCGACGGTTCGCTGTCGAGGGCGCCGATCATCCTGCGTTTCTTCGGGCCCGCGGTGCCGGTGTAGATCAGCGCGTAGGCGTAGATGTTCACCAGGGCCACCGCGTTGACCGTGGCGATGGCGTCCTGGATGACGACCACCCAGACCCAGACGGCGGCGATGCAGATGGCGACGACGCTGCACACTTCCGGCGCGGGGCCGTCGCCCGCCAGGCCCTCGTTGACCCCCAGTCTCTCGTTGGCCGCGAGACGGGCCTGGATCCGCGCGGCGATCTGCGATGGCTCGGCGCTGGCCAGCAGACCGCGGGTCTCGAGCCCCCGGAGGAACGCCTCCGGGTCGTCCCGCTGGATCGCACCCCGCAGTTCGGGATCGCCCAGTGCGAGGGCGACCCGGGTTTCGATCGCCTGCGGATCGAGACGGACGTCCCCCATCCCGGCCGCCTGCAGGTAGCGCTGCGGATCCCGGGTGAAGGACTGCGCGACCTCGGGGTTGTCGAAAACGTCCTGGGCGAGGCCGCTCAACGCCGCGAGATCACGCCAGGTCTCGACCGGCAGGTCGGTGCGGGCCAGCGACAGACGCAGGAGGTCGTCTTCCAGCGGTGGACGAGGGGTGACGCTGTCGGGCACGCCGTAGATCCGCCGCCGGCCATCGTCGGCCTTCAGCAGGCCGCGGGACCCGACCGCCATGGCCGACAGGCCGAGTGTCGTGCGGGAAAGGAACGTTCGTCGTTTCATGATCCGCCTCCATTAGAGTGGGTGGCCCGGGCCGCGCGCCGCGGCGCGGAGAGGACCGGACCGGACGCCGGGCCGGGCGTCCGTCCGGGTGACCGCATCAGGTCCCGTACCCGATGCGGGCGCCCGCGGGAGGCGGCGCGGGCAACCCTGACGTGGCCGACGGGATCGGCGGGGCGGCCGGTACGGGTGGGGCGCCGCCCGCCGGCGCGGACGCCGCAAAACTCGGATCGCTCCGGCGTTCGAGCGTCCGCATGACCGAGTAGCGGAACATCACATCGGGGACCTTCTCGAGATAGTGATCGCCAAGTGCCCGGCGCACGGCCGGATTCAGGAACAGCGCCGCGCAGGTCTGGCACGGGTGCGTCGCCCCGTCCGGGAAGCCGATCGACGGGTCTTTCTCGACCGCGAACCGGAAGATCTTTTCCGGTCCATCCACCCGCAGCCAGATCTTGACGAAGTCCTGCATCTGCGCGTCGTACAGGTCGCGCATCCTGCTGTCGCGCAGGTCGCCGAGCTTCATCTCGGGGATGTGCTCGAAGGTGAGACCGCAGCAGGAGGACAGCCGCTGGTGCGGCGTGATCACGATGTTCTCGAGGACGTTGTCGCAGCCGCGGAACCGATCGACGCGGTCGCGCCGGCGGTAGACCTCGTCCTCCTGGGTGATCGGCGTGTCCTCCCGGAACGGGATCCAGATGTTGCTGAGGAGGTCGAGGCCGGCGCGCGCCGGGCTGTCCTTCATGAAAGCGGCCAGGTCGGGGTGTTCCATCGCGGTCCGCACGGTGAACCGCGCCTCGCGGCTCCCTTCGACCACGATGAGCGCGTGCAGCCCCATCTCGGCGGCCGCGATGGCGCCGTGCACGATGCGGTCGAACGGGACGAACTTCTGGTGATCGTCGCCGGTGCTGAGGTTGATCTCGCTGAGACCGGCCACGTAGAGCGGCCGGAGGCGCTCGATCGCGGCGCGGCGCGACGTGGCCCAGTAGCCGTTGGTGACGCAGCGCGTTGCCAGTCCGTGCGAGGTGGCGCGCGCCACCGCCGCATCCAGGTCGTCGCGCAGCAGGAAGCACTCGCCGCCGCTGAAGACGACGAGACGCAGGGTCGGGAAATCACTGGCCGCCTGGTCGATGTACCCGAGGATCCGGTCGATCGGGATGCGTCCCTCGACGTGCGGGTCGCTCTCGAAGCAGCACTGGGCGCAGGCCGCGGTGCAGCGGTAGGTCGGCAGGATGGTCAGGTGCGTCGGCCCGTCGCGGAGAGGATCGACGTGCATGAAGCACTCGTTGTGGGGGGCGGGATGCGCGGGAGTATACGGCGGAAGGTCGCGATGTCAACTGGAATTTTTTCCCGGACCTTCGCACGAAAGCCTTGCCGGGCGCGGCCTGGCGGCGAAACGGCCCCGGGTGCAGGTCGCGGGCTTGCCGCGTGTCACGCCCCCGGACGCCGCCCGCCGGCGATGGGCTATAGTGCGTCCGGAGGTGTGACACGAGTCCCCTGATGCTGACTTACCTGTCGCGCGCCGATATCGAGGCGGCCGGTGTGACGATGGCCGAGATCATCGCCCGGCTCGAAATCGCCTTCCGCGAGAAGGGACACGGGCGGGTCGACATGCCGCCCAAGCCCGCCATTCACCCCGGGCCTCCCGACAGCGACAACTTCATCCACGCCATGCCGGCGCTCATCGGGGCCATGGGCGCCGCCGGCGTGAAGTGGGTGAGCGGCTTCCCCGGCAACCAGGCGAAGGGGCTGCCCTACATCTCCGGTCTGCTGATCCTCAACGACCCCGA
>JANNTZ010000438.1:0-4194 GCA_031394595.1 Acidobacteriota bacterium
GGCTGGCGTTGGCTTCCTGCAGCGATCCGAAACGCTGAACGCCCGCCTGGCGGGGAGCGCCTCTTGCCAGGCTCCTGTAGAAGGCCAGCATCCGGGCTACGAGCCGGAGATTCTCCGGGCTGTGGCCGTCCCGCCACGGTCGGGGCATCTCCTCGACCGAGCGATAGCGAGTGACCGGCATGCTATTCCTCCCGGAAGCCGAATCTCTCGGCCAGGACCTGGGCATCGAAGCGATCGGAGGGGCGGACGGTGTCCTTCTTCATTCGCCAGAGCGTTCTGGGCGTGACCACCCTCACGGGGACACCGTCGTAGTTTCTCTCTTCAATTTCGAGGTCCTCGTACCGGAAGGCGGTTCCCAGCCGGGTCAGGACATCGAAACCGAATCCGTCGGGCGGCAGGTAGCGGACAGCCGGATAATCTCCGCACAAGTCTTCGGCGGATATCTCGTCGATGCTGGGGTCCGGGAAGACCGATCGCAGAGCGCGCTTGAGGCGTTCCACGTTGTCCGCGTCGGCTTTGATGAACAGATCGAGATCGGCAGTCGCGCGAGCCAGACCATGCAGCCCGAGAGCCACGGCCCCGAACACGGCGTACTCGACGCGTTGCTCACCGAGAGCGCGAAAGACCGCTCGCAGCTTTTCCTCGTCCGGGGACTGTGATTCGTTCATCCAGCGAGCCCTCGGGAGGCAGTATACGGCCACTCGACCCGCTGGATTGCTGAAACGATCGGCAGCCGGTCCAGGAACCGGCTGGTGGACCCGGACGCAAATAATTCGAACCGCGGCCGAGCTTCCCCTTCGAAGCTGCCCTCCTCGAGACCGCGGAACCGCCCCTGTATCAACAAATCCCGCCCAACGCCTTGAGACTCTCGGAGTTGGGGCTCAGCTTGTCGCGCCTCGCTCAACACCTTGGCGTGACGGATAGGACCGTCGCCAAAAGCTTGGACCGGGGTATGCAGGCCAATCGTCTGAACCAGCGATTGGATGACGCGCGATGAGGCGTCCCGGATCGCACGGCATCCGATGCGCCCTTAGGCTGGGCTGAGCCGGGGTCGAGTCTCGGATCGTCTCATCGGCTCTCCCGAGCGGACGGTGCGGACCGGGCCAGTCCGCAGACGACGGTATCACTGGAGAGGCCTGCCTGAGCGTCCCCGCACTTGTTCGATCCTCACCGCCCTACCGCTCGAACAACGCGATGCGGAAGTGCGGGAATTGCCCGCCGATCACATCCCTGCCCAGGCTCCCCTTTATTCCAAGGATGACAGAGGCAGCCATCAGGAAGCCCGCCCGGCCATCGCTTGGCCCGAGTCACCAGCGATCCGACTGCCTGAGCCTTGGAGGGGAAGCGATCGCGCTTGCATTTTGAACGCCCGACGCTCAAAATGCACAGCATGGCAGCTCCTATCGGGAGACCCGCCCTGCTGGATCGGGTCGAGCGGTTGTTCCGCTCCAATCCCATCGTCCTGCTCCTCGGCCCGAGGCAGTGCGGGAAGACGACCCTGGCGCGCCAGCTTGCCCGGCAGCGCCCGACGGAGTACTTCGACCTCGAAGATCCACGGGACCATGGCCGCCTCGCGCAGCCCATGACGGCTCTCGAGCCGCTGCGCGGCCTGGTGATCCTGGACGAGGCGCAGCTGCGGCCGGAGCTTTTCCCGATCCTGCGCGTGCTGGCGGATCGGCGTCCACTGCCGGCACGCTTCCTCGTCCTCGGCAGCGCGTCCCCCGATCTCGTGCGTGGCGTTTCGGAGTCGCTCGCTGGCCGGGTGGCGCACGTGCCCATGGCGGGTTTTGACCTCACCGAAACCGGGATGGGTGCCCTCCGGCGGCTCTGGTGGCGCGGAGGGTTTCCGCGCTCGTTCCTCGCAGGGACTGACGAGGAGAGCCGGCAGTGGCGCGACGACTTCATCCAGACCTTCCTCGAGCGCGACCTGCGGCGATTCGGCGTGCTGGTGGCGCCTGTGGCGCTGCGTCGCTTCTGGAACATGGTCGTGCATTATCACGGACAGATCTGGAACGCTTCCGAGATCGGCCGCTCGCTGGGCGAGGCACACACTACCGTGAAGCGCCATCTGGACATCCTTTCTGGCGCGCTCGTCATGCGGCAGTTGCCGCCATGGTTCGAAAACCTGGGCAAGCGGCAGGTGAAGTCACAGAAGGTGTACTTGCGCGACAGCGGGCTGCTGCACTCGCTGCTGGGTATCACGTCCTTCGCGGCGCTCGAGGCGCATCCGAAGCTCGGCTCATCCTGGGAAGGATTCGCGATGGAGGAAATACTGAGGGCAACGGGCGATCGCGAAGCTTACTTCTGGTCCGCTCAGTCAGGAGCGGAATTGGATCTGCTCGTCTTCCACCGCGGAAAACGTTTCGGATTCGAGTTCAAGTACGCCGACGCGCCAGCGGTCACGAAATCGCTGCAGACCGCGCGGCACGACCTGAAACTGGAACGAGCGTTCATCGTGTGTCCCGGAGCGAAATCGTATTCCCTCGACAACTGGGTCGAGGTCGTCGGAATCGGGAATCTGCGCACGAGACTGGCGAAGCTCCTGCCCGAGCGCGGGGGGTCCGCCGGGAGCCTGGTCCGCCGGAGCGGCTGACGGCTGCGACGGTGCAGGTTTCCCGTGCGAAGTGGTGGCGGCGGGAGTCGAACCCGCGCCACCTCAATACGCTAACTGGTTGATGGCGCGCGACCTTTCGTCTTAACTGTCTGGAAACTCGTTGCCTTGTGGTCAATTCGTTGCCCTCTGGAGTGCACTGGAGTCCCCTGGAGTCCTCTCTGCCCGAGGCCACCCGCGTCATTCTGGAGTGTCTGGGCCTGCGGTCGCGCGCCGCGGGTGCCACCGCGAAGATGAGCGGGAGGAGCCTCGCCATCCAGAATGTGCGTGCACCGCGTCGGGGCATACCCATGACGATGCCTGAATCGGGGGTCACGTGGCGCGGCGGCACCGGGGGATCGACAAGAAGGCCGTTGTCAGCGCCGGGGTGTCCGACTCGCTGCGGGGTAAGGCCAGCTTCTTGCCGGCCCCGGCCAGCCGCTGCGCCCGCGCTCCCCGGGTGCGGTTGGCGTAAGTCCCGTACAGCCGTGTCAGGTGCATCCCCGGCGGCGGAATGTGCTGGCACAGCCGCGCCAGCATCTCCAGCGGGTCGAGGGTGACGCTCGCCTCGCCCGTCAGCGGATGCACGCGCCGGCCGCTGTAGGTGGCCCGGGTCCCGTCATACTGCAGCCGCCCCAAAGCAATCGGCGGATGCACCAGGTAGCGGCACAGCCTCTCGACGCCCTCCGTGTCGCAGGGATCCACGCGGATCGCGTGGTGCACCGAGAACCCGGAGTGTCTCCAGGAAAGCAGCCCGGCGGCCGCGTCCTCCTCGAGCCTCCCTCGCCGCACCAGCATCCGGATGACCCGGCGCCGGAACAGCTCCTCGGCCACGCCGGCCGGGGGCAGCGCCAGCGGGGTGAACATGCCCTCGCGGTTGACAACTCCCGCGCTCACCAGCGCGTGCAGGTGCGGCTGCCAGTTCGCTAGATCCCCGTATGTCTGTATCGACACCACCATCCCGGGCGCCGCGTGCCGATCTTGAAGCCCGGCGCCGTACAGCTCCCGCACCGTCTCCCACGCGCAACGCGACAGCGCACCGAGCAGGCGCCGGTCGTAGAGGAAGAACAGCCGCAGCCGCTTCGGCACGGTGAACACCCACTGGTGATGGCTGACCGGCGCCAGAACCTCTGCAACCAGCCACTCGGCCCACAGCACGGCGCGCTTGGCGTGGCACGACGGGCAGAAGCCCCGCGTCTTGCACGACAGCGCCACCCGGAACTCCCGCCGGCAGGCGTCGCAGCGCACCCGGGCGAAGCCGCGCTCCTCAACGCCACAGTCCAGGAAGGCGAACAGCGTCCGCTCGATGACACTCCGCCAGGCACCGTAGCGCTGGGCAAAGCGCTCGTCGTAGACCTGCTTGAAGGTCTCGTGATGCGTCTCGGCGAGCCGGTACAGGGGCGAGTCCCGCGCGCGGCGCGGGCGATACGCGGCAGGCCCGGCGCCGGCGGCCTCGGCCATGCCCCGCGATGGGGCACGAACCGGGCCGGGATCGCAGCTCCGGGGCTACTCGTTGCGGATCAACCGCTTGGGGACTCTTCGGGCGGCGGGCTCCGACCCCAGAACTGTCCGCCGGCGAACGCCGGCCCCGGACAAACCCCCGA
>JANNTZ010000458.1:0-25248 GCA_031394595.1 Acidobacteriota bacterium
CGACGCGGGGTGGAGCAGCCTGGTAGCTCGTTGGGCTCATAACCCAAAGGTCGCGAGTTCAAATCTCGCCCCCGCCACCAAACTTCATCCATCCAGTTGGGGATTTTCGAAGGCGGCCCGCGTGGCCGCCTTTTGATTTGACGGCGAGGGCCCCTGCCTCACCGCCCGCCGATCACCCCGGACAGCGATTTGGCCGGGATCATCAGGTGGTCCTCGGTCACGGTGATGCCGATGCGGGACGCCTCGACCAGGGCGCAGAGCGGCGTCTGGTCCGAGAGGTCCCAGTCACCGTAACCCGGGGCATAGCGCTTGGTCGCCTCGAGACCGGCCTCCTTCAGTCGAAGCAGGGCGGCGCGTTCGATCGCGGTCCCCATGGCAATCGCGGCGGCGCTGGCGTAGGCATCGGCCAGCAGGCTCCGGGTCATCTCTCCGGCTTCGGCCAGTTCGTGCACCCAGGCTTCAGCGGCCGGGCCGATGGTGGCGGCGAACAGGAGCGCGCGGCGACAGCCGTCGAGACGCTCATGGAGCGACTTGCTGGCGGAGCGGATCGCCCCGGCGATCTGAACCCGATCGGGCGGCACCGTGACGACGTCGAACTCGCCGCAGACCGCCCTCGGCGCCAGGAGACCGGCGCCGTGTGCGATGACCGCATCGATCAGCAGAGCGGTTCGTTCCGGCACCTGGTCGGGACGACGGTAGCCGAGACGGAGCAGGACGAGCGGGCGCGGCACCTCGATGGGCAGGGGATCCAGGACGACGATCTGTGGGGACATGCGGCGTCAGTGCGGCAGGTCCGGCAGCTTCTCCATGCCGAACTCGCGCGCCGCGGCCAGCACCACCCGGTCGAGCTCGCGGGTTTTCTCGGCCGGCAGCCGGAACGGTTCCTTGGCGAGCAGTTCCTTGACTACCGTCTGGGCGCGCTGGTAGTCGGACGGCCCGTGGCCGGCGACCGGCGCGGTGGCGCGGTCGACCGTTTTCCCCGGCATGTAGGACTCCTCGCGGAACAACTGCAGGGTCGTCGGGTGGCCGAGCAGGTGCCCCTTCTCGACCGCGTCGGTGAGCAGGTCGAGCGCCATTTTCTCGTGCCGGTGCTGGATCCCCTGCATCAGGCGATAGGCCATGCCGCAGACCTCGTTGTCGATTACCAGCTTCTCGAGACTCTGGCAGGTGATGAAGTCGAGGATGCCGACCCCGGAAACGATATTCACCCCGGCGAGCGCCGCCAGGACGATCCCCATGCCGCTCTCGTAGCCGGCCTGGGCGTCCACCACCTTCGAGTCCGACAGCCCCATGTAGGAGTGCACCGGGAAGCCGAGCCGCTTGCCGATCTGGGCGTAGGCGCAGTCGATCATGTAAGTCTCGAGCGATCCGAACGGCGTCTGCCCGCCGCGCATGTCCATCAGGCACGGCGCGCCGCCATAGACCACTGGCGAACCGGGCCGCACCGCCTGCGCCAAAGCGATCCCGGCCAGGTTCTCGGCGGTGTGGGTGACCAGCGTCCCCGACAGCGTGATCGGGCCGGTGGCGCCGGTCAGCGGCACCGAGATGATCTCCGATGGCAAGTTGTGGCGCGCCGCCTCCATGATGCTCTCGGAGGTCAGCACGCTCCAGCGCAGAGGCGACGACGGGCAGGCGTCGAAGATCGCCATCGGCTTCTCGACAGCGTCCTTTTCAGATCCGCGCGCGATCACCATGATGGCGAACATTTCCTTGAACGACTCCTCGCGGAACAGACCGGTGATGATCGGCTTGTTGCAGTGCTGCACCGCCAGGTAGAGACGGAACAGGTCGGAGACTTCCTCGGGGACGTCGTGGGGCACGAGCGACGTCGACTGGGCGCGGATGTGTTGCAGCTGCTGCACCAGACGGGAGAGCCGGACGTAATCGGCCGATTGCGATCGGTGCACGCTGCCGTCGGTCTCGAGCACCTTGATGGCCGCCGATCCGGGGTCGTAGGTCACCGTATCGCCGCCGACCTCGATCGACGCGTCACCGGTGACGTTCCAGATTCGGAACGAGCGGGGGGCCGAGGCGATCGCCTTCTCGACGAAGCCGCGGCTCAGCCAGGCGCGCTCGCTGCCACGGTCGATCCGCTGGCCATGCTCCCCCATCAGCGCCAGGGCCTTCGGGTGCTCGAACTGCAAGCCGACCTTTTCGAGGACCTCGAACGCTTCGTCGATGACCCGTTCGATCATCGTCGTGTCGATCATCTGGACGCGCGGGCGGAAGGTCGGCAGCAGGCTCATCGTGCCTCCCCGCCCGCCGGTCGAGCGGCCGCCCCGCCAATCTCTCCGGCCAGCCGGCCGGCGAACTTCTGCCGCAGCCGGCCGATGAACTCCGGTGTCGTGCCGCAGCAGCCACCGATGATATTGGCCCCCAGCGCCACGATCTTTTCCATGTCGTCGACGAATTCCTCGGCGGTCTGCTTGTACGACATGCTCTCCCCTTCCAGGACCGGCTTGCCCCGGTTCGGCTGGACGATGATTGGCAGATCGGTGCTGTCGCGCAGGAGCTGCATCAGGTCCACATAGACCGGGCTGCCGTGCGAGCAGTTGCTGCCGACGATGTCGGCGCCGTTCTCCTGCAGCGCCTTAAGGCACTGCGGCACCGTTTCCCCCATCAGGGTGAAGAAGCCGCGCGGGTTGCGGTCGAAAGTCATGCAGACCACCACCGGCACGCGGGTGACTTTCTTCGCGGCCCGCAGGGCGCAGAGGGCCTCCTGGAGCGAGTACATCGTCTCGATCGAGATCAGGTCGACACCCCCCTCGACCAGACCCCGCACCTGGGCCTCGAACGACGCCTCGAACTCCTCGCGGGTGAATTCCCCCATCGGCTGCAGGAACTTCCCGGTCGGACCGACGTCCCCCGCCACCAGGCGACCCGGCGGGCAGGCCGCCTTCAGGTTCTTCGCCGCCAGGTAGTTGGCGTCGTAGGTCCGGTCTTGAAGGTCGCGCTCCGACAATTTGATCGGCGTGCCGCCAAACGTATTGGTCTGCACCACATCCGAACCGGCCTCGTAATAGGAGCGGTAGATGCCGTCGACGATCTCCGGCTTTTCCCAGTTCCACGGTTCCGGCGACTCGCCGTCCAGCAGGCCGGCGGCGAACAGCATCGTCCCCATGCCGCCGTCGTACAGGACGAGGCGCTGCCGGGCGAGGTGGCGGATGTCGGTTGTGGTCGATCCCTGGGTGCTCATGGTCCGTGCCGTTCGTTGAAACAGCGGTCCGGTGCCCGAAGCGCTCATGCTACACGCCGATCTCCGCCCGGTCAATCACGGCTGTGGCTGAGGTATCTCCAGTTTCGGGTGGCGGGCCGCACCGCGTCCTGGCTCCGCGCTCGCTCGCGCGGGCTGCGGGGCGGCCATCCAACGCGCATGGCGCGGCTCGAGGTCGCCACGCCGCGTTGCGGCCCGCCACCTGCGCCCGGCGGCAACTCCGTGCACCAACCGCGCTAAGGGTTGCGCCAGCGACCCGGAACCGTTCCCGGCGGACGCAGGGTCGGCGTCGAATACTGGGGCCATGGTATCGTGACGCCGTGAGCACCTTTGCCGGCTCCGGCCTGTCGACCGAAACCGAGTCCGTGGCGGCGGGGCGCGCCGCGGCAGGCGCCGCGCTCGATCGGGCCGGCTCCGAACGTGCCGACTGGGGCCTGGTGTTCGCGACCTTCCCGCACCGCCCCTTCTTCAGCGCCATGCTCGCCGCCATCCAGGAGACTCTCGGGACCGAGCGGATCACCGGCTGCAGCGGCTGGGGGGTGCTGACCGGCACGCAGGAGGTGGAGGGCGAACCCGGAGTGGCGGTGCTGGCGGTCCGATCCGACCGGATTACCGGGGTCCCGATCCTCGCGCCCATCGAAAAGGACCGGCCGCTCGGAGCGGCCCTCGAGATCGGCCGGCAGATCCACGCCCGTGCCGAGGAGGGACTCCTCGTTCTGATGCCCGATCCGTTCGCTGCCCGCCCCGATCTGCTCCTGGAGGCACTGGCCCGGACCGCCCCCGGTCTCGACATCGTCGGTGCCGCCTCGTCGGGTGACCCGAAGGGGCGCAACACCTTCCAGTTCTACGGACGCAACGTCGCAACCCGCGCCGCCGCGGGGCTCCTGCTGGCGGGTGAGATCCGGCGGAACATCGGCGTGACCCAGGGTTGCCAGCCTCTGGGCGAACCGTGCCGCGTGACCAAGGGTGAGGGCAACGTCATCCTCGAACTCGATGGCTTGCCGGCCGCCGAGGTGCTGCGGGCCCGGTTGCCGGCACCGTTGCGCGACGCCGTCGAACGGATCGGATCGCACCTGTTCCTCGGGCTGCCCCCTGACCCCGACCAGGGGACGATCGCACCCGGCGAGTACCTGGTGAGGGCCCTCGTGGGCGTCGACATGGGACGCGGGGCGATCGTGGCGGGGACCACCGTCCACCAGGGCCAGTCGCTGATGCTCGTGGTGCGCGATGCCCAGTCGGCCCGCGACGATCTCAAGGCGATGATCCGCCGGGTCCGGCCCTCACCCGGCGAGCCACCGCCGGCTTTCGGCCTCTATTTCAACTGCGCGGCCCGCGGCACGCCTTTCCATGGCATCCCGGGCGTGGATACCGCCTACATTTCGGGGGCCCTGAACGATGTGCCGATCGTCGGGCTGTTCGGAAACGCCGAGTTCGCCCCGCTCAACGGCCAGAACCACGTCTTCACTTACACCGGCGTGCTGGCGACGATCGCGGAGAAACCGTGAAGGAGCGGATACCGACGATCCAGGTCGCCATCCTGGCCCACCTGCGCGCCGCCCCGGGTCCGGTCAACAGTCGGGAGCTGGCCGCGCGGTTCCTGAAAATCACCGCCGGTGACGAGGAAACCTGCCGCCGTCTGCTGGCGCCGTTCCTCTCGGCCGTCGGCGGTGTGGCCCACGACCCGGCCCGTGGCTGGTCCTTCGATAACCGCACCGGGCGCGGTGGTGTACCGGCCGGCGGCGGGGCCGGCACCCCGGCTGCGGCGGCCGCACCGGCCGAAGAACACGACGCCCCGGCGACCGCTCCTGGAACGGAGACGCAGCCCGGGTCCCGATCGTTGACCGACTTCGTGGCGATCGCCGTCGAGGGGGCGGGGCCCGGCGGCAGCGGCGCCCCCCGGGTGGCGGCGATCGTGCCGGTCGTGGGCGGCGAGATCTGCCCGGAGGAAATCTTCCCCGCCTGGGCCGCGGAGGAGACCGACGTGGACGCCACATCGGGGGCCACGGACGGGTCCCCGGGATCGCCACGCGGCGGGTTGCGGCGCGCGGACCTGGAGGCGCTGATCGAGTCGATCGGCGACCTCCCTCTGGTCTGTCATCGCCTGTCGCGCGAGGTCGAACCGATCCGCGCTGCCTGCCTCGAACAGGGACTCCGGCTCGACGCCCCGGTGATCTCGATGGCGAAGCTCGGGCATCTCATGATCGGCCTGAAACGCAACCACGCCGCCCTCGAACTGGCGGCGGCGATCGGCCTGGAGATGCGCGGGCCGGACGACTGCCGGGGGCGCGCCCGGCTGGTGGCGGAGGCGTTCCTGAGCCTGGCGCCGCGTCTCGCGGCGCAGGGGTGCGACACTATCGGGGCGATCCTCGAATACCAGGATCTGCCGGCGCCGCCCGTGGACATGGAGCGGTACGCCTTCGGCCTGGAGGACCTCCGGGCGCTGCCGGCCATCCCCGGTGTGTACCGTTTTCTCGACGACCAGGGCGCCGCCCTCTACATCGGCAAGGCGCGCAACCTGCGATCCCGCGTCGGGTCGTATTTCACGCCGTCGGCCCGGGCGACCGCGCGCGGACGGGCGATCCTCGACCAGGTGCGCCGGCTCGAGTTCGAGACGGTGGCCTCCGATCTCGAAGCCGCGCTGCTGGAGGCGGCCTTGATCCAGGAACATCGGCCGCCACTCAACCGGCAGTTCGAGGTCCACGAGCGGCCGGCGCCCTACGGCCCGCGTCTCAATCTTGCCGTCGTCCTCCCCGATCGGATCACGGCCGGCGGCCCCGGTAGTTGCACCATCCACCTGCTCCGGCAGGGCCGCTACCTCGGGCGTGTGCCGGGCGCCGGCGCCACCGCCGTGCCCTTCCGTCGGCGTCTGGCCGCCGCCTACTTCGCTCCCGACGGCGATCTCCCGGAGAATCCCATCGACATCGACTGGTCGATCGTCAGCAGCTATCTGGGGGCACACCGGGACGAAGTGAATGTCCTCGATCTCGACGAGTGCGACTCCGCCGAGGACGCGGTTGCCCGCCTGGACCTCCTGGTGCACGCCACCACCCCGGGCGGAGGGCGCGTCATCGCCCGCGGCCGCCCGACCGGGCCGGCGGGACGTCAGGGTGCCGCAGCGCCTCCTGCCCGCCAGACCCGGTAGACCGGGCTGTCCGGCGACAACTCCGGGCCGGTGACCTCCTCCACGGTGGCGCCCGGGTTCAAGTCCCGGAGAATCGACAAGGCTCGATCGTCGCGGCGGATGAACGCGACCATTGCCGGTTGTCCCCCGAGGACGATGCGTGGCGTGTCCTTCGGCCCCAGCACGACCGGCGGCGAGTCCCGCAGTTCGAAAAGATACGCCTGCAGTTCGATCGGATGGCCGTACGCCGGATACCCCTCGCCATTCGCCAGGACGAAACGGCCGACCCCGGCCGGAGCCCGCAGCAGGACCCGTGCAGCCGCCCGGAGCGGCGCGTCGTGCGCCGGCCCCACCCGCGGGTCGGAGGCCCAGTCGTGGAAGTAAAGGCGGCCGGCCCAGCCCCCCCCGATCAACAGGACCCCGAGCATCGCGACCCCCGCCGCCCGCCGGCCGATCCGCGCCGCCAGCACCCTTTCGGCGGACACTGCCCCAACCCCGGCCACCAGCGCCACCGCCGGCAGCACTCCACACGATCGCAGGAAGTGCGGCACACCCTCGACCGACAGGAGACTCGGCAGGCTCAGGATGCCGATCCAAGGCAGCAGGATCCAGCGGCCGGCGGCGTCCCGTGGATCGCGTCCGATGGAGATCAGCCCGGCGATCAGCAGCACTCCGGTGAAGGGATCGAGGAGCGGTCTCCCCGGCAGGTTGTGCCGCGGGTTCTCGTCACCACGCAGGTGGAACATCTCCAGGGTGCGGACCAGATTCCGTCCCAGGTGGGCCGGGATGTCTCCGGGGTCGAGCCCGGGGCTGAAAATCGACACGATCCGGTGCGGCGTCGTGACATGCTCCGGGTGGGCGACGGCGTCGATCAGGATCGGTGCGGCGACTACGAGGGCGGCCGCCGCGAACAACCCCGCGCCGCGGACCAGAAGACGCCGGTCGATCCCTGGCTGTCGCGCCGCCCAGACGGCGACGAACGGCAGCAGCAGCGGGGCGAACCATGCCGCCGGGTAGGCGTGCGCCGCCAGCCCCAGGGCCCCCCCGCCTGCGAGACAGCGCCCGGGGCTGCGCCGCCTGACGGCGTCAACGGAGAATGCCACCGACAGCGCCAGGAGCGGGGGGAAGAGGACGGCGCGGAATCCGCTCCGACTCAGCACTACGTGCGCCAGGCAGACCGCCAGGACACCGGCGCCGTACGCACCGGCCCGCCCTATCCCCAGCGCCCTGCCGAGACGCCTGACGGCCCAGCAGGTCAGGATTCCGGCGGCCGCCCCGGTCAGCCGGATCGACGCGTCCGAAGCGCCGGCCACTTTGAACACGAGACCGACAAGGTTGGCGAACAACCCTTCATCGTAGGTGTAGTGGATGCGCAGCGCGCCCGCCGCGGCCCCCAGGGCATCCATTGCCGTCAGGGCGACGTCCCGGTAATGCGCGGGCGGCAGCGTCTCGATCCGGAGGACTCTGAGGAGGGTCGCGAGGATCAGGGCAGCCGCGAGAAACGTGATCGTCCCGCGATCGGGCGTTTCCGGGGCCACCAGCCTGCCCATCGCCCGCATTATAGTGATCCACGCTCGCCCGACCGCCAATCGAATGACGTCCCCCGCACGCGCCGCCACCGATCCCCGGTCTCCTGCGATCCGGTGCGCCGGTCTTCGCGCCTGCCTTGCCTTCAGGCCGCACGCTCCTATATTGGGCTCAGTCAGGCCTGTGACGGCCGGGGAGTCCGATGGCATCACCCGCGAAAATCCTGCTCGTAGACGACGAGGCGACGGTCCTCGACCTCGTGCGCGAGACTCTCGAAGGGTGCGGGTACCTCGTGGACACGGCGATCAACAGCCAGGAGGCCCTCACGCGTGTCCGTGGCGGCGCCTACTCGGTAGTCATCCTCGACCTGCTCCTCCCGGACATGAATGGCTTCATCCTGGCGCAGGAGATCAAGCGTCTGGCACCCACTCTCGCCGACAAGATCCTGTTCATCTCCGGGATCCTGTTCGGCCAGAGCACGGTCGAGCATCTCGGTTCGATCGGCGCCGGCTTCCTGAGCAAGCCGTTCCAGCTCGACTCGCTGATCCAGGCCGTCGACAAGATTGCCAAGCGGCGCGCCGCCTCCTGAAACGGAAACGCCACGGATGGTGTCGCGGCCATCCGTGGCGTGTCCCGTTGAGGTGGGTGCGCCCCCGTCGTTCCCATGGTGGCGCCGTCGCGCTGGGGTGTTGCGGTGCTGCAGGTTGTCCTAGTCCCCCCAGATCACCATCACCGGCTCCTGCGATCGATCGCGAAACGTCCCTTACGGGCGGTTTCGAGGATCAGGTCCATCTCCACATCGAGGATGGCGATCCGTTTCTCCAGCTCCAGGACCAGTGAGGCCACCCGGGCCCGATACCCGAGCCGGGGAGCGATCGTGGAAGTGTCGCCGGCGAACGCGGACTCCGAGAACTCGATCCGCTGGCGTTCGATCGCGAGATCGGCGGACAGTCGGACATGGCGCGCCAGCAGGCCATCGTACTCATCCTGGAAACGCCGCGTGTCGATCTCCGGCAGGGCGAATGCAGCGGGAGCCGGCGCGGTGGCCGCCTTCCCTCTCGGCGCCGCCTCGGCGGAAATCTTTTTCAGGTCCTCGTTGGTGTAGGCGCCTGGCACGTGGAAGCGCACCAGGTCGCTGTTCGAATAGGTCTGTTCGGCAAACGTGATGGCGGGCCAGAGAAACACCGCCACTATGGCAAGACTCCTCATCCCTTCCCTCCCCTTGCGCCCGGGTTGAGGCGGGTGTCTGCCCCTCCCCGTTCGGCCGTTCCGTCCCGATCGTTCCGGCCGTTCGTTCGATTGCGCTGAGTGAGCTCCATATACGGCGAGGGATGGCCGGGGGCAACAGGAAAATCGCAGCTCGATACGGCAGACCCCCTGTGTCCCAAGGGTTCCATGAGGTCCGTCAGTTTTATGCCGCGGCCAGGGATGCCCCGATCGCCATCGCAATCGCTCGGCGGACGGCGGCTCCGGCGCTATAATGCGCGGCCACCACGGAGGAGCCCTGACGATGCTCGCCCTGCGTTCCGCACCCTGTTCCGGCCTGAAGGCGGCGATCGGAATTGCCGTGATGATCCTCTCGGGCCTGGCGTTCCCCGCCGGCGCCGCGCCCGGCGTGCCGGCCGTCCGCACGCTGTCGAACGGCCTCGTGGTTGCCGTTCTCGAGGACCATGCCACGCCGCTGGTGTCCGCCAGTCTCTGGGTCCGATCCGGCAGTCGTGACGAGATCGAATCCTCGGCGGGCTATGCCCACTTCCTCGAACATGTTGTCCAGCGCGGGTCGCGCGGCGGCGCCCCGTTCGAGGCGCAGCGCCTGGCGCATCGCTGGGGAGGCAGTCTCGGAGTCCGGGCCAGCTACGACCGGACCCATCTCACCGTGACCGGCGTCCCGGAGGCCCTGCGGGAGATGCTCGACACTCTCGCCGCCTTGGCCTTCCACGCGGACCTCAAGGACGATCAGATCGACAAGGAGCTCGGCGCCCTCACCCAGGAGGTGCGTAATTATTACGACGATCCTTCGACCATCGCCTTCCTGGAAACCATGCGGGCGGTGTTCCCCAATCATCCGTACCGAGTGCCGCCGCTCGGCAATTTCCGCACCATCGGGAAGTTGAAGCGCGATCCGCTTGCCGCGTTCTACCGGAACCTTTACGTCCCGAACAACATGGCGCTGGCGCTGGCGGGCGATTTCGATCCGGCGCGCGCCGCCACCTGGGTGGACGAGCTGTTCGGGCGGGCGAAGCGCAGCGCCACGCTCCCTGCCAGGCCGGCGGCCCCCGGGGCCTTCCCCGGTCACAGCGACGTGGAGAAGAAGCTCGACCTCAAGGAAACATGGGTGACTCTTGGTTTCACCGGCCCCGGTTATCGCCACCCGGACCGTCCCGCCTTCGAGGTCCTCGGACGCTGGCTTGGCGATGCGGGTGGATCGCCGGTGGCCACCGTTCTCGCCGGCAGCGGAACGGTCGGCCACGCGCAGGTCGTATCGTACGGTCTCGAAGATGGCGCCATGCTGTACATCGGCATGGCGACGGTGAGTGCCCAGCAGGCATACGCGGCGGCGGCGCTGGCGCTCGACGAGGTGGTCGGTCTCAAAGATCGGGGCCTCAAGGCCGAGGAGGTGCGGCGATCGGTGGCCCGGATCCTGCGCGAGAAGCGTCTCGGTGCCGAGCAGGTCCAGGAGCGGGCCCAGGGTCTGGGCGAAGCGGCGCTGTTCGGCGGCGTGCGCTACTACTGGGACCTGCCGGTCGTTTACGATCGGTTGACTCCGGCGGATGTGGCGCGTGTCGCCGCCACCTGGCTGGTCCCGGACAACCTCCGTCTCGTCATCCTGGCTCCGAAGGAGACGCCGGAATTCTCCGAGGAATCGAAACGGAAATTCCACGCGGTCCTCGATCGCCTCAAGGCTGCCCCACCCGCTCCCCCGCCCGTGTTCACCCGGACGGCGTACTCGGCTGAGGAGGCGGCGCGCCCGACTTCCGGCGCCTGGGGCGAACCGGGAGGCAGCGCGGCCCGGCGAACGCAGGCCCGTGCCGTGCTCGAAAACGGCCTGACGGTGCTGGTGCAGGAAGATCGGCGTCACGGGCTGGCGGCGGCGGCGCTCGTCATCGGCGCCGGATCCGGGGACGACCCGGCGGGCCGCGAGGGGTTGGCCTCGTTCGCCGCGCATGCCGTGTCGGCGTCCCATGCCGCGGCGGCGGCGCGCCACTCCCGCCCCGCGGGCCCGGGAACGATTCCCCTGTCGCCCGATGTGGCGGTGTCGCGGGGGCAGACGGAATTCCGCATCCTGGGAGAGCCGGCCCGGCTGCAGGCGGGGCTGCGCGCGCTCGCGAGCCTGCTCCGGGACCCGCGCGTCTCCCCCGAGATCATCGAACCGCTGCGCCGGAGTTCGCTCGAATTCCTCGAACGCAGCGATCACGACCTGGCGTTCGTGAGCCAGGAACTGTTCCGGGAGAAGGTCTATGCGGGGCATCCTTACGCGCACCCGAGCGCCGGGACACCGGCGGGGATTCGATCCATGAGCGCCGAGGACCTGGCCGGTTTTCTCGCCAGGCACTACCGTCCCGGGCGGGTCGTCCTGGCGATCACTGGAGACCTCGAGGCGGGCGCCGCCATGACGCTGGCGCGTGAACTGTTCGGACTGTGGAAATCGGGGTCGGCGGCGGGATCAGGCGATCCCGGCTCGACCCGGGGAGCGACCACCGGGGAAAAGCCACCGCCGGAGGCGGCTGGCGCCCGCGGGCGGAGCGGAACGTTCAGCCGGTCACTGGTGGCCGCCAACAGCCAGGTGATTGTCGGGTCGCCCGGCCCGCGGGCGGGGGATGCCGACTTCCCCATGGTGCGGCTCCTGGGCACCGCGGTGACGCTGTCGGCCTTCGAGGACATGATCTTCTTGCGCCGCGCCGCGTTCAGCGTCACCTCCCTCCCCGAGGCCTTCCGCGAGGGCGGGGCGCTGGCGATCATGGTCATCGCACCGCACCTGCGTCGCGACGAGGCGGTCTTCGACCTGCAGCGTTCGATGCGGCGGATTGCGACCGAGGGGGTCGCCCCGGCCGACCTGCAGGATCTGCTGCACATCCAGGCCGGCCAGGACGCCGCCGCGACGGCCGGTGTCCTCGGCGCTGCGAGCGCGCTCGCGTGGCGGGAGATCGAAGGCGCCGCGGTGGATCCCCCCGACGTCACCGTGGAGAGCCTGAAAGGCGCCGCCGAGCGTTACCTGCGCCCGGAGTCCTGGATCGTCATCCAGGTCGGGCCGCCCGCCGGCTAGGAGCCTGTCCGCCACCCCGCCGGGTCCACGTTCCGCTGCGGCCGCCGCTCTTGCGCAGCAGACGGATCCGGTCGATCGTCATGCCCCGATCGATCGCCTTGGCCATGTCGTAGAGGGTCAGCAGGCCGGCCGCGACCGCCACCAGCGCCTCCATCTCAACCCCGGTGCTCCAGCGCGCCGCGGCCTGCGCCTCGACGGTGAAGGCGCGCTGCGGAGGATGGGGGCGGATCTCCACGCGGACGTGGTCGAGCGGCACGGTGTGGCAGAGCGGGATCCACTCGGAGGTCCGCTTGGCGGCCGCGATGCCGGCGGCGCGCGCCAGGGCCAGCGCCTCCCCCTTCGCGATGCGCCCCGCGCGCAACGCCGTGAACGCCTCCCGGCTCATGGTGATGCGGCCGGAGGCGATCGCGACACGCGCGGTCACCGGTTTGGCGCCCACATCCACCATCCGGGCCTGGCCGCGATTGTCCAGGTGCGTGAGTCGCGAACGGCCGCGACGGCCGGGGTTTCTCATGGAGCCGGGACCCTCACGCGCCGGAGGATAGCATGTACAATCGCCACGGAGCGATGCGCCGTGTCGATGCGATCCCCTGCCGGCATCCCGACCACCAGCCGCGCCTACACGCGCGTGCTGCGACGGTTCGTCCGTCTCGGCGCGCGCGACGAAGTCGCCCGCCTGCTGGATCGGATGCACCCCGCCGACGTGGCGCAGACCCTGACGGCGCTGCCACCGCCCGAGCGTCGCGCCTTCACCGACCTGCTCCTGGCACACTTGCGGGCCGGCGAGTTTGTCGCCGCCCTCCCCGCCCCGATCGTGCAGGAGGCGCTCGGCCAGGTCGGCGACGACCGGGTTGCGGCGCTGGTGTCGCGCCAGGCGCCCGACGAGGCGGCCGATCTCCTCGGCCTCCTCAGCGAGGATCGCGCCGACGCGGTGCTGCGTCTGCTCGACGAGACCACCGCCGCCAACCTCGATCGGCTGATGACTTACGGCCGGACCACCGCCGGCGGGATGATGACCACCCGGTTCGTGGCGCTCGAGGGGCACACGCGCGTCAGCGAGGCGATCGCCCGGATCCGCAGCGAGTCGGAGGCGGAGATGGTCTTCTATCTCTACGTCGTCGACGAGGGCGGCCGGCTGGAAGGGGTGGTGTCGCTGCGCCAGCTGGTCATCGCCCGCCCCGACCAGGAATTGCGGAGCATCATGAACACCAAGGTCCTCCGCGTCCGCGTCGATCATCCGCGCGCCGAGGTCGCCGAGGTCATCTCGACCTACAACCTCCTGGCGGTCCCGGTGGTGGACAACACCAACACCCTGGCGGGGATCGTGACGGTGGACGACGCCATCGACGCCATCACCGACGAGACGACACGCGAGCTCTACCACATGGCCGGGTTGAACACCGAGGACCGGGTTGGCAGCCCGGTCTGGGATTCGGTGCGGCGCCGTCTTCCCTGGATGGTCATCAACCTGGGGACCGCGCTCCTGGCCTCGAGCGTGGTCGGATTGTTCGAGACTTCGATCGCCCAGGTCGTGGCGCTCGCCACCTTCATGCCGATCGTCGCCGGCATGGGCGGCAATGGCGCGACGCAGGCGCTGACCGTGATGATCCGCGGCATCGCGCTGCGCGAGATCGACTTCAGCAGCGCCCGGCGGGCGATCCTCAAGGAGGTCGCCGTCGGCGTCACCATCGGCGTCGCCGCCGGTGTGCTGATGGCGGTGGTCGCCTCCCTGTGGAAAGGGAACCCGATGCTCGGCCTGGTCATCGGAATGGCGATGGTCCTCAACCTGTTTGTCGCCGGACTTGCCGGCGCGACGATCCCGCTGCTGTTCAAATGGCTCGGTCTCGACCCGGCGATCGGTTCCGGCGTGATCGTCACCACCTTCACCGACTGCCTTGGGTTCCTGTCGTTCCTCGGGCTCGCAACCGTGTTTCTCGGATCGCTGACCGGGTAGCGGGATGCACATCGCCGACGACCCGCCCGATCCGGATCTTCCCCCGGGAATCCGCTACGACCCGGACCTCGCCGTCCACGAGCCGGCCCGGGCCGACGCACCGGTGACCGTGCCGGGGCGGCGGCGATCGCCGCTGCTGCTCTTCGCCCTGGGGATCGCGGCCCTGGCGGGTCTCGTGTACGTCCTGTTCGGGCTGATAGCCGGCGAAGGCCGAACCTCCGGCGATGTGGTGAACGCCCTGCGCGGCCGCCGGGGAGCCTGGCAGGAGGCCCTCGAACTGTCCCGCCTGATCCCGAGTGAGGATCGGTCGCGCCGCAACCCGCGGCTGGTCCCCGACATCCTCTCCCTGTTCGACGACACCCGCGGGGACGACCCGCGCGTGCGGCGGTACCTGGCTCTGGCGCTCGGAGAAACCGGCGATCCCCGCGCCCTCGCGGCGCTGGTGGACGCAGCCGCCGGGGATGCCGACCCGGAGACCCGGATCTACGCGGCCTGGGGCCTGGGGGCGATCGGGGACGCGCGTGGCGCGCCCGGGCTGCTGCCGCTCCTGGAGGCCGATGACCCGGGGTTGCGCAAGGTGGCGGTCTACGCCCTCGGGTCCCTGCCCGCCGCAACGGGCCTGGCGACGCCGATCCGGCGCCTGCTGCACGACCCCGTCGAGGACGTCGCCTGGAACGCGGCCCTGGCGCTGGCCCGCCAGGGCGACCCGGCAGGCGCTCCCCTCCTGTCCCGGATGATCGACCGCGCCTACCTGGACGCCGTGCGCCGGGATGACGGGACCGGCGTGCTCAGGACACTTTCCGAGTTGCAGAAGGAGGAGGCGATCCTCGCGGGCCTTCAGGGGCTTGCCCGGGTCGGAGACCGCACGCATCGGGAATCGATCGGGGCCCTGCGCGATTCCGATCCGAGTCTGCGTGTCCGCCAGGCGGCCTTCGAAACGCTGGCCGCACTCGAACGGGCGCCCCGCTGACCGCGACCGCGGGCATCGCCCGCGACACGTCGCTGAGGCATCCCCAGTCTCGGGTGGCGGGTCGCAGCGCGTCGCGGCTCCGGGCTCGCTCGCGAGGGCCACGGGGCGCCCAACTGACGCGTATGGCGCGGCTCGAGGTCGCCACGCCGCGCTGCGGCCCGCCACTTGAGACCGGGGACATCTCCGTGCGTCGGCTTGACTGTGGGGTCCATGTCCGACGCCTGGCGAGTTCCTGTCGGTCTCCCGCACCGACGGCAGGCATCACGCCAGGTCGCAGCGGGATCCGTGGACTGAGACGCCGCGCCCTGCGTTCGCCGGGGCGGAGCGAGGCGAGCCGAGAGGAGGGTCGCGACAGCGACCCGGACTCGTCCCCGGCGGATGCAGGGTCGGCGTCGCAAACTGGGGAGGCCTCGCCACAAGTCGCTATTGACATCACCGGGGGGCGTGATTGAAAATCGCCCCCCTTCTCCGAACGTCCCCGCCGCGCCGGCAACAAGACTCGTGGCGTGACGGGGTGTCCGTGAATGTGATTTTTTTCACGAGCAGCGCAACGAAATGACCGACGAAATCGTCAAGGAAACTGGAGCGTCCGGGAGCGCCGCCGCCCCGAAGGCGGTGGCGACACCGATCCGATCGGAGGCGTACAAGGCCTCCACCGCTCCGGTCCCCGGCCCGGCCGCAGCCCCCGCGTCCCCCGCCCAGGCGGCGCCGGCGGGCGGGGCCCCGGCGTCGAAGACCGCCGGTCAGAGTGTGGCCGGGCAGGGATCCGGGTCGCTCAGCCGTCGAGGCTTCCTGTCCACCCTGGGGGTGGCCTGGACCAGCTTCGCCGCCGCCTGCGCCGCCGGCGCGGTGGCGACCAACCGGTTCATGTTCCCCAACGTCCTGTTCGAGCCGCCCCAGACCTTCAAGGCGGGGTTCCCGGAGGATTACCTTACCGGAGCCGTGGACACCCGGTACAAAGAGGCGTTCGGGGTCTTCATCGTGCGCGAGGACGGCGGCGCGATCTATGCCCTGAAGGCGGTCTGCACGCACCTGGGGTGCACGCCGAACTGGCTGGAGGCCGAGAACAAGTTGAAGTGCCCGTGCCACGGCAGCGGTTTCTACCGCACCGGAATCAACTACGAGGGCCCGGCGCCTCGGCCCCTCGAACGCTACCGCATCGTGCTGGCCGAGGACGGCCAGATCCTGATCGACAAGACCCGATCGTTCACTTACGAGAAGGGCGAATGGAGCCAGGCCGAGTCGTTGCTGACGGTCTGACGCCGGCCGCGCCGGAACTCCCGGGCGGCCCCGGAGGCCAGGAATGCTGAAGAAGTTGTGGGACTACACGCGGTCCACCCAGGTCTGGAACTCGATCTTCCGCCACGGGCCGATGGATACCGCCCGCAACCGCGGTATGGCCGTCCTCTCCAACGTTTTCCTGCACCTTCACCCGGTGAAGGTTCGTAAGAGCGGCATCCGCCTGCGCTTCACCTGGTGCATGGGCGGGATCACCTTCTTCCTGTTCCTGGTGGAGGTGGCGACCGGTCTTCTGCTGATGTTCTACTACCACCCGACCGTCGAGTACGCCTACGTGGACATCGTCGACTTGAGGGAGCAGGTGCCGCTGGGCGTGATGCGCGAGTTGCACCGCTGGGGTGCCCACGCCATGGTGATCACGGTGTGGCTCCACATGCTCCGCGTGTTCATGACCGGGTCGTACAAGCCGCCCCGGGAGTTCAACTGGAACGTGGGCGTCCTGCTGCTGGTCCTGACCCTCCTGCTGTCGTTCACCGGCTATCTGCTCCCCTGGGACCAGCTGGCAATGTGGGCGGTCACCGTCGGGTCCAACATGGCCCGGGCGACACCCCTCCTCGGCCACGAGGGGCCGATGGCACCTTTGATGAAACTGGGCGACATCCAACTCGTGCATGCCGGCAACGACGCGCGTTTCGCGCTGCTCGCCGGCCGTTTCGTCGGCGCCGGTGCGCTGCTGCGTTTCTACGTCCTGCACTGCGTCGGGATCCCGGTGGTCGCCACCATCCTGATGGCGGTGCACTTCTGGCGCGTCCGCAAGGACGGCGGCATCTCCGGGCCGGTCTGACCGCGGCGCATGGCCTTCTTCGAGTCCGCCAAACACGCGATCAACTGGATCTTCGAGCCGTCGCGCTTTTTTCTACTGACGACGATCCTGTTCTTCGCCGTCCTGTTCCCCGGCGAAGCGGGGCCCGGCTGGCTGCGACGGCTGACCCGGCCGCTCGGGGCCATCTACCGGCCGCGCGTCTTCTGGACGTTCTTCGCCGTCACCAGCGCGCTGTTCTTCGTCGCCTGTCTCGACCCGAACTTCCGCCTGATCGTCGGCAAGCCGGACAACGTGCCGATCGCCGGGATGATTTTCCTGGTCGGCTTCTTCACCTGGTTCAGCCTGCAGCAGGCCCGGGTGAATGACGCGTACCTCTCCAGGGGCGAGCCGGTGATCGAAAAGCGCGAGAGCGGCGACGGCAAAGTGCTGGTCTGGCCCGACCTGGTCTACATCGAGTTCATCTGTCTGATCCTCTGGACGGTCTTCCTGGTGATCTGGTCGATCCTCCTGAAGGCGCCGATCGAGGAGCCGGCCAATCCCTCGAAGACCCCCAACCCCAGCAAGGCGCCGTGGTACTTCCTCGGCCTGCAGGAAATGCTGGTCTACTTCGATCCGTGGATCGCCGGGGTGCTGCTGCCGGGCCTGATCATCGTCGGGCTCATGGCGATCCCGTACATCGACACCAATCCGAAAGGAAACGGCTACTACTGTTTCCGCGATCGGAAGGTCGAGATCACCATCTTCCTGTTCGGGTTCGTGGTCCTCTGGGTGTGGCTGATCATCATCGGCACCTTCCTGCGCGGTCCCAACCAGAACTTCTTCGGGCCCTTCGAGCACTGGGACCCGCACAAGCTCGTGCCGCTCATCAATGTCGAGTTCTCGCAGCTGGTCTGGGTCAAGCTTCTGAGGATGCCGCTGCCGAAGAACCCGCTGATCCGCGAGATGTTCGGCCTCATCCTGGTGGCGACCTACTTCCTGGCGCTGCCGCCGATCCTGGCGCGCACCTGGCTGAAGAAGTACCTGGAAAAGCTGGGGCCGGCGCGCTTCCAGATCATGACGTTCCTGCTGCTGACCATGCTCAGCCTGCCGATCAAAATGCTGCTGCGCTGGACGATGAACCTTCATTTCCTGGTCTACATCCCGGAGGCGTTCTTCAATATCTGACGGCCCGCCGGGGGGTCTCCCCGCCGGACCGCCGAGGGTGCCGTGCCCAAGGTCGTCGATGAATACCTGAGAAGAATGAGCACGCTCAACATGCTCTTCGCGATCAGCAGCGTGGGGCTGCTGGCGATCACCGTCTGGATGGTCTACGACGACTACAGCCGGTCGTGGAAACGCCACCAGACCGAGTTCCGCCGGATCGAAGCGGGGATCGTGCAGACCAGCCTGGAGGCGGCGCAACAGGCGGTGGATGGCCCCGCCCTTGAAGCGGCGCGGCAGGACCTCGAGGCGGCGCGCGCCGACACCAGGGAGCATGCCCGTGGTCTCGAGGAAGCGGCCGCCCATCTGAAGCAGATCGAGACCGAACATTTCCGGACCGACCTGCAGTTCCGCGAGATCAAGTCCACCTACGACGCGCGCAAGTTCGAGTACGAGGAGAAGGCGAACGAGGGGCACGCGAACGCGGCGGAGCTGCTGACCCATGTCCAGGAGCTGCAGCGGCGGCTGGAGGAGTTGCGCACCACGCTGCTGGAGAACGAGAAAGCGGGGGCCGAGGCGGCGGACGCGGTCAAGGCGATCACCGGCAAGGCGGACGAGGCCGCGAAGCGCCTCGAGGTCCTCAACGCCGAGGCGACGCGGTTGCAGGGGCGCCTGGACAAGGTCGCGCCGCACGGCCTGATGAAGGCCGCCCTGGCGGCGCTCAACGCGCCGCTGATGGACTTCGTGGCGCCGACCTACAAGATCCAGCAGGTGGTCCTGGAGAGGGTGCCGATCGACATCAATTTCACCCGCATCCCGCGCGCCGACCGCTGCCAGACCTGCCACCTGGCCTCCGATCGGACCGGCTTCGAGGATCAGCCGCAGCCGTTCCGGACCCACCCGCGTCAGGACCTGTTCGTCGGCGGGGGATCGCCTCACCCGATCGACCGGCTCGGCTGCAGCCCCTGTCACGGCGGCCGCGATCGCGCCGTGGATTTCGTCTACGCCACCCACACCCCCGATAATGCGACCCAGCGCGCGGAGTGGAAGGATCGGCATGACTGGGAGCGCGACCACCTGTGGGACTTCCCGATGCTGGCGACGAGCCGGACCGAGGCGTCCTGCCTGAAGTGCCACCAGGGGGTGGTCACCGTTCCGCAGGCGCCGCGTCTCAATCGCGGCCTGCAGATCGTGGAGCGTTACGGCTGTTTCGGCTGCCACAAGATCCGCGGCTTCGAGGACCGTGACAAGGTCGGGCCGACGCTGACCCGCCTGGCCGCCAAGACCAACCCCGAGTGGGTGGCCCGCTGGCTGAGCAACCCGAAGGAGTTCCGGCCGAGCACGCGCATGCCGCGGTTCTTCGGCCTGCGGAACAACCAGGAGCCGGGCGATGCCGAACGCGAAGCGGCCGAGATCCGCGGCATCATCGCCTACCTGCGTGGCCGGGGGGAGCCGTTCCCCACACCGCCACTCCCCGGCCGGGGCGACGTCCGGCGCGGCGAGACGCTGGTCAAATCGATCGGCTGCATGGGCTGTCATGCGATCGAGCGGGACGAAGCCGCCGCCGAGGTCCTGCAGGCCCGTAACCGTCTCGAAGGCCCTGACCCGATCGCCTGGGAGCGCCGGTTCGGACCCGACCTGTCACACGTCGGCAGCAAGCTGCGCCCCGAGTGGATCTACCGCTGGGTCATGGATCCCAAGTCCTACGACCCGAAGACCCGGATGCCAAGCCTGCGTCTGACCGTCCAGGAAGCCCTCGACATCACCGACTATCTCATGACCCTGCGTGACGAAGGGGCCGCCGCCACGCCTCCGGCGGCGAACCCCGTGGCCCGTGACCGCACGTTGCTCGCCTACCTGTCGCAGCGGATGACCGCGAAGGACGCGCAGGCAAAGCTCGACACGCTGAGCGACGGCGACCGGGACGTCTTCCTCGGGGAGAAGTCGATCCAGCGCTACGGCTGCTTCGGGTGTCACATCATCCCGGGGTTCGAGAAGACCCCGCCGATCGGCACCGAGCTGTCCGAAGCGGGGAGCAAGCATCCCGACCTGCTGTTCTTCGGGTTCATCCACGAGATCGAGCACACCGCTCCGGCGTGGTACTTCCAGAAGCTCAAGTCACCGCGCATCTTCGACCAGGGAAAGGTGCTGGCGTTCTACGATCGGCTGCGCATGCCGCAGTTCGAGTTCACCGACGATCAGGCCGAAGCGGTGACCCTGGTCCTTCAGGGGCTGACCAAGGAGAAGGTCCCCCTCGAGAGCGTCCGGCGGCTTTCGGCGCGCGATCAGGCGGTGGAGGCGATGCGTCGCATCGTCCGCGATTCCAACTGCCATGGATGCCACATCCTCGAGGGCGCGGGCGGCGCGATCCGTCAGAGCATTGCGAGCACGATGATGGCCGGGGGCATGAGCGAGGACGAGGCGCAGGCGACCGCCCCCTCCCTCGCTCCGCCAATCCTCGACGGCGAGGGAGACAAGGTGCAGCCCGAATGGCTGTTCCACTTCTTCAAGGCCCCCTCCCCCATCCGGCCGTGGCTGCAGGTCCGCATGCCATCGTTCGGATTCAGCGACGCCCAGACCAACCTGCTGGTCCACGGGTTCGCCGCCCGGGATGCCCGCTCGTTCCCGTTCCAGACCCTGCCGACGGAGAGGCCGCGGGAGGCCGAGATGCAGGCGGCTCTCACGATGTTCACCGGGGACTACTTCAACTGCTGGAATTGCCATCAGCAGGGATCGCGCAAACCGCAGGGTCCGCCCGAGGGCTGGGCCCCGGACCTGACGCTGGCGCACGAACGGCTGAACCCGGACTGGATCGCCCGCTGGATCGAGAACCCGCAAAAGCTGATGCCGGGGACCAGGATGCCGACCTACTACGATCCGGAGGACCCGAAGGGATCGGCTCCACCGGACGTACTCGACGGGGACCCGCAGCGCCAGATCGAGGCGCTGCGCGACTACGTCTTCACACTCGGGGCGCGGGGCCCGTCGGCCCCGGCCGGACGGTCCGTCCGCCCTCGCCGTTGAGCCGCCCCGGTGCTAGAATCGTCATCCCATGGGAGGAACCACGGTCATGAACAGACGCACTCTCGCAGTCCTTGCAGCATCACTGTCCGCCGGGCTGGCCGCCGGCACCCTCCAGGCCGGCGAGATCGTCGGCAAGGTCAAGTACGCCGGCAACGCCCCGGCGCCGGCGAAGCTCAACATCACCAAGGACCAGGCGGTGTGCGGCAAGACGCCGCACTTCGACGAGTCTCTCGTCGTTGCCGCCGACAAGGGGATCAAGAACGTCGTCGTGAACATCACCGACCCCAAGGACGGGAAAAAGATGACGGTGTCGAAGAACCCTGCAGTCGACCAGAACGGCTGCAAGTTCAACCCTCGCGTCTCGATCGTCCCGGCGGGCCAGCTGGTGGACATCATCAACAACGACGGCATCCTGCACAACCTCCACACCTACCCGAAGAACAACCCGGCGGTCAACAAGGCGCAGCCGAAGTTCAAGAAGGTGATGAACGAGAAGTTTGACAAACCCGATATCGTCCAGATCAAGTGCGACGTGCACACTTGGATGAACGGCTGGGTGGTGGTCGCCGGGCACCCCTACTATGCCTTGAGCGACGCCGCCGGTTCCTTCAAGATCGCCGACGTGCCGGCCGGCACCTACACGATCGAGTACTGGCACGAGAAACTGGGCAAGCAGACGAAGTCGGTGACCGTTCCGGCCACCGTGTCGGTCACCGCCGACCTGGAGTTCGCCGCGAAGTAGTCCGCAGCGACAGGACGTAGGCCACGATGGCCGACCGCTCCCGTCCGGTCGGCAGGGCATCGGCGTACGACGGCATCGGCCCGCCGGTCCCGGCCATCACCGCCCTCAGGATCGCCCCGGACGACGCGCCGCCCCGCATCGCGCACGGGTCGGTCAGGTCAGTCGCGCGCGGCACGGGATGCCCATCCCCGTCGGTCCAGGCGGCCCCGGCCTGGTCGCGGGTGAGACCGCGGCCGTCGGCCCCGTGGCAGGTTCCACAGTCGCCTGCCACCCAAAGATTCCTCCCCTCCGCAACCCGGATCGGGTCGGGCCGATCGGTCTGAAGTTCCCCTTCCGCTCCCTGCTGGTCGACGGGCGGACCCGACCCATCGACGCGGAAGGATCGGACCCGGCTGACGAGGGCCCAGCGATCCTCGACCGCCAGCCAGTGGAACCCCGGCATCGCCGATCCGGTGCCGCCCCCGATCGTGATCGATCGGAACAGGTCGGCGTCGGACGCGCCGCCGGCCGAGGCACGGAAGCGGAAATGACCCGTGGTGAAATCGCGTGGCGGAAAGAGAAGCAGGGGCGCCACCGGCCCATGACCGTCCCCCGCGCTCCCATGACAACCCTCGCAATGCCGGGCATAGAGGTCGCGGCCACGGGCCTCCACGTGCGTCGGGTTGGTCGGTCGGGGCGGGATCGGAAAATCGTCGGCCCGCCAGTCGCCCCACAGGTCTCCACCGTCCTGCCCGATCGACTGCAGGAAGTCCACCAGGTCGAGCGCGTCCTTTCCGGGAACCGGCCGGCCCTCAGGATCGTGCGCGAAGAGGTGCCGATACGCCGGCATCCGGGTCCCGGGCACCACCAGGGCGGGGGCGTAAAGGTGCGCATACTGCCAGTCGTCGCTGTGGCGGTGGCCCTCGAGCCCGAGATCGGGGCCGGCCCGGCCCCTCAGGTCGCCCGGCCCTCCCGGCAGGAGCGGTTCGACGGGGGACGGCGCCGGACGATCGAGGGTATGACAGCGTCCGCACCGTTCCCGGCGGTAGATCTCCGCCCCGGCGACCACGGCGGCGCTCGTCGAACCACCCGCGCCGATCGGGGGACCGTCGCTCGCCTTCCCGACGGAGTTTTCCCGGGGCGCGGTTCCTCCCCCGTCGCAGGCGATGGTCGAGAGGGCAACCGCGAGGGCCGGCAGGATCGCGACGAAGAGTCGCAGAACTCCGGGGCGGACCCCGATACACCGGTTCGGGCCGGCCACGTGTCCCGGCAGGATCAGGGGAGGATGTTCCGGTCGAAGGCCAGCAGGCCGAGCAGGACCGGCAGGTAGACCACGGAAACCAGCAGGACACGCCGCGCCGCCCTCGTACTCCGGTCGAACAGCACCGGCACGGCGCTGGCCGCGAGACCCAGTCCCAGGACCAGCGCCCCGGCGAAGTAGACCGGACCCGCGATGCCGAGGATCGTCGGGGTCAGGCTGACCGGCAGCAGGGCCACCGCATGAAGCAGGATCTGCCGCTCGGTCATGCCGCCGTCCGGGTGGGTCACCGGCAGCAGCCGGAACCCTCCCCGGGCATAGTCCTCCCGGTAGATCCGGGCGATCGCCAGCGAGTGTGGAAGCTGCCAGATGAAAAGGATCGCGAAGAGCGCGAGGCCACCGGGGGCGATCGACCCCTGCGCGGCGGCCCATCCGATGAGCGGAGGCAGCGCGCCCGGAACCGCGCCGATCAGGGTTGAGAGCGGCG
Organism: Acidobacteriota bacterium; assembly: GCA_031394595.1. GTDB lineage: Bacteria > Acidobacteriota > Polarisedimenticolia > Gp22-AA2 > Gp22-AA2 > JANNTZ01. Next base: position 23,743 of record JANNTZ010000458.1, read on the forward strand.
TCATTCGCTTGAGCGGGGTGTAGACGACGATATAGAGGACGAGCGTCAGTCCGGCCAGGATGGCGCTCACGGCGTTCACGCCGGTCGCCAGGATGCCCAACCCGACGATGGAGATGACGACGGCGAACAGCAGCGCCGCCGATGGCGCCAGACGTCCGGCAGGAAGAGGCCGGTCGCGCGTCCGCAGCATCCGCGAGTCGGCCTCGCGCTCAGCGTACTGGTTCAGGGCGCTGGTGCCGGCGGCCACCAGCAACGTCCCGATCAGCGTCAGCACCAGCCGCCCGGCATCGAACGGGCCACGCGTGCCCAGGTAAAAACCGGCCGCCGTCGTCACCAGGACCATGAAGGTCACGCGTGGTTTGGTCAGCGCCAGGTAGTCGCCGAGTCGCGCCCCGATACTCCCGGCGCTGCCGGCTGCAGGATCGGGCACCGCGCCGGCCACGGGCGCTTCCTGTCGGGCTGCCCGATCCCCGCGCCAGGCGCGGACGGTCAGGACGCCGCAGGCCGCGAGCAACAGCGCCCCGTTCACCACGTGGAGAGTCGCAGGAAGGACCGCGAGCCGCGTCAGCACCGCCGCACCTCCAAGACCGATCTGCAGGAGCACGAGGGCCACGGCGGTCGCGGCCGGAGCACCCAGGTCACGCCACGCCACCCCCGGCTTCATCACCCGCGTCGCGATCCACGCCACGATCAGGAGGATCGCAACCGCCACCACCCGGTGCGCGAAATGCAGGCTCACCGGAGCGGACTGCAGCGGCGGGATGATCCGGCCCAGCGCCAGCGGGAAGTCCCGTATCGCCAGCCCCGCCCCCGTGTGGCGGACGACCGCGCCCAGGACGAGCTGGGCATAGATCAGCCCGCATGCCAGGGCCCCGAGACTCCAGGTCGGCACCTTCCCATCACGGACCAGCGGTTCCGGACGATCAGCGACGAACCGGCGCGAGGTTGCGAGGGCGAGAAACCCGACGGCGGCGAACACCGCCTGCGCCAGGCAGGCGTGCGCCACGGAGACGGCGGTCGGGAGTCGGAGCAGGACCGTCACGCCGCCAAGGATGCCCTGAACCACGACGGCGAAAAGCGCCAGAAGCGCCAGACGCCGCGCCCAGGTCCGCGGCTCCCGCGCCCAGTACCAGGCTCCGAGGATCACGATGAGCAGACCGACGGCGGCGGCGATCAGCCGGTGCCCGTGTTCGAACAGCACGCCACCGACCATCGGCGGGAAGAACTGACCGAATGACAGCGGCCAGTCCGGCACCGCCAGCCCCGATCCGGTGCTGGTCACCAATCCGCCGGCGGTCAGCAGGGCGACGAGGGCGCCGGTCACACCCAGAGTGTAGCGGTGACGCCAGGCGTCATACGAAACAGCAGGACGAGCGGTCGAGGAGGTTTCTGGCCGCATGCGCGTAGGGGCCGTCTTATATGTGACTTGCGACCTGCAAGTCAAGCCTGCCCCGGTGCGTTGGACATGGATCACCGAGTCAGGCTGGCACTCGGAGGTACCCCCGG
>JANNTZ010000036.1:0-18593 GCA_031394595.1 Acidobacteriota bacterium
TCGACACGCCGGTGGAGGAAATCGTCCGGGGGGTCCGGTTCATCTACCTGACGCACGAGCACTGGGACCACACCCATTACCCGTCCCTGCGGAAGTTCCCCGCCGACACCACCATCCTGCTGGCGAAGACGACCGTGCCGCGGATGCGGGACAACATGCAGACCCTCGGGTTCAAGAATATCGTCGAGCTGCCGCACGGCAAGCCGGTCCGCCTGGCGCCCGACCTGGAGGTGACGTCCTACCAGGTCGGAGTGGTCAACGACTCGGCGCTGGTGATCAGCAACGGCCGGACCACGATCCTGAACCTGAACGACTCCAAGCTGCGGGGCGCGCCTCTCCGGCAGGTCCTGCGGCGCCACGCACCGATCGACTTCATGCTGGCGAGCCACAGCAACGCCTCGGGCTACCCCTTCTGCTACACCAGCGAGGCCGAGGGAGAGGCGATGGTCCGCGACCGTTCGGACTACATCGAGGAGTTCGCCTACGCCGGGAGCGTGATCCGGCCGCGCTTCGCCATCCCGTTCGCCAGCAACCACTGCCACCTGCACAAGGACACGGTGGAATTCAACCGGCTGGTCGTGTCGCCCCTCGAGGTGCAGGAACGGTACAACGCCGCCGGGATCCCCGGGTCGACTTGCGTGGTCATGACCTCGGGTGACTCGTGGGACGACGTGGAGGGGTTCCGTATCGGTGACCACCGGGAGCTGCGGGACCGCGAGGCGACCATTGCCCTGTACCAGGAGCGGCACGCAGCCACGCTCGAAAAGACCTACGCCGACGAGGCGAAAGCCGTCCTGCAGTTCTCGACTTTCGAGACCTACTTCAAACGTCACATCAAGTCGATCCCGCGACTGGCCCGGCGCCTGTTCCCCGGCGTCTACGTCTTCGAGGTCCCGAACGACGCGAAGCCGTACTGGATCCTCGACTACGGCATGGGAACGGTGACCCGTCAGGAGACCCTGCCGGATCACCACCACCTCAAGTACCGGATCCCGGTGGCCCTGTTGAAGGACAACGTGCGCCGCGACATGTGGGCCACCTTCGCCCCCGGCAAGCGCTACCGCGCTTACCTGCGCAAGGGGGCTCTCAAGTACCGCTATTTCTTCTTCGTCACCATCGACCTGGTGGCCAACGGCTTCCTGCCGATCGGCAACAACTTCCGGCCACGGGCGCTGCGGGTCCTGTTCGCCCGCCGGCGCGAGTTCTACCTGTACCTGGGCCTCGCCCTGCGGGTCCTCCTGTGGAGACGTTCGGGAAACCGCCTGCGGGCGCTCTACCCGAAGCGACTCGACGCGAAGCGCGGCGCTCCGGTCGGCTGATCCCGGCTTAGGGGATCGTGATGAGCGCGCGCCCGGAACCGGAGTTGCCGGTGGTGTCGGTCGCCCGCACCACGATGCTGTGCTCGCCGCGGCCCGGGAACGGAAGGGTGAGGTCGTAGGACTCGTCGGCGCTGTCCGCCAGACCGTCGACCGGGTTGGCCGGGTTCCAGGGGCCGGCGTCGAGGGACCAGGCGGCCTCGCGCACCAGGCTGAACGAGTCCACCGCCCGGAACGTGAGACGGATGGCCCCGGTCGCCACCTGCGCCCGCGCCGCTTCGACGCGTGGCGGGGTGTTGTCCACCTCGAACTGGTCGGAGATCTTTTCGACTGTCAGCACTTCGTCGACAGCGTTCGATGGCGCGTCGGTGCCCACGATCCGCACGACGTAGGTGCCATCGGGCAGGGCGGTGCCGTCGAAGGTCACGAACTCCTCGTCGACCCGGGTGCGCACCTGTTTCCAGACCTTTTCATCGACGGCCCGGTACGAGATGTCGAAGAGGAGATCGTCCTCGTTCGGATCGGTGCTCTGCCAGGTGATCGAACGGGCGCCCGGCTCGAATCCGCGCCGGCTCTGGGGTTTCGGTTTGCGCCGCGTCGGGCCCTCCCCCTCCGCGGTCGGCGGCCGGTTCTCCGCACCCCCCGCGGCAGTCTCCTGGAAGGACACTCCGGGCGGATGGATCTCCAGCTTGCGGATCTCCGGCGGGAGATTGCGCGGCAGGTAGGCGATCGTGACCTCGCGCACCACCGGCGTGAGAGACGGGTCTTTGGTCGACATCTCCAGTCGGAACTGGAGGAAGCGGGAGGCGGGGCAGGCCAGAAGGGAGCCGTTCGGATCCGTGACGCTCGGCCCCCAGTCGGACCAGGTGCGATCCGGGTCCTCGGTATTGCCGCAGCGGGCGCGCAGTCCGAGATCGGTCCGGCGCGGCGCTTCGGCCCGCCAGTGCGCCCGGCCCCAGATCGCAAACGTCTTGGCGTCGAACACCCGCGATTCGTAGGACCCGACCTGGGCATGCCCGGGGCGAAGCAGATGGACGGTCCCGAGATTGCTGCCGGCCACCGCGATCGTGGACGCCGGGCCACCAGAGCCACCCGCCGCCGCACTGCCGCCGGCGTCGAGTCTCAACAGGGCGGTCACCTGGCCGGAGGTGATGCGGGCCAGCTCGCTGACGGTCTCGTCGCGCTGCAGCGCGTAGATTTTTCCCTGGATGCTCGAACCCATCAGCAGGTCGCCGCCGGGATCCAGGACGAGCGACAGGATCGCCTCCTGCGTGCCGCTCCACAGCTCGCGACCGTATCCGTCCGGGGCGATCGCCAGGACCTTGCCCTCCATCCCGATCGGGACCCGCTGCTCCGCCTGGACCGGGGAGGGTCGTTCGACCCCCTGCGGCGGCGCGCCCGCCGGCGCCCCCCCTTCTTCCGGCTGCTGCGGGGTCGGCGAGGGGGATGGCGCGGGCGACGGCGCGGGCATCGAGGGCCGGGGTGGGGTGCGGCCGGTCTCGCCGACGACGGCCGCGTAGATCCACCCGTCCGGACGCAGCGCCAAGGCGACGATCTCGCGCAGCGGCGCGTCGTAGAGCACCGACGCCTCGCCCGCGGGTGTGATGCGGAACACCAGTCCGTGGCCGTCGGTCCCGACGATCAGGTCGCCCCCGGCATCGAACGCCAGCGCCCGGATGTGCGTCTCGGCGCTGTCGAAGAAGGTCTGCGCCCGGCCCTGCGCGTCCACTGCCAGCACCCGGCCTTCGCTGCCGGTCGCGGCGTACAGCCGGCCCCGAGAATCGAACGCCAGGGCCCACACGTAATGCTCCCCCGTCTCGCAGACCCAGGCGCGCTTGCCGTCCGGGCCGATCCGGTAGATCCGTCCGCCGGGCGCGCTCCCGGCATACAGATTCCCGGCTGCGTCCACGGCGAGGGAATGGACTTCGGGCTCCTCAACCTGGAAGAACACCTCGCTCCGCCCGTCGGCCTGGATCTTGAGGATGGCGCCGTCATTCCCCGCGGCGGCATAGAGGGACCCGCGCGGACCGGGCGCGATTGCCCAGATGTAGGGGCGGGTCGATTCGTGCAGGAGGTCGAGCCGCGGCGACAGGCGGATCGATCCGTCCGCGGAGAACGCGACACCGTGCGGCTCCCCCTTCAGAAACTCGGCCCGGTCGCGGACCCGCCAGATCTGCGCGGTCACCGCGAGGGCGCCGGGGGCCAGGAGCACGAACAGCGCCGCCATCGCCAGGACAGGCGGGATCAGGACAGCAGTGGATCGCAGGTTCCGCCGGTCAGCGCCGGAACGGTTCTTCGGAGTCATCGCACCCTCACGGTAATCCGGCGGCCGCCCGGCACCACGACGTCGAGTAGCCGGTCCATTTCGAGGATCGGCGATTCGTTGAGCAGGGTCGTGTCGCTGCTGATCCGCGGGCTGTTGTAGACGCTGAAAATCGACAACGGCAGGTCGGGGAGCAATTCGCTTCGCACGATGGCGGCCGGTGACCGGCGGGCAATGCGCAGGTAGAGTGCGTCGTTCCGGCGGCGCCGGTCGATGAGGCTCAGGATGTCGCCCAGACCCGAAGCCTGCGCCAGCATCCTCTCCTGCATGCGGCGGTCGACGCTGTCCATCGCCGTGCCACCACCGACCAGGATCTCCACATCCCCGGCGGGGAGGTCTTCGGGAACGACGACCTCGAAGACGACGACACGCTCCTCGCCCCGGAACAGGCGCAGGGTGGCCCGGATCTTCAGGGTCTCACCCGGGCGCACTTCGGGCCGGGACGCGTACAGGGCGGTCAGCGTTGCCACGCGTCCTTCCGGCAGTGCTTCCACTTCGATCGTGGCGCTCCGGACGCGCGGATCTTCGAACCGGTTGTTGGAAATGAGACCGAAGAGTCCGCCGACCTCGTTGGCGAGACCGAGGTGGACCGCCTGGCCGGGATTGGTGCCTGCGTACAGGTCGTTGTATTCGATCGGCGGATGTCCTTCGATGTCGATCCGCGCCCGCAGGGCCAGGGTGGCGCCGGTGTCGAACTCCGTGGTGCGGGTCAGGCTGTTGGCCACGCTGAGGGCGGCGAGGACCGGCGACCAGGCGCGGTGGCGGAGGATGTCATAGTTGAACTCCCGCCGTCCGCCTCGCGCCGTCACCCCGACCCGCAAGGGCAGGGCGGGCGGGGTCGGGCCGATTTCGCCGACGATGGCGGTCAGGCCGTCCTGGACGATGCGACCAACCGGGCGCGTCGCATTCGCAATCTTGAACGATCCGGCGTCCGAAGCGAAGGTGTGCAGGATATGGGCCTGGATCATCGGCATGTCGAGCGTCCCGACACCGAGCATCGGGTGGCCGAAGGCATACACACGGTTTCCGTCGACGTGAGTCAGGGTCCCGACCCCGATCAGGCTGAGCGATCCGGTGACCAGGGCGCCACCGATGGCCGACCCCGGCACGAGCGCCCCCGGCACCGCGTTCTCATCAATGCCACCGCCCGGGCCCGGCTCGAGACCGTGGGCCCGGAAGATCGGGGCGTAGTAACCGAGGACCGCGGTATCGCAGCCGGAGCAGACCAGGGGGACGCCGATAGGCTGGAACGAGGGGAACGCGCCGGCCGGAGTGCCCTCGCCTGCGGCAGCGGCATCCGATCCATGAACCGGAGACAGGGAACCGTGGGGCACCGACCCCCGCCCGCCGTCAGCCGCGAGAAAGCGCGCCAGGAGATCGGGCCCCGGAGCGTAGGCTGCAGCGCTCTCTCTTTCGCCGGTGGCCGCGGTCCCTGCATCGGGCCGGCTCCCGATGGACGCACCGAGACGCAGCATGTCGGCGATCGGTGTGATGCCGGCGATCGGCTCCTTCGCGAAGTTCCCGATGCGATACGACAGGGCGCCGATCAGCTTCCCATCGATGTAGACCGGGCTGCCGCTCATCCCCGCCACGACACCGGTGTACTCGACCTTCTCGCCATGCAGCCGGGCAAGAATCAGGTCCTGGCCCGGCCCGATGCTGTTCTCGATGACCCCGAGGATTTCGACCCGGAAGTCCTCGAGGCGGTCGCCCTGGAACACCGTCCGGGCGGTCCCTTCCATCCCCGCCCGAATCGCCTCGACCGGCAGGGTCTGGATGGGCGCCGATGCATCCGCGAACACCGGGAAGGTCGAGAGGGCGGCCAGAAGCAGGAGGCCGGATGCCGGCAGGGTCCTGGCGGACCCCGCCCGTCCGTGGTCGATCATTCCTCGTCCTTGTTGCCGTGGGTTCGGAGGGCCGACTTCACCGCCTCGACGATGTAGTTCTGCATGGAGGGCTGCTGATTCTTGACCGAAGCGTAGACCAGACAGGGAAGCTTGAGCGAAATCTGGACACCGTCCTCTTCGAGCGTATCGAGCCAGCGGGCGAACCGATCCCATGAATCCCACGTCTGCTTCCGGATGGCGCCCTTGCTGTACAGCTCGATGAGGCTGATCTCATCCTTCATGCGGAACAGGACATCCCGCTCGCTGAGCTCCTTGAAGTCGCTGTACGCAAAGAACTTCACCTCGCCCGCAGTCTGCCCCCGTCCCTTGATGCTGATCTCCGGCTCCTTGTTGCAGCGCAGCATGATCGAATCCTCCCGCCCCCGGAAGTGGAACGCCAGGATCGGGTCGGTGGTGCGATTGCGGTCGCTCGGAGTCTTGAGGGCCCGGTAGACACGACGGGCGATCTGCTCGTTAGTCGTATACGTCTCGCTCTCTCTGGCTATTCGTTTCATGGCGGGGGACTATAGCACACGGTCCGTTCGCCCACGGACGGCTGTCCGCCTCCGGACACGACGCGTTGATTTGCTGTTGCGGCGGGCCGTTCTCCGGCGTACATGGAAGATCCCATGCCGTTCCTCGGAAAGCGCTATCTGACAAGGGTCCTGGCGGGCGCGGTTTTGATCGTGCCGGTCGCCGCGCTGGCCGCCGCGGGGGCCACCCTGCCGGTCTGGGCGGCGCCGGCGGAAGGGCTCCCCTCCCCGGCGGCTCCGGCGCCGATGACCGCCGGGACACTCGCCCGCGAGTTGGGAGCGTTCCGGCCGGACTTTCCGATCTACATCGGCAGTCTGCGTCCGATCGCCGGCGTCACCGGCCGGCGCATCTATATGGCCTTGGTGCAACCCGGCGCCACCGACCCGACCAGGGTGGCGAGCGCCCCGCTCTCCGGCCGGGGGGCCCGCAACGACATCGTCTTCGACGCCCGGGCGGTGATGGACGGGCACACCGAGGCCTTCCGCCGGATGCTCCTCGACCACGAATATTTCCACGCCCGCCATCTCGCTGGGACCACTTCGGTGCCGGCGCCGCGCAACGTTCCGGCGGATCTGCAGACACGATTCAGCGAGGCGGCCGCCTGGGGGTTCAACGTCGCCGAGGCACGCGCCGGACGCTACGCCGGCCTGCGACCGGACGAGTTCCGCGAAGCGCTGGATCGCTACCGCGATCACTACGCGGCCCTGAAGACGATGGCCGCCGGTCGCACCGGCCTCGAGTGGGAGGAGATCGTGGAGGCGTTGCGGCGCCCCGACCTCAGGGCGAACGCCGGACCTGATCCAGAAGTTCGCGCGCGTCCTGCTGCGCCGGATCGATCGCCAGCGACTCGTTGAGGTACTCGAGCGCCTTGTCGCGCTGTTTCTCCTGAAGGTACGTCAGCGCCAGGGCGTTGAAGAGCGTCGTCGTCCGGACACCTTTGCGACGCGCCGTTTCGAGGGCGTCGATCGCCTCGCGTGATCGTCCGAGCCGGCCGAGGGCCGCCCCCAGATTGATCCATGCTTCGACGTTCTCCGGGTCCTTGGTGACCGCCCGATTCAGGACCTCGACCGCTTCCTTCAGCCGGCCGCTGCGTCCGTAGAGCGCCCCGAGGTTCGCCATGGTGGCGGCATAGTCCGGATCCAGCTCCATGGCGGCCCGGAACTCGCTCTCGGCCCGCGGCAGGTCGCGCTTCCACTCGTAGATGAGCCCCATCCAATTGTGGTGCACGATTGACTTGCCGTTGATCTCGAGACCCTTGCGGACGATCGGTTCGAGCGTGAGCACCCGATCCGTCCCCCGGTAGATCGTGTGCAGATCGGCGAGCGGCTCGCCGAGGGCCGGGTCGATGCGGATCGCTTCCAGCAGCGCCTGCTCGGCGTCGGCGGTCCGGCCGGCGCGCAGCAGGACGGCTCCCAGCGCCCCGTGGATCTCCGCCACGTCGGGATACTGGGTCAGCAGCGAGCGGAAATGGGCGACCCCCTCGTCGATCCGCCCGCTGTCGGTGTAGATCCGGCCCAGTTCCGTGTACACACCGCGCTCCCCCTTCGGGTCGAGGGCGATGATCCGTTTGGCGGCGGCGATGGCGGCGGCCCAGCTCTTCCGGCCCGCCTCGATCTGCGCCTGCACCATCAGTGCCGGCATGAACTCGGGGGCGATCCGCAGCGCCTTTCTGACCGCTTCGTCGGCGCGCCGGTAGTCTTTGTTCTTGAGATACAGACCCGCCTCGTTGAGGTGGCCGGTCACCAGCGTCTGGTCCCCGCCCCCAGGACCGCCGTCTCCGCCCGGCCCCCCTGAGGGCTTGCCGCCCGCCGACGTCACCGCCGTCCCCCCGGCCGCATCCTCCGGACCGCCATCGGTCCCGCCCCCGAGGTAGCCGAGCGATCGCAGCCGTTCCACCATCTCGGCGTCCGCGCCGCTGTCGGCGATCGTCACCCGCACCTCCGACAGCGGCCGGCCGACGCTTTCGTACGTCGGGATGGCGGTTCGGCGGAAGCGGCGCAGGAATGCCGGGTCGATCGCCTCATCGAGAACCCTGCCTTCCATGTCTTCGGGTACCGGCAGGCCGCTGAGGTAGAGCACCGTCGGCGCGACATCCACCAGCTCGCTGGTGTCGAGCCGTCCCGGGCGAATCGCGGGACCGGTCAGCGCCAGGATCCCGTACCGGCGGTGCCAGAGCCCCGGCTTCCCCTCGATGTAGGGCGGCTCGTTGGGCCGGCCGGTGCCGTTCTTGAAGCCGTGGTCCGACAGCAGGATCACGGTGGTGTCGGGCGACAGTTTCGCGAGGACCTGGCCGATCAGTTCGTCTTGAAGGCGGTAAAAGGCGGCGACGGCGTCCTGGTACCGGGCGAACTCCTCATCGGTCACGATCCCCATCTTCGGCGGCATGTAATGGGCGAAGCGGTGACCCACCTCGTCGATCCCCTGGTAGTAGACCGAGAAAAGGTCGGGCTGGCCGCGGCGCAGAACGTCGAGGGCGGCCGCATGATAGGTCCGCGTGCTCGCCAGGATCTTTGTGAGGTGATTGACCGGCTCCCGGTAGGCGGCCTGCCGGTCGTCGCGGATCCGCCCGCGCAGCGCCTGAAACGCGCCGGCGTCGATGTGGGCAAAACGCTGCACCTCCTCCAGGGTGATGTCCCAGTCATCCACCAGCAGCGGCTTCAGATCCTGGTAGTAGGACGCCGGGTGGGTGGCGCCGACGCGGTCCCCCGCCTTCGCCTCGAACCCGAACAGGCTGTAGGCGACCCGGTCGGAAACGATCAGGCCGTTGATCGGCTCGGCCGGCCAGGTCGCCCACCACGCCACGAACGCCGATGTCCTGCCGACGTCGCTGTAGATGTTCCACAGAGCCTTGACCTTGCGCGCCCGGCTGGATACCGGCACCGCCTCGCCGCTTTGCGGGTCCTTGACGAGAAAATCGATGATGCCGTGCTGTTCGGGAGGCTTGCCGGTCGCGACGGTGGTCCACAACAGCGGCGACAGCGCCGGGGACATCGTCTTCATGTTGCCCCAGGCACCGCGCTGTTTCAGCCGGGCCAGCACCGGCAGGCGGCCCGCCGCGATCAAGGGGTCGATGATCTCCCAGTCGGCCCCATCGAGCCCGATGATCGCCACCTTGACGCCGGTCGCGGTCACGCGCTCGCGGAGCGCGCGGGTCTCGATCGCGGCGATGGCATCCGACGGCCCGCGCACCTTGCCGAAGCGCACGCCGGCGGAGTCGAACCCCTCCCGTTCGAGGCCGCGCACGATGTCGGCCTGCAACGCCGCCGACCCCTCCAGCAGAACGATCGCTTCGCCCGAGGCGCCCCGCCCCCACGCAGCGATGGCGTCCGACGCGGTGCGCTCCAAGAGGCTCGCGGGGTCCTTGCGGTCCCCCACGAGTTCCGCCAGGAGCGGGTCGCTCAGCTCGCCGGAGACTTCGAACGGCAATTCGAGATCGATCCCCTCGCGCGCCCGCAGGGAGACCGAACCCGATGCCTGCAGGCGTCCCGGCGGGAAGATCACGACACGATGGACGAACGGGATCCGGAGCTGTCGCCCGGGCGCCAGCCGCTCGGCCGGGCCGCCGCCCGGGCCGGCGCGGAAGGCACGCTCCCCCTCCGCGACCCGGACGAACGCGCCGGCACCGCCGGCGACCGCAACGGCGACCAGGCAGGCGGCGACCCATGCCAGCCGGACGCCGCGAGGCGCCCGCTGTCGGACGCCTGCGGGCCGATCCGGAGCGGGCCCGGCTGGTTGTCTGCGACGCGATCGGGAGGACATGAGGAAACGGGCCCGGCGCGGCCGCGATCGGCGCGGCGGCGCGGGCCCGAACGAGTATAACACCGGGCCTGCGAGCCGCCCGCGGCGGACCCGGATCAGCCGCGATCCTGAACAGGCCCGCGGTTCCGATCTTGAAATGGACGCGGGCGGTCCCGGCACCGACCTTCTGACGTGGCGCCGCCGGTCTGTTCCGGTGGCGCGATGACAATTCTGTCAGCGCGGGTGGGAGCGATGCGGAACCTCGGGCGGGCGGCACGGGCGTACATCATCACCGTGGATCTGGTGGGCGCGGCGGCGCTCGTCACGGGCTGGTGGGCCGCCGATCGCCACTGGCAACCCCTCCCGTTGATCATCGCCCTGGCGGCGGCGACCGCGGCGGCCCCGTTCCGGATCGACCTGCCGGTCTTCGGCAACGTCTCCATCGCGTTCACCTTCGTCTTCGCGGCGCTCATCGTCCTGGGGACGCCCGCTGCGATGCTGGCGGCGGTGTGCGCCGGCGTCGGCGCCTCCCTCATCCGGCGACGCGACCTCTGGCCGCCGCCGCATCGCATCATCTTCAATGCCGCCGAACTGGTGATCGCCACCCAGGTGGCGGGTCTCGCATTCGATCTGCTGGGCGGGACCCCCGGCGCGCTCGACCCAGCGCGCGAGTGGCCCGCGCTCCTGGCGGCGACCGCGGGGTTCTTCGCGGCGAACACGCTCGTGGTCGCCGGCGTCGTCAGCCTGACCGAACATCTGCCGTTCCTGCACAACTGGAAGACGAACTTCCTGTGGACCGCCCCCGCTTATGTGGCGGGCACATTCCTGGCCTCGACCCTGGCGCTGGGCACGCAGCGTTACGGCAGCTGGGCGCTGATCCTGTCCCTGCCGCTTCTGTACGTCCTGTATTTCTCCCTCCGGGTGTATCTCGACCAGCTGCGCCAGGACCGGGCCCATGACCAGCAACTGGCCGGACTCTATTTGAAGGTCATCGAGGCGCTGGCCCTGGCGATCGACGCAAAGGACCGGACGACGCAGCGTCATGTCCGGCGGGTCCAGACTTACGCGGTCGAGCTCGGCCGGACGCTGGGGCTGCCACCGTCCGGGATCGAGGCGCTCAAGGCCGGCGCGCTCCTGCATGACATCGGCAAGCTGGCGGTGCCCGAGCATGTCCTCTGCAAGCCGGGGAAGCTGACCCGCGAGGAGTACGACAAGATGAAGATCCACCCGCGCGTCGGGGCGGAGATCCTCGAGACCATCGACTTTCCCTTCCCGCTGACCGAGGTGGTGCGGTCGCACCATGAGAAGTGGGACGGCACCGGCTATCCCGACCGGCTGAAAGGCGAGGAGATTCCGCTGACCGCCCGCATCCTCGCGGTGGTCGACTGCTACGACGCGCTCACCTCCGACCGCCCCTACCGCCGGCCGCTCTCCAAGGACGAGGCACTGCGCTACATCCGGAGCGAGGTCGGCACCTTCTACGACCCCCGCGTCGTGGACGCCCTCGTCCACAACCTGGACCGCCTGGAGATGCTGGCCGGGGAGATCAACCGATCGCAGGAAACGGCCACGGCGCCCGACAAGCGGCTTCCGGCCCCCGATGTCGGGGGGTTGGCGCGCCGCGGCAATGTGCTGCGCGATTCCATCCTCGAGCACATCTCCTCGGCGCACCGGGAGCTGTACGCGCTCTACGAGATCGCCCAGGGGACGGCCCGCAGCCTCGACCTCGAGGAAGTGATGACCTTTCTGTCCGGCAAGATCGCGCGGCTGATCCATCACCGCTGCCTGGTCCTCTATCTTCACGACCCGGAACGGAAGCAGCTGGTCGCCCGCTTCGTGCGCGGCCACGACGCGGCGCGCCTGTTGAACCACGCGATCGCCCCGGAAACCCGCATGAGCGGCTGGGCCGCCCTGCACCGCCAGCCGATGCTCGGCCGGCACGACCGCGACCCGGTGCGCCGCGAGGGGGTGCGCTCCGACCTGGAGGAATTCCTGGAGCGGGGCGACATCGAGCCGCTCGACAACGCCCTGGTGGCACCGCTCGTGGACGGCGAAAAGGTCCTCGGTGTGCTCGCCCTCTACGACCGCCCCGAACAGCCTTACGAGGACGATGCCCTGCGCCTGGTGTCGCTGGTCGCCAAGCATGTCGCGACGGCGGTGAAGAACTCCCTCGCCTACGGCGCCCGGCGCGACACGGTCCTCACCGATCCCCTCACCAGCCTGCCGAACGCCCGCTACCTGTTCGTGTCGTTCGAGGAAGAAGTGGCACGCGCGATGCGCCAGCAGGTGCCGCTCAGCATCCTCGAGCTCGATGTCAACGATTTCAGGATGATCAACGAACAACACGGGCACGCGGCCGGCGACCGGATCCTGCGATCGATCGCCCGCGTCATCCGCGCGCAACTGCGCGGCTGCGACACCTGCGTGCGCTACGCCGCCGATGAGTTCGTGATCATCCTCCCGGGGATCGGCCGCCAGGAGGTGGACAAGATGCGGACCCGACTCGAGGATGCGGTGCGCAACCACAAGTTCGCCGTCCATGGCCGCAAGGCGGTCCAGGTCTCGATCTGCCTCGGGGCCGCTTCGTTCCCCGAGGATGGCCGGACGTTCGACTCCCTGATGGCGGTCGCCGACTCACGACTTTATGACACGAAAGCGTTGCGCAGCGGGAGTCGGCCGGATGCTGGCGGGTATCAGCGTTTCGCCGGCCGGCGCAACATGCCGGTGAATTGAACACCCCCCAAAAGCTTGTCCTCCAAACCTTTTGCAACGGCAGGGGTTTGGGTGTACTTTCCCCGACACCTAGGGAGGGAGGCCGCCGGACAGCGTCATCATTCCGACAGGCGGCGCCCCGTCCTTTCGCCCGATGGGATCCAGGGCGCGGGGTTTCACACGGATGTCAATCGAACCGGGGCAGGTGCTCAACCGCCGCTATGTGATCGTCCGTCCGCTCGGCATGGGCGGGATGGGGTCGGTTTACCTGGCCCGCGATCTTCTGCAGGGGCACCGCCCGGTCGCCCTGAAACTCCTCCGTCCCGACGCGGTCGACGCGGGAACCGTCGCGTTGTTCAAGGACGAGTTCCGATCGATGGCCCGGCTGCGCCACCCCAACCTGGCCGACGTCCACGACTTCGGGACTCTCGCCGAGGATGGCCGCCACTTCCTGACCATGGATTACGTCGAGGGGCGGGAGCTTGGGTCCTTCACGCCGGCCGAGCTGATCGCCCGCTTCGACAGTCTCGCCGCGCAGTGTCTGCGGGCCCTCGATTACATCCACGCCCGACGCATCCTGCACAACGACCTCAAGCCGCAGAACATCCTGATCTGCGCACCCTTCCGGGTGCGCCTGGTCGATTTCGGGCTGGCGCGGAGCACCGCGGGCAGGGCCGTTGAAGGTACCGGAGTGGTCCGGGCCGGCGCTGACGAAGCCGGCTCCGGCGTGTTGAGCGGGACCGTGCACTACATCGCTCCCGAACGGATCGTCGCGGGGAGCGTGGATGCCCGGTCGGATCTCTACGCCCTGGGAGTCGTCCTCTACCAGACGCTGACCGGGGCCCTCCCCCACGACGGGCCGGATCCAGGTTCGATCATCCGCGCCATTCTCGACGGCCGACCGCGTTCTCCACGCGCCCTCAATGCGGCGATCCCCGAACGTGTCGAGGCGTTCATCATGGCGCTGCTGGCGCGCAACCCGGAGGCGCGCCCCGCTTCCGCGGCGGCGGCGCTGGCGATCCTGAACGCCGGGTCCCCTGCCCCGCAGCGCCTCGACACACCGGAGACCTACGCCAGCTACGCGACCTCGGGCCGGTTCGTCGGCCGCGATCAAGAGCTGGACGACCTGGTCGCCCTGGCGGCGGATCACGCGCAGGGATCGCCGGACGAGTCGCGTCCGCGCCTGGTGATCCTCAGCGGACCGAGCGGCATCGGCAAGAGCCGCCTGCTTCGCGAACTCCGGCAGCGCCTGCAACTCGCCGGCACCCGCTGCCTGACCGGGGCCTGCTACGAGGACGGCGGTGCGGCGTTCCAGGGGTTCGCCGACGTCCTCCGCCAGATCGCTCCCGAGGACCTGACGCCGGATCAGAGGACCATCCTGGCACGCACCTTTCCGGCCGCCGCGTTGGCGCCTGCCGCGGGTCCACCGGCACCGCCTGCCGCCGGAGGAGAATCGGCCCGTGCCGAGATCCTTCCCGGCCTGGCGAGTTGTCTCGATGCCCTCGGCGGGGGCGATGGCGGGCTGTTGTTGATGGAGAACCTGCACTGGCTCGATGGACCGGGCGTTGACCTGCTGAACTACCTCGTCCTGCGACCGAGGCGCTCACCCTGGCTGGTCATCGGCACCGCGCGCGACTCCGAAGGGACCGCCGACCCGCAGGAGCCGGGCGAGCTTCCGCCGTCGGCTGGGGCATTGATCCAGCGGATAAGCCGTCTGGCACGGGTCCGGACCATGCCCCTCCGGTCGCTGTCGCGCGACGAAGTCGCGGAGCTTCTCGAGTCGATGGTGCCGTTCGGCGAGCGTCCCGAACGCCTGGCGGGGGTTCTTGCGGCGCGCACCGGTGGCAACCCGCTCTACATCGAGGAGCTGGTCGCGTCGTTCGCCGAGGACGGCACTCTTCGTCGGCGTGGAAACTCATGGACGGTCGCGGCGGACAGCCTCGACGCCGGCAAGATCCCTGCGAGCCTCCTCGCGGCCATGGCGCGACGACTGGAGGCGCTGGACGCGCCGGCGCGCGGCCTTGCCGAGATCCTGGCGGTCTTCAACCGCCCGGTGGCGGCCCACCTGGCCTCGCGGGCTCTCGGCATGGACCCGGCGCCGACGCTGGCGGCCGGCGAGACGCTCGAGTCGCTCCGCCTGGCGACGGTCGATCCACAACCGGCGGGGCCGCCTCTCCTCGGACTGGCGCACAACCGGCTTCGCGAAGTGATATACGAGGCGGTCCCCGACAGTCGGCGCCGGGCCCTGCACCTCGCGGCCGGCACGGCGCTCGAGGAGGAGCACCGCACCGCGCCGGCGGTCATCGTCGAGGAGTTGGCCCATCACTTCTCGAAAGCGGCGGACCACGACCGCGCCGCGCGTTACTGTCTTCAGGCCGCCGCGAGGGCGGAGGCCCTCGACAACCCCGCCTCGCAGGTGACGTTCCTGCACCGCGCCCTCGAGCACCTCCCGGAACAGGATCACGATCGCAGGATGACGGCGCTGCGGGACCTGACCTACCTCGAGACTTACGCCCTGGGGTACTTCGAAGCCGGATTGCGCGACTCGCAGGCGCTCGTGGCGCTGGCCCGGCGGCGCGGCGATCCGGCCATGGAGACTCGAGGGCTCATCGGTCACTCGCGATCCCTGAGCTACCAAGGCGACCCGGGTGAAGCCGTGAGACTCGGCGAGCAGGCGACCGAGATCACAAGGAAGCTGCAGGACCTCGACCTGCGGGCGACCGCCATCAACAACCTGGGGATCCTGCACGCCCGCCAGGGCCAGAACGAGCGCGCCATGGAGTGCTTCCTCGAGGCCTCGCAGATCTCCGTTCAGATCGGCGCGGTCGACCTGCAGGGCCTGGTCATGGGCAACCTGTCGATCAACTATCTCGGACTGGGCCAACCCGACAAGGCTCTCGAGGCAATCCAGGGAGTCTTGAAGCTCCGCTACGAGGGTGGCTGGCTCACCGACTACTACCGCGGCCGCGCCAACGAAGGGATGATCCTCCAGGAGAATGGGCGGCTCGCTCTCGGCCTGGAGGTGCTGGACAACACGCTGCAGTGGTCCCGCGAGCACGTCAGCCTGGAAATCCAGGGTCAGACACTCCACAACATTGCCAACTTCGAGTCCCTGCGCGGGCGGTTCGATCGAGCCGCCCGCCTGGCGGAGGAGGAACTGGAGCACCGAGGCGAGATCGAAGACGTCTCACGCAAGGTGATGGCCCTCGATCTCCTGGCGACCATCGAACGCCAGCTCGGGAGACTCGACCGCGCGGAGCCGCTGCGCACGGAGGCGCTGGCCATCGCCCGGAGCCGGGGGCTCCGGGGCCAGGAGGGGTATGTCCTGGCGGCGCGGGCGGCCGACCGGCTGGCGGCCGGCTCCCTCAACGAAGCCGACGCCGCCGCGAAGGAGGCGCTGGCGATCGGGCGCGAACTGTCGCACCCGCGCATCACCTTCCAAGCCCGCTGCATCGAGGCCCGGACGGCAGCGCTCCGGGGAGAGCGCCGCGCGGTGGTGCGCGCCATCCGCACGGTGACGCGACTCAACCTGCGGGCCCTGCGCTTCTACGACCGGATCCAGATGCACCTCGATCTCGGGCAGTGCTTTCTGCAGATCGACCGCCCCGTCGACACCGCGCGCGAAGCCCGCGCCGGGCTCGCGCTGGCTCTCCCGGGCGGCTACCGCGAGCACACCTGGCGCCTGCACGCGATCCTCGCCGAAGCCTTTGAGGCGCAAGGATTGCGTGAAGAGGCGAACGCTTCCTATAATGATGCCCGCACGCTGATCCGTCAGATCGCCTCGGAGTACGAAGACGACGCCATGAAGGATACCTACCTCGCCGAGTCCAGGCGCCGCGCCATCCTGCGCGGCGGCGAACAGGAACTGGCCGCGCCGGCCGCCTCCGCCTCCGCCGCGGGCGCCTCCGCCCCGGGTGCCCCCGCCCTGGGCGCCTCCACCGCGGCCGTTGGCGCCACCGGCCGCGACCCGGTCCAGATGCTCGAAACGGTCTACGAGATCACCCAGGTCATCAATTCCATCCTCGACCCGAGGGAACTCCTCAACAAGGTCATGGACCTGGCGATCGACATGGTCGGCGCCGAACGCGGGCTGATTTTCCTGTACCGACCCGAAACCGACGAGATGGACATGGTGGTGGCGCGCAACCTGGAGCACCAGACGATCCAGGACGCCACCCAGTACAGCCGCGGCATCCTGCGCGAGGTCGGACGCGGAAGGCCGGTCCTGTCGGTGGACGCCCTGGCCGACAGCCGCTTCAAGGAATACCAGAGCGTCAGCATCTACCAGATCCGATCGCTCCTGTGCGTGCCGCTGCGGATGAAGGACCGGATCGTCGGCACCGTCTACGTGGACACGCGCCGTCCCGGCCGGGTGTTCACCGAGGACGACCAGCGCTTTCTCGAGGTGTTCGCCAATCAGGCGGCGGTGGCGATCGAAAACGCCCGGCTGTTCGACCAGGTCCGCCAGGAGAACACCTGGCTGAAGGCCGCCGTCAACGAACGTTACGGCTACGAGAACATCATCGGCCGCAGCCCGAAGATGCGCGCCGTGTTCCAGCTGCTGGGGCGCATCGCCCCGAGCAGCCTGCCGGTCCTCATCCAGGGCGAGAGCGGCACCGGCAAGGAGCTGGTCGCCCGCGCCCTGCACCACAACAGCCCTCGCCGCGACCGGCGTTTCTTCACCGAGAACTGTGCCGCGCTTCCCGACACCCTGCTCGAGAGCGAACTGTTCGGCCACGTCAAAGGGGCATTCACCGGCGCCGATGCGCCGCGCAAGGGGCTGTTCGAGCTGGCCGACGGCGGCACGCTGTTCCTCGACGAGGTTGGCGACATGAGCCCCGCGATGCAAAGCAAGTTACTGCGGGTCCTGCAGGACGGCGAGATCCGGCCGGTAGGATCGGAAGTGACGCGACGCGTGGACGTGCGGCTGGTCTCCGCCACCAATCGCGACCTGCAGGCGATGATGCGCGAGAAGAAGTTCCGCGAGGATCTCTTCTACCGGCTGAACGTCGTGACCGTGAGGATTCCGTCACTGCGCGAGCGCCGTGACGACATCCCGCTGCTCGTGGATCACTTCCTCGTCCGGCTGGCCGAGAAGAACAAGTCACCACGGCTGCGGATCGACGGCGCGCTGCTCGCCGACCTGATGCGCTACGACTGGCCTGGAAACGTCCGCGAACTGGAGAACCAGGTCTACCGCCTGGCACTGTTCGCCGGTGGCGAGACGCTGACCCTCACCGACGCCCGCCACGACGCCGAGTTCATGACCCGCATGGCCGGTCCGGGCAGCGGAGCGGGAGGCCGGGGCGCCGGCGGCGGATCGCTCACCGCCGACGACCTGCAGCGCGCCCTCAGCCAGGCGGGCGGGAACCGCGACGAGGCGGCCCGCATCCTCGGCGTCAGCCGCGCCACCTTCTTCCGCCGCCAGAAGGAATTCAAGATCGCCGATCGCCCCCGTCCTTCCCCTCCACCGCAGCCAGACCAGGCCTGACCCCAGTCGTTGGTACGGCCCCATAGTCTCCCCGAAAGCGGCCCAGCAGTCTCAGCCGCAAGGCCACTGAGACAGCACGCTGACATCTGCTGTGTTTGCAATTGTTTACTTTGCGTATCACGGATTGTGACCGGAAATTTCCGCGAGACACTAAGCCATCTAGTTGAATTACAAACAGTTACTGTCAGTCAACATCAAGTGAGTCTCTCGCAACGCCTCGCTGCTGCTACACGAAAGTCCGGCGTTCGCACGAATCTAATAAACAAACCATTTGTATTGAATAGCTTGACTGATTGTTCGCAGCTCATTACGAAATTGTGGCATCCCGGTTGCTCTTCCTGGTGTGGCATGAACACCTTCAACCGGGAGGACAGCATGAAAAACTTCGGAAGGTTTGCAGCCATCGCGTTGATTCTCACGACCGTCGCCATCGGCCAGTCGGCGCTTCTCGCCGCCCCGACCCAGGGCGCCGCCGCCTCCGCCGGCCACTCCGCCCGCCTCGGCCTCTTCGACCCGTTCTTCGGGTTCCTCAGTGCCGTCTGGACCGGTAATCGTGGCGGCGCGACCGTCATCGGTGCCCCGGACAACCCCGG
>JANNTZ010000087.1:0-2184 GCA_031394595.1 Acidobacteriota bacterium
AAGGTCAGCGGGATGAAAATCGTCGCGATCACCGTCAGGACCCGCATGATGTCGTTGGTCCGGTTGGAGACGATCGACAGGTGGGCCTCGAGCGCCCCGGTGATCAACTCGCGGTACGAGTCGGCCAGGTCGGTGACCCGCACCAGGTGATCGAGGACGTCGCGCATGTTGATGACGCTCTTTTCGTCGATCTCCTTGAACTCGCGCCGCGTCAGCCGCGCCAGGACATCGCGCTGGTGTCCGGAGATGCGCCGCAGCCGCATCAGCGCCTAGCGCAGCGCGAAGACGTCATGCAGGACCACCGACTTGGACGCGCTCAGGCAGCGCTGTTCGATCTCGTCCACCTTCTTCTCGAAGTTCTCGATGACCGGCAGGTACTGGTCCACCTGCATGTCGAGGATGGTGTAGAGGATCCAGCCGGGCCCGCCTTCCAGGAGCCGCGGATTCTTCCGGGCCGCCTCCAGCGTCGAGTCGACACTGCGGGATTTTTCGCGGTGATAGGTGACCAGGTAGCTGGCGCCGACGAACAACGAAAGCTGGCGGGTGCGGAACTCACGGACGCTGCTCTCCGGGTGGACACCATGCGTCAGCAGGAAGACGTACGATCCGTAGCCGTCGATCTTCGGATGCTGACGGTGGGTCTCGCAGTCCTCGAGCGCGAGCGGATGAAAATTGAAGACGGTCGACAGGATGGCCGTCTCCTCGCGTGACGGTGCGAGCAGGTCGACCCAGACGAGTGTGGCGGGATTCTGGAGCAGGACAGGGAGGAGTTCCGGCGCGACGCCTTCCCGCAGCCCGCCGTCCCGATCCCAGGTGACGATGCTGATCACGGCGCCTCCCCCCGGCCGGCGGATGATAGCACGCACCTCGCGCCCGGCCACGCGGCCGGCGCGGGGAACAGGGGATCTCCCTAGCCGAGCAGGGGCGACGGGACCTGCAGCCGTCCCTGGTGGATGGCCACCAGATCGCCCAGCATGCCGTAGGCGGTCTGCCCCACCCCGGGTTCGACGCTCGTCAGGTTGAAGGTGCCGGCCAGATCGGTCTCCAGGCTGATGCCGAGCGAGGTCCCGGAGAGCGTCGCGAGGAAATCACCCGGCCCGAGCGCCACGGGAGCGACGCGGGCCGGTCCCCCGCCCCCGGCGCTCGCCACGATCCGGACGCGTCGCCCGGCGCGGTCCTCGGAACGGACCCACAACGCGTCCACCGCCGCCACCGGGACCCGTTCGACGTCCGCGGGCCGGAGGTCGCGCCCCAGCAGGACATTGGCCAGCACGACGGTCTTGACCGCCTGGTCCCAGCCGTCGAGATCGTGCGACGGGTCGGCCTCGGCGATGCCGCGCCGCTGCATCTCGGCCACCGCCTCCTCCACGCCGCCGCCCCGCGCCACCGCCTGGAGCGCGTAGTTGCTGGTCGAATTCAGGATCCCCCGGAAGGAAACCAGCCGGCCGATCGGGATCGCCACCTCGACCAGGTTGAAGATCGGCAGGCAGTCGGCGACCGCTGACTCGAACCGGTAACCCACACCCTTGCGCCGGGCCAGCCGCAGCAGATCGGCCGCGGCGTGCGCCAGCGGCCCCTTGTTGGCACTGACCACCGACACCCCCCGCTCCAGCGCCGCACGCACGTAGGACAGCGCCGGCTCGCCGCGCTGCGGATCGAGCGGCGTCGCTTCGAAGACCAGGTCGACCGGGGCGCGTACCAACGCCTCGACCGCCGACAGCGGGCTCCGCCAGCCATCGCGCAGCGCGGTCTCCAGGTCGATTCCCGCCGGATCGACCCAGGCGCCGTTCGACCGGTTGGCGAGGAGCGTCGCCCGCACCTCCAGCCCGTGCCGGCGCTGCAGCTCGTCGCGCCGATCGAGCAGCAAGCGCGCCAGGGCACGCGCCACGTTGCCGAATCCCAGGAACCCGACTCGCATGCCCCTTTCTTGCCCGCCTGCGGTCCTCGTGTCAATACCTCCCTCCCCGAGGTATCCCCAGTCACCGGGTGGCGGGCCGCACCGCATCGTGGCTCCGCACTCGCTCGCGCGGGCCACGGGGCGCCCAACCGTCGCGCCCGGCGCGGCTCGAGGTCGCCACGCCGCGCTGCGGCCCGCCACCCGGGACTGGGGATACCTCGGGGGGAGGTATTGACACGAGGACCGCAGGCGGGCAAGAAAGGGGCATGCGAGTCGGGTTCCTGGGA
>JANNTZ010000191.1:0-65027 GCA_031394595.1 Acidobacteriota bacterium
CCTTGTAATAGTAGGTCTGGCAGTTCTGCACCGCGGTGTCGCTGTATTGCAGGGTTCCCTGACCGAGCACCGTCGGTGTGGTCGTCATGATGACGCCGTCGCTGAAGTCGCTCTGGGTCGCCTTCTTAATCTTGTAACCCAGAATGTCGCGCAGGATGGCGTTGCCGCCGATGGTGTCCGGTTCGTTCGCCAGTGCCGCGGTGTTCGCCTGGACCTCGTCCCACTGGATCAGGACCTGGCTGTCGAGAGGAGTGATCGTCCCGTTGCCGGTGGCGCGGACGTTCAACGGTGTCGCCGGCGTGGTGCTGTTCGACAGCGCCGCGCAGGGCGCGCCCGTCGTGGGGGCCCAGCCGCTGGAGTTGCCGGCGGAATCCTTGGACTGGACCTGGAAGCACCAGGTGCCGCTCGCCAGGTTGTCATAGAAGGCGTGGGCGTCATAGTCCACGGTGCCGTATTCCTGGTGCGGGTGGGTGAAGCCGCGGGTCGCGAAATTGGTCGGCGACCCGTTCGGCCAGGATTTGACCGACCAGGCGGTGACCCCGGAGGTCGAACCCGGCGGGTCCCATTTCACCAGGATGCCGCCGCAGTGACCCGGGACCAGGGAGACGTTGGTCGGCGCCGGCGGCGGGGTGATGTCGATGTCCTTGACACCCGATCGGCCGAGGTTCTCGGCGTTGACGTCCGACGACAGGTCGAACTTGCGGAAATGCTGCGCCGCGGCGTCGGCGGTGTCGATGTAGTCCGGGTCTTCGTCCGCCGTCATCCCGACCAGGTTGACCGCGATCCGGCGGACCCGCGCGCGGGTCAGGATCGCCGCGTCGCCACCGCCGATGTCATCGGCGGAACTGGCCGGCGTGTTGGCGTTCAGCAGCACGCCGCTGTCGTCGTAGTACTGGAACGTCATGCTGCGGATGTTCTCGGCCACCGGCTCGAAGACGAACGAGGTGCTGTTCGGCGGGGTCGCCGGGAAGGTCGCCACGTCGGCCAGCGACACGCGGTACAAGGTGTACGGCGGGCTGTCCTGCACCAGGGCGACGTTGGAAATGGTCACGTTCTTCAGGGTCTTGGTCCGCGGCCGGTCGACATCGGCGCGTAGCGCCATAGTGGCCGGGCCGCTGACACCCGGTTTCGCCAGGACGTACGAGACGATCTCGTCGTTGCCGGTCGAAACGATGCTGTAGGCGGTCCCGGGGAGCGACGCCTCCGGGGTGGTGCTGGCGGTCGGATCCTCGAAATCGAAGTCGCCGCGGATGGTGACCGCCGTGTCCCAGGCCCCCTCGACCTGCTCGTCGATGCGTGTCGTGTCGCCGTCCGGGTTCCAGTTGAACCCGGCCAGACGCAGGTCCGAGAGCATCCGGTCGAAGGCGACCCGGGTTGACTGCTGCTGGTCGGTGAAGTTCTCGCCCGCCTTGTAGGACTTCTGGGCGGCGGTGTAAAGGATGAACGCCACCGCGGCGGCGATCGCGAAGATCGTCGAGGCGACCAACATCTCGATCAAGCTGAACCCACCAACTTCACGCCGGACTTCCTTGGACCTGAGCACCGCCGTCCTCCATGCCGCCGCCCGTCAGGGCGACGGATTCGTTTTCAGAACCTGGTGGTCGACAGTCGCACCGTCTGCGGCCGTCCCAGTTCGTTCCACGTCAAGTTGACATTGATCCGGATCCCGGTCGCGCTGCCGAAGTTCGGCGTCCCGGCTCCCATCGGCGTGATCGCCACTGACGCCACGCCGCCTTCCAGCTTGCGGCTGATCTCGGTCTGCCAGGCTTCGATGGCGCTGCCGCTGACATTGCTGAACACCGTGTGCGTGGTCGCGGTCGACGCCGCTCCGAGGTCGACGTAGAGCGCCGTGAACGAGCGGGTGTCGAACGACTCCATGATGTCGTGACACAGGGCGGTCGCCTGGGTCATCGTCTTGCCGACCTTCACCTGCCGCCCGCCCAACAGGAACATCGAGGAGATCGACACCAGGACCCCGGACAGAACACCGATCGCGATGATGACTTCAATCAGGCTGAATCCCTTTTCCTGTTTCATCGGGTTCCTCATGGCGTGTAGGTGGCGTACGTCGACGAGACCTGGCCGGTCGGCGTGACGCTGACCGTGTAACGGTCCCCGCGCGACCCGTTGATGTCCATGCTGAAGATGACGTTCAGCGTGGAGGTCACCGTCGTGCTCCCCCTGTTGGTGAACGCGACGCTGGTGGCGCTGGTATTCTCGATTTCCACGCCGTCGAACTGGACCGTCATCGTCCGGCCGAGCGGATTGAGATAGGAATACTGGTTCGGCGCGGTCGAATGGTCGACCCGGTTGATCGTGAGGGTGCGGGTGGCGCGGTTGGTCACCGCCAGGTAACGCTGCGCCCGTATGTCGGTCGTCAGGTTGTTGGCCGCGGCGCGCACCTTGTACGACTTGTAGGCGTCGGCGAGGGCGGGACCGGCGAATAGGGTGAAGATCCCCAGCAGCGCGATCACGACCAGGAGCTCGGACAGCGAGTAGCCGGCCGCCCGCCGATCCCGATCCATCTGCGCTTCCCTGCCTCGAGTTTCCATCGAATCCTCCATGCCGCCCTGTCCGTAGAGCAAGGAGGGTGCCACGGGGCGCCGGGAGGACCGGACGCACGGAACTCGCGTCCGTTCAGGGAGTTCGAAGGAAGGCCCGGCGCCCCTCCCCGATCACTGAAGCGTCATCGGGGACGAGGTTGTTACGAGACGTAACACCCCTTGGACTTCAGAGAAGCGGGGCGCCGGCCTGATCGCCGGTCCGCCCCGGGAGGACGATCACCAGCCGTGCGCCGCCACCCGGACGGTTGGCGGCCTCGGCCATGCCGTCGTGCAGGACGGCGATCTTCTGGACGATCGCCAACCCGAGCCCGGTGCCGCGGTCCTTGGTGGTGAAGAAGGGGGTGAAGACGCGGGGCAGGTCCTCGGGCGGGATCCCGGGGCCGTCATCCTCCACGACGAGACGGAACAACCCATCGCCCGGTCCCACCTCCCCGCGAATGACGATGTGGCCGGCACTGGTGGCCGCCCCGTCACGATCGCGGATCGCCTCCGCGGCGTTGCGGACCAGGTTGTGAATCGCCTGGCGGAGGAGTCGCGGGTCGGCCCACAGACGTGGAAAGGTCCCCTCGACCGTGATCGCGATCCCCCCGACCTGGGGATCGTCGCGGAGGTCGCGCGCCAGGTCGCGGACGATGGTTGCCGATTCCACCGGCGCGACGTCGAGACGCTCGGGACGGGCGAACTGCAGGAAGTCCTGGACTACCTTCTCGACGTCGTGGATCTCCCGCAGGATAGTCTCGGCGTTTTCCCGCACCGCCGTGTGCCCGTTGCCGTCCGCCGGCAGACCGCGGACGATCAGCCGGGCCAGACCCTGGATGGTGGCCAGGGAATTGCGGAATTCGTGCGCGATCCCGGCCGACATCTCCCCCAGCGCCGCGAGGTTGTCCCGGATTCCGACCCGCTCGCGCAGCGTCTTGATCTCGGTCAGGTCGGCCAGCAGACACAGGACCCCCTCGATCGCCTCCCCGGGGCCGCCGGCCCCGCTCCGGATCGGCGAGACCATGGCGCCGAGATGGGCGGCGCGCCCACCCGGCCCGGAAAGCGGCACCATCTCCCGTGAAAACGCTTCGCCGTTCCGCAGCGACCTCCCCACCAGGTCGACGAGTCGATCGGCGCCGCCGATCAAGTCGCCGTATTTCCGGCCGATTGCCGAGGAGCGCTGCAGCCCGAGCAGCGCCTCGGCGGCCGGATTGAGGACGGTGAGCCGGCCGTCACCATCGAACACCAGCACGGCGCTGCTCATCCCTCCGACCAGGTGGTCGCCCGGCAGGATCCGGGGGTCGGGCGTTCCGCCGGCCGGACGCTTCAAGCGCTGCAGTTCCCCCTCCTGATCGCGCAGCTTGTCGAGCACCCCCTGGAACGCTCCGACCAGCCAGTCGGGCTCGTCCCGCGGTGCCGCCCCGCCGATCCCGGCCAGCGCGCCGGGCGCCTGCCCCGCGGCGCGCATCAGGCGCCGGTAGGGCTGCATCAGCCAGCGGGCAAAACCGACCACCAGCCCCACCAGGAACAGCAGACTGACCGCCTGGACCCCCGCGATCAACAGGAGATTGAAATGCACCGCCGCCAGGACCGGCACCTCCGACTGCACCCGGACGATCGCGAGGGTGGCACGACTGCGGTCCTGGATCGGGCGGTAGGCGGCGAGTCGGGCCCGACGGGACTGTGGTCCCCTCTCCACTTCGGACAGCACGCCGGCGCCGGACAGCAACCGGCGACGGTCACCGTCCCGGGACGCCAGGAACGGATCGTCGTGACCGACGCGGGTCGCATCGGACGACGACAGGACATGACCGTCGAGGTTCAGGATCTCGACGGCGGTCATTCCCTTGAGACGTGCCAGGCGATCGAGGAAGGTCGGCGGGATGTAGGGAACGGCGCCCGCCGGTTCGCGCAGACCGCGCAGCATCTGGTCGCGCTCCAGTTCGACCCTGATCAAGTCGGCCTCCAGGAGCAGCCGCCGTCCGGTCTCGTCCTCGATGGCGTCGCGCGCCGTCATCAGGAGCTGCACGTTGAGCAGGATGGCGGCCGCCAGGAACAGGACCAGGAGTCCCAGGACGATCTTGATCTGCCCTTCGTACGACCCGAGCGGCGAGATCTTCACGGCCCGAACCCGGCGAGACCGAGGTACCAGTCGACCCACGGGCGTCCGACGAGGATGGCCACGATCCCGGCGGCGCCGAGAAAGACCCCGAGCGGCAGGCGCGACTTCCAGCCGTAACCCCGCAGCCGCATCAGGGCCAGCCCGACGACGGCTCCTGCAATATTGCCGAGGAACAGGACGAACAGCAGGACCGCGGGGCCGAGGAAGGCGCCGATCATCGCCAGGAGCTTGAAGTCCCCCTGGCCGATCCCGTCCTCGCGTGCGGCCCGCGGCACCCGCCGGATCGCCTGCCAGGCGTGGTACAGGGCGTTGATCGCCCACGGGATGGCGTAACCGAGAAGGGCGCCGGCGAACGCCTCCCGCACCGGGCCCTCCGGTCCGATCAGGCTCCCGGCGCCGGGGCGCAGGAGACTGAAGGCCAGACCGACGGCGATCCCGGGGAGCGTCAGGGCGTCGGGCAGGATCTGGTGCCGGTAGTCGATGATCATCAGCGCGATGAGCGATGCGCCAAGCCAGGCCTGGTCAAGAAACGCCGGGGTCGGGCCGCGCAGCAGGAACAGCACGAGAAACAGCAGCGCCGTCGCCGCCTCCACCGCCGGGTAAGTCCAGGCGATCGGCGCCCGGCACCGGCGGCAGCGGGCGCCGAGGAGGATCCACGAGAGGACCGGCAGGTTGTCGTACCAGGCGATCGGTGCGGCACAGGCCGGGCAGGAGGACCGCGGATGGACGATCGACCGCCGTTCCGGCATCCGGTGGATGCAGACGTTCAAGAACGATCCGACACAGGCGCCGAGCGCGGCGGCGAAGGCGGCGAGCGCGGCTGGTGGCAGGATCACGGCAGCCCCCTCAACGTCCCACGACCGGGACGCCGGTATAGTCGACCGCTCCGCGCGCCGGATCGTAACGGTACGGGCGGTCCTCCGGGTCGGCCGGCATCCGGCCCAGGAAGCCTCCGGCCACCAGCGCCGCGAGACGCCTGGGCGGCGCGCCGTGCCGGGCGCGCCAGGCCTCGATCGCCAGGCGTAATTCAGCGAGGTCCACCGCGACCTTCAGATCGTGGATGTGGTTCCACGCCACCTGGCGGGTGTACGCGTCGTCGCTCGTGTCGTGAATCTCGATCCACAGGCGGAGCGCGGCGCGCGGGTCGCCGGATTTATCCACCATCGCCGCACGCAGACGCCGGACCAGCGGATGGACGTCCGGCGCCGCCAGCGCCTTTTCGAAGTAGACCGCGGCCCGATCGTAGTCGCGCAGGTCCTGGTAGCAGATGAAGCCGGCCTCGAAGGCGAGGACCCAGCGCCCGGGGTTGTTGGCGATGCCGGTGTCGAGCAGACGCAACGCCATCTCCGGGTCTTTGGCCTCGACGTTCATGATCAGGGCGCCGATCAGATAGGGATCGATGAAATGGGGGTCGAGCTCGGCGATGACCCGCCGGTAGATGTGATCGAGGTGGGCGTAGCGGTCCGCGATGTCATAGTGCCCGTAGTACTGGATCGACCAGATATAGATCAGGTCGGCGAGCAATCCATCGAAACCGATCGCCGCCACGTCGAGATAACGGCCCGACGGCAGATAGAGGAGCGGGCTGGTTTCGGGCCGGGCGGCGGCCCGCGTCTCGATCGCCCCCTGCACCAGGACCGCCAGCAGCAGCGCCCCTCCGCCCGCGAGCAGGAGAAGACGGCGCGGTCCCTTCCCGCCGCTCACTGCAGCTCCTTGCGCTGGAAGGCGGCACAGGCGGCCGCCAGGACCGCCGATCCGTAGAAGATGAGATAGATCGCCGCCCAGACCGGCAGCCAGGGGTCGATCGGCAGCCCATGGACCACCTCCCCCTTGATATCGAAGTTCCCCAGATTCGGCAGGAGGTAATAGACGACCCGACAGGCGGTCTTTGCGAGGGGCGACGCCAGCCGCGCCTGGAGCAGATCCAGGCTCCAGAGCAGGTGGCCGACGACGTACAGCGCCAGCGTCATGACACTCGACAGGATCGGCGTGGACAGGCAGGAGAACAGCACCGCGAGGGTGGTGACCAGCAGGCACTGGAACAGCAGCAGGAGGACCGCCAGGCCGAGACGCGGGTCGAACATCCCCCTGACCGCCAGCACCACGGCGAACCACGCGGCCATCACCGCCGTGTTGACCACGATCGTCAGGGCCAGCCCGGCGAACTTCCCGAGAACGAACTCGAAGCGGTGGATCGGCTTGGCGAGCAGCGTGAACACCGTCCGCCGCTCGATCTCGCGGCTGACCAGCCCGACACCGATGAACACGCCGGTCAGCACCCCGAAGACTTCGATCGCCGCCAGCCCGAAGTCCTTGATGATCTTCTCCTCGCTGCCGACCGTCAGCAGCGACAGGACCTGCGACACCGAGATCATTCCGACCGCGAACACCAGCAGGAGGTAAAGGATGCGATGGCGGATCGCCTCCCGGAACGTGTTCAGGGCGATGGCGGCGATCCGGGCCGTCATGGCTTGTTCTCCTGGGGTGCGCCGGCCCGCCGGGTCTCGCGCAGGAACAGGTCCTCGAGCGACCGGCGGGCGGGGGTCACCGCCACCAGCCCCGGCCCGCGGCCATTGCACAGAGCCAAAAGACGCTTCAGATCGTTTTCCGATTCGACCCGCACCAGCACCTCGTCACGCCGGCGGGAGACGATCTCCCCGCAGGGCAGGCCGTCGCCCTCGAGCCCCCGCAGGGTGACCTCCCAGAACGGGACCTCGCGCCCCACGAGATCGTCGATCGTCCCGAGCGCGGCGAGCGAGCCGCGCACCAGCATGCCGACCCGGTCGCAGATCATCTCGGTGTCCGACAGGATGTGCGTCGAGAAGAAGACCGTCCGGCCGCGCGCCTTCAGGTCCAGGATGATGTCCCGCACCTCGCGCCGGCCGATCGGGTCGAGACCGGACATCGGCTCGTCCAGGATCACCAGCTCCGGGTCGTTGATCAACGCCTGGGCCAGGCCGATGCGCTGCAGCATTCCCTTGGAGTAATGGCGCAGCTGCCGGTCGCCCCGGTTGCCGAGACCGACCCGCTCCAGCATCGCCGCGACCCGCCGGTGCCTGTCGGCGGCCGGCATGCCGAACAACCGGGCGTGGAAGTCGAGGAACTCCGAACCCGTCAGGTAGTCGTAGAAGTACGGATTTTCGGGCAGGAAACCGATGCGCCGGCGCAGCGCCGGTTGGCGTGCATCCTCGCCGAACAGACGCACCCGACCCGCATCGGGAAAGGTCAGCCCGAGCGCGACCTTGATCGTCGTTGTCTTGCCGGCGCCGTTGGTGCCGATGAAGCCGAAGACCTCCCCCTGGTTCACCGCCAGGCTGAGGTCGCGCAGGATCCAGTACTTGCGCAGCGACAGGTGGGTCCGGTAGTTCTTGGCGATCCCTTCGAATTCGAGGACGGGCGTCATGGTGTCCCGGGCTCCCGTGCCAGCAACTCAAGATAGAGCCTCTCCTGGGCGCGGACCATCGCGTCGATGTCGAACTCGTCGAGCCGGGCGCGCGCCCGCCGGGTCATGGCACGACCCGCATCCGGCGCGTTGAGGGTCGCCACGATCCCCCGGGCCATCCCTTCGATGTCGTGCGGCGGCCGCACCACGCCCGTGTCGCCATCGCGCAGGATGTCGGTGGTGCCGTCCACCCCGGTGGCGACGACCGGCACGCCGGCCGCGATCGCCTCGGGGACGACGCGCGGCAGCCCCTCCCAGAGCGAGGTCAGAACCATCACGTCGAGGGAGGCGAGGACCCGCGGGATGTCGCGGCGCCAGCCGAGCAGGTGCAGGCGTCCCTCCAGTCCGAGCGCCCGGACCCGGCCCTCGACGGCCGGCCGGAGTTCGCCGTCCCCCGCCAGGACGAAGTGCGCCTCCGGGACTTGCGCCGCGACCCGGGCCGCGATCTCCACGAACTCGAGCGGCGCTTTTTGCGGCTTCAGGCAGGCGATCATGCCGACCATCGGTGCTCCGGACGGGATCCCGAGCTCGCCCCGCAGACCGGCACCGTTGCGCAGCGTCGGGTCGGACGCCGCCGCCTCGAAGTCGCGCCGGTGGATGCCGCTGCGGATCAGGGCCGCCCGATCGCCCCGGACGATCCCGAGCCGGACACCCAGGTCCAGGTTGGCCTGGGACACCAGCACGAGCCGGGTGGTCAACGGGGTCATGGCGCGCTCCAGCCCGACGAGCAGACCGCGAAGCCAGGCGGGCTGGGTCGGGTTGAACCCGAACCCGTGCACCGTGTGGATGACGATCGGGACGCCGGCGATCCGGGCCGCGATCCGTCCGACGATCCCCGCCTTGGAGGAATGCGTGTGGACGATGGCGGGGCGGTCCCGCCGGAAGATCCGGGCCAGGGCGGCGATCGCCGCCAGGTCCCGGAACGGCCGAATCTCCCGGACCAGCGACGGCACGAAGGTGACCGGCACACCCGAACGGCGGGCATCGTCGTCGCGCAGGCCACCCGGACCGCAGACCAGGCTGGGTGCGAACGGCGGGCCGAGATGGGTGACGGTGTGCAGGGTATTGTCCTGCGCGCCGCCCAGCTCCAGACGGGTGATGACGTGGCAGACGCGGACAGTGCGATCCATCGGCGTCAAGCCGCCGCCCGCGCGCCCGGCGCGCCGCGCCGGCGGAGCCAGAGCTCGAGCACCAGGAGGGTCCAGATCATCTCGTCGTAGTTGCGCTGGCCCGATCGGTGGATCTTGAGGACCGCCGCCACCGCATCGCGATTCAGGTAGTCGCGCGATCGGGCGGCGGGCCCGAGCAGCAGATCGGCAGCCGCGCCATACAGATCGCCACGGAACCAATGGTCCAACGGCAGACCGAACCCGGCCTTGCGGCGCCGCAGCACCGCTTCCGGGAGCCGCCCACGATACAGACGGCGCAGGAACAGCTTGCCGGTCCGCAGACCGACCTTGCGGCGCACCGGCAGTCGCGCCGCGAACTCCACGATCCGGTGATCGAGAAACGGCGACCGCAGTTCGAGACCGGACGCCATCGAGGTGATGTCCGCCTTGAACAGCAGATCGTCGGGCAGGTAGTGCTCCTGGTCGGCGCGCAGGACGTGCTCCAGGGTTGCGTCGCCGCCGAAATCGTTCGGGATCCGCCCCAGCGCCTGCGTCGGGTCGATCGCCACGACCCGGGCGGCGAATTCCGGCCGGTAGAGACGCGCGATCCGCCGGGCCCCCGGGTTGGCCATCCACAGGGCGTTGCGCTCGCGGGCCGGCATCTCCCAGCCCTCCAGGAAGCGTCGCAGCCGCCCCGGCAGATTGCGGCGGTTACGCTCGCTCGACATCGCCTCCAGCAGGGCGTAGAACGGGGTGCGCGACACGACCCCCGGCAGCCACCCGAATCGATCCGCCAGACGGTGGGCGCGATAGCGATCGTACCCGCCGAACGCCTCGTCGCCGCCGTCGCCGGTCAGGGCCACCTTGACGTGACGGGCCACGGCGCGCGCCAGGATCCAGCACGACAGCGCCGACGGATCGGCGAACGGGATTCCCATGTGACCGATCAGCGTCTCGAGATCGTCGAGGCGGCAGGCCGGCAGGACGATCTCCTCCAGGGCAATCCCGAAGCGTCGCGCCACCGCACGGGCCGCCGGCCGCTCGTCGTAGTCGGCCTCCGCGAACCCGGCGGTGAAGGCGCGGAACCCGGCTGCGTGACCGCGGCGGATGTGCCAGGCGACCGCCGCCGAGTCGAGCCCTCCGGAGAGCAGCAGCGCCACCGGGACATCGCTGCGCAGCCGAATGCGGACGGCATCGTCCATCAGCGCCACGAACTTGTCGGCGGTCCCGCGGGTCCGTTCGCGGTCCTCGACGTGGGGGGCCGCGATCGACCAATAGCGATCGAGGCGTGCCCGCCCCTGCTCCCAGATTAACAAGTGCGCCGGTGGCAACTGGCGGATCCCCTCGTACGCGGTGCCAGGACAGGGCACGTAGCGCAGGGCCAGGAGGTGGTGGATCGCCTCCGGATCGGGCGCCGGCGCGAACCCGGGCTCCGCGAGCAGCGCCGGCACTTCCGAGGCGAACCGCAGGCCATCCGGCGCGACCCGGTACACCAGCGGCTTGACCCCGAGACGGTCGCGTACCAGGACCATCCGGCCGAAGCGGGCGTCCCACAAGGCGAAGGCGAACATCCCGATGATCCGACGCACCGCCCCCAGCCCTTCCGCCAGGTACAGCTGCAGCAGGACCTCGGTGTCGGAGCTCGATCGGAAGCGGATGCCGTGCCGCTTCAGCTCCTCCCGCAGTTCGACGTGGTTGTAGATCTCGCCGTTGAAGACCAGCGCCACCTGCCCGTCCGCGGCCGTCATCGGCATGCGACCCTGCGGCGACAGGTCGACGATCGCCAGGCGTCGGCTGGCAAGACCGAAGCCGGGGCCGGCGTGCTCGCCGGCGTCGTCCGGCCCACGGTGGGCGACGGCATCCCCCATGAGTTTCAGGAGATTCGGATCGGGGACCCGGCCCGGATCGTTGAAGGCGATGCCCGCCAGACCGCACATGCCCGCCCCCTCAGCCGGCCCGGCGCGCCGCTGGAAGCGGCAGGAACAGGGGCCGGATCCGCTCCGCGACCTGCATCCCGGCCTGGATGGCGGTCTCCATCGACGAGTACTCCCACGATCCGAAGCGCCCGGTCGAGTGGATGCCGTGATCGCCAAGCGCCGCGAGGATGCGCGGCACGTGCGCGGCACGGTGACGGTCGTAGATGACGTAGGCGGGGTCGAGGACCTGGACCCGCCGGTACACGATCCGGTCGCCGCGCCTCAGGATCCCGGCCCGGCGGAGATCTTCCACCGCCCGGTCCACCACCTCCGCCTCGTCGAACGGCTCGTCGCGCAGGAACGATCGCTCGGCGTAGATCGGCGAGCAGCCGCGGGGCGCCAGGGTGTCGGAGAGGTTCCCGGGAAAGCCGGCGCGGTAGATCGAGTACCCGGGTTCGGGGAAGTAGATCCAGTGGGCGTCGGACACCGGCGTGCGGTCGACGCCGAGGCTGATGTTGAGCACCCGCACCGCGCGGAGTCCCCGCCCCGCGGCCGGCAGATCTTCAGGAAGACCCCGGGCGATCGCCAGGAGCCGGTCGAGCGGGATCGTCGAGACCAACGATTCCCACTGCAGGACGCTGCCGTCGTCGAGCGTGACGGTCCGGGCCCGGACATCGAGACTGATCGCCGACCGGCCGGTCCGGATCTCCGGGCAGTCGGCCGCCAGGGCGTCCGGCAGGGCGCGGATCCCGCCACGTTTCGGATACAGGAAGGTCGGGTTGTAGCCGAGCCCGCGCACCGTCTTTCCGAAGGCCCCCTCCAGCACCTCGCGGATCTGCGGCCGTGGCACCGACCAGGAGACCCACCCGCATTCCACCTGGTCCAGGTCCACGCGCCAGAGTTTGGCGTTGTAGGGGAGCATGAAGTGCCGGGCGATCCCGGATCCGAACGTCAGCCCGGCCCACTCCCGGAAGCTGGTGCGCGACAGATCGGGCTCCCCCTCGGCCGCGCGTCGCACCTGCGACTCGACAAAGCCGGTGAGACATTCAAGAACCACTTCCTGCGGCAGACCGTGGAGGTTGGCCTGGAAGGGATAGGCGGTGAACACCCCGTGGGAGAAAATCTGCGCCCGCCGTTCGTGACGCGCCAGGGCGCCGGGCAGCAGGCGTTCCACGAGCGCCTGCACCCGGGCATCCCGCAGGTGGAGCAGGTGGCCGGTGCAGTCGAAGGCGAAGCCGTTCTCCGCGTGGGTGCGGGTGAGACCGCCAATTTCGTTCTCCCGCTCGACCACCAGGCTCGGCACCGGGCGGAGATGGGACGCCGCCGACAGGCCTGCCAGGCCGCCGCCGAGGACCACCACCGGATACGTCGCGCTCATCGTCCGGTCATCCTCATAACGACATGTCGATGCGTTTCAGGAACGCCGCTAGGCCGATCGATCCGGCGACGATGCCGGCCAGGATCGCCGCCGCGCCCCGGGTGCCCGACATCATCATGGCGATCGCCAGGAGCCCCAGCAGCAGCGTCGCGCCCCAGGACGCCAGGACCGTCTGCCGCGTGGTCAGTCGCCATTTCCGGACCCGCAGCGCGACGTGGTCGGGGCTGCCGAGCATCACCGGCAGCCCGCGCCGGTGGCGGATGTACATGACGAACAGCATGTCGAAGACCGGCACCCCGAGGATCACCACCGGCGCCACCGAGGCGACCAGGTTCTCCCGGGTGTAGGAGTTGTTCATCCCGAGCGCCCCGAGCATCAACCCGATGAACATGCTGCCGGTGTCGCCCATGTAGATCCGGGCCGGCTGGACGTTGAAGCGCAGGAACCCGACCAGCGATCCGCAAAGGGCGGCAAGCACCAGCGCGTGGGTTTCGCGGCCGTTCATGACCGCCACCACGAACAGCACCAGCGCGGCGCAGGCCGCCACTCCCGCCGCCAGCCCGTCCATGATGTCGATCAGGTTGAAGGCGTTGGTGATCGCCAGGAGCCACACGAACGACAGGACGATCGCCACCGGCTCGGGCAGGAAGGCCAGCTTGATGTAGATGGAGGCGTTCATCAGGGTCAGGACCGCGATCACCTGGCCCGCCAGCTTGACGCCGGGCGCCAGGACACCGAAGTCGTCCACCAGACCGAGGATTACGACGATGGCGCCGGCGAGCAGAAGACCGAGGATCTCGGTCGAGTCGAAGCGCAGCGTCGCGGTCAACGCGAGAAGGAACGACAGGTAGATGGCGATCCCGCCGAGATAGGGCACCGGCTCGGCCTGGGTCTTCAGGCGGCCGTCCGGATGGTCGACGATTCCGAAGCGGATCGCCGCGGCGCGCAGGATCGGCGTGGTGTACAGGGCGAGGACCAGCGCCACACCGAACGCCAGCAGACAGAGCAGCATCCGGGGCTGGAGAAACGCCGCCATCGACCAGGCGCCGGCCGTCATCTCCCCTCCCGCGCCGCCGACAACCGGTCCTGGAGGATCGATCGGTACAGGGCCGCCGTCTCCCCGACCAGCCGATCGATCCCGAATTCCGCCACCACCCGATCCCGCCCGGCGCATCCCAGACGCGCGGCCCGGTCGCGATCGCGCAGCAGTGCAGCGCAGGCGGATGCGAGGGCCACCGGGTCGCCCGGCGGCACCAGCAGACCGGTCTCTCCGTCGCGCACCACCTCGGGCATGCCGCCGACACGGCTGGCGACCACCGGCCGGCCGGCCGCCATCGCCTCGAGCAGGGTGACACCGAACCCCTCCCACAGCGACGGCTGCACGAACAGATCCAGGGCGGTCATCACCTCGCCGATGTCCCGCCGCGTTCCCGCGAACACCGTGCGGTGGCTGACCCCCTCACGCGTGGCGCACGCTTCGATCGCGGCCCGCGCCGGCCCGTCCCCGACCACCGCGAAACGCACCCGCGGCAGATCGCGCGCCAGGATCCGGGCCGCCGCGAAGAACACCGGCAAACCCTTCTTCGGCTCGTCCAGCCGGCCGACCGTGCCGATCAGCAGATCGGCCGGGCCGGCCCCGAGCTCGTGCCGCACCCGTTCGCGCGCCGCCGCCCCGCCCGGTTCGGCCGCCAGATCGGTGGCATTCATCAGGGTGCGGACCCGCCCCGGCGACAGGCCGTAAGTGCGCATCGCATAACGCCGCACCGCCTCCGAACAGGTCAGGACGAGGTCCGACAACGGCGCGGTGGCGCGTTCCGCCAGACGATGATGCGGGCCCATCCAGACGTCGGTGTCGTGATGGCTCGTCAGGATCACCGGCACCCCCGCGATCCTTCCGATCACCCGCGCCGCGAGGTTGGCGTGGAACAGGTGGGAGTGCAGGATCTGCACCCGCTCGCGGCGCAGCAGCGCCAGCAGCCGGCCGACGGCCCGCAGGTCGGTGGCGCCGCGCGATCCGAGGGCCACCGCCCGGACGCCGCGCGCCTCCAACTCGTCTCCCACCAGGTCCCACCCCTTGAGGCAGGCGACCGTCACCTCGAACCCGAGCTTTTGCAGGCGGGGGGCGGTCATCAGGACCAGTTGCTCGGCTCCGCCGATCGTGAAGCCCACGGTCAGCACCAGG
Source organism: Acidobacteriota bacterium (assembly GCA_031394595.1). Classification (GTDB taxonomy): domain Bacteria; phylum Acidobacteriota; class Polarisedimenticolia; order Gp22-AA2; family Gp22-AA2; genus JANNTZ01. Next base: position 14,693 of record JANNTZ010000191.1, read on the forward strand.
ACGCGCGGCCTGCCGATCCCCGGGACCGGGAGGATCGCCTCCTGCGGCGCGCCGAACGCAACCGCGGATCGGACCGGCGGCCCGGTCTCCGGGGTGATGTGGCGGATGGCCGGGACGGCGCTCATGCCCGCCCTCCGCCCATGCCGGCGGCGGCCTCGCCTGCCGCAAACCTCTCCGGCGCCGAACCTGTCTCTCCGAGCACCCGTCGATAAACCGCGTCCACCCGCGCCGCGCCGGCGGCAAGCGAGAAGTTTTCGACCACCGACCGCCGGGCGGCCGCGCCGAGTTGCGCCGCCAGACCGGGGGTGCCGATCAGCCGCTGCATGGCAGCCGCGAGCGCCACCGGGTCGGCGGGTGGAACGATCAGCCCGGTGGCGCCGTCGGTGACCACGTCCTCGACCCCCACGGCCCGGGCCGCGACCACCGGGATCGACATCGCCATCGCCTCCAGCAGGGCCTGCGGCAGTCCTTCCCAGAGCGACGGGAGAACGAACAGATCGAGGGACGCGAGGATCGCGGGGACATCGCGGCGGTGGCCGAGGAAGATCACCCGCCCGTCGATCCCGGCCCGCCGCGCTTCATCCTCGAGGCGCGCGCGCTCCGGACCCTCGCCGGCAATCACCAGGAGGGCGCCGGGATGATCGACGAGCAGCCTCCCGAAGGCGCGCAGGAGATGCACTTGCCCTTTCTGCGGCGCCAGGCGCCCGACTGTACCGATCACCGGCGCCTGTCCGTCCGCACCGATCGCGGCCCGCGCCTCGGCGCGGCCCGGGGCCCGACCCCCGATGTCGGGGTCGACGCCGTTGCCGACGACCACCATGCGGCGCCGCGGCAGGTGCTCGACGTTCTCCAGGAACCGGGCGAGTCCCTCCGACACCACGATGGTCGCGTCGGCTGCCTCGTAGGCCAGCCTTTCGAGGACCAGGAAGGGATAGCGCTTCCAGGTCCGCTGCTGCCGGAAGTCGTCGGCGTTCTGCTTGGTGGTCACGACCGCCCGCGCCCCTCCCAGCCGCGCCGCACAGGTCCCGTAGTAGTCGGCGAGGTCCATCTGCGTGTGCACCAGATCGATTCGGTCCCGGCGCACCAGCCGCACCAGGCGCCAGAGCGCCGCGGGGTCGACGGTCCCGCGCGTCCCGATCGCGACCACCGGGAAGCCGGCTGCCTCGAATTCCGGCGCCAGGACCGGCTCGCCCCTCAGGCAGGCGACGCGCAGGTCGTAGCGCCGCGGATCAAGATGCTGCAGGAGTCGCAGCAGCGCCATCTCCGTGCCACCCGGGAGCAGGGTCGCAATCACGTGCAGGACACGCACCCGGTCCGGAACGTTCATCGACCGGCCCTCGCCTGCAGGGCCACGCCGCCGGGTTCCGGCGCCACCGCGCGATCCTTCTCCCCGGAGTCGATTCGCGGAAACGTCAGCCCGAGATCGCCGATCGCCCGTCGCACCTGGGCGAACCGATCGTCCCAGGTGTTTCGTCGCGCGTACTCCTGTCGCCGCGCCCGATTTTCAGGAGCCTCCAGCCGGCTGGCCTCCAGGGCGTCGGCGAACTCCGCCGGCGTACCCGCAGACCGGATCGGAGCCCGCATCGCGAGGGTTTCCTGGAGCGGCGCCGACACCACCGGGATCCCGGCGGCGCAGTATTCGTAGACCTTGATCGGGTGGATGGCATGCGTCATCGGTCCGGGGGCGAACGGCATGATCCCGGCGTCGGCATGGGCGGTGTAAGCGGGCAGATCGTCGTACCGCCGTGGCCCCAGCAGGCCGACGTTCGGCAGCGGGGCCAGGGCGCGGAGATCGGTCCGCACCGGCCCGATCAGGACGAACGACCAGCGCGGCAGCCGCCGCGCCACGGCCGCGATCAAGGCGGCATCGAACCACCAGTCGAGGCTGCCGATGTAAAGCGCCCGCGGCCGCGGCCAGCGGGCCAGATCGGCCGGCTCCGGCCGACCGCCCTGGAGGAACGGTTCCGGATCGCAGCCGTTCGGCACGTGCAGGACCCGGGTCGCCCCCAGGGCTCGGGCCCGCTCCGCGAGCGCGCCGGCGGTGACGATCACCAGGTCGGCGCGGCGGCAGGTCTCCGCCTCGATCGCCGCGAACTTCGAAGGCGTGTCGGGAAAGGACGCGGTATCGTCGCTCATCCGGTAGACGGCGGCACGGCGCGGCAGGTCGTCCATCAATCCCAGGAGCGGCGCCCCCGGCGACATCCAGAGCAGGTCGAGGTCTGCGAACCCGGCACGCGCCAGCACCCGCGTCAATCGTGGGGTCGTGGCGCGCAGCGTGCGGCGCTGCACCCACGGCCGGTCCAGGAGCGGATAGGGCCGGTGCGGCAGCCAGGTCATCGGAGCGTAGGCGAACTGACTCGCGCCCTCGCGCCATTCCCCGCCGCGCCGCCACAGCCGGAGACGGGCATCGGTCTCCGCGTTGCGCCGCAGCAGATTGACCGGCGAGAGCGGTCCGGCGCACCACGCCACGCGGGCCCCGTGGCGCAGGAAGCGCGCCGCGAAATGATGACCGCCGACCCGGATCGGGCCCCCGGGGGCGAAATGTTCCCACATCAGGATATTCACCGCACTCCCCTCACCGCCCGATCGAGGCGGAAGGTGACCCGCATCGCCGCCTCGATTTCCTCGAGGCCGATGAGGGGCGAAGACCCGCCGCGCAACGCCCGGGCCACCGCATCCCACTGGGCCGCGAACCCCTTGTCCTGGACCGGGAGTTCGATCGAACCGCCGGCGGCGCCGAACACCTCCAGGCACCGGAAATCGTCGATCACCAGCGCCCTCCCCCGGCGGAACAGCTCCAGACGTTCCTTCGGCAGGCCGCGGTCACCGAGCCCGGTGTAGACGAGGACGGCGCGCGAACCGGAGGCGAACCGGAAGGTCGCCGCGAACGAGTCGGACGCCACGACACCGACGCCATCGGTCGGCAGCGCCGCCGCTTCCACGCTCTCGACCGGCTCGCCCGCCAGGTGGATCAACAGATCGACGAAGTGGCAGCACTCGCCGAGGACCCGGCCGCCGCCTTCCCGTGGATCCTGCAGCCAGTGGTCCGGTGGCAGCGGGCCGGCGTTGACCCGGTAGACCGCCAGGAGCGGCCCTTCGACTCCGGCCAGGATCTCGCGGGCCCGCACCACCAGCGGGCTGTAGCGGCGGTTGAAGCCGACCGCGATCAGCCGGCGGGCCCGGCGGGCCTCGGAAAGCAGGGGCGAGATCTCCGTCTCCTCGAGGCAGAGCGGCTTTTCCACGAACACGTGGCGGCCGGCACGCAGGGCGGTGCGGGCCTGTTCGGCGTGCAGGTGATGGCGCGTGCCGATCAGCACCAGCGGCGCCTCGGTGCCGGCGATCAGGTCCGCCAGGCCGGCCGCGGCGCGCGGCACGCCGAAGGAGCGCGCGACTTCCCGGGCGTGGACCGGTGACGACGTCGCCACCGACTGAAGGCTGAACCCGGGCGCGCGGCGCAGGTGCGGCAGGTGGACGGCCCGCACGAACGCGCCGGCGCCGCAGACCGCGACCCCGATCGGGTCGCCCGCCGGGAGCGTGTCGTACCATCGAAGCCCGGCCTCGGATCCGCCCCGATCCGGCGCCCGGGTGAGGGAGGAAGGAACCGGGACGGGAGCACGGCCGGGATCCCCGGGGGCGTACCCGAGGACCACGCCGAGCGGTGGGTCACCCGCATCATTATTAATGGCCTCGTAGGCCGAGGCGGCCTCCTCCAGGGGGAAGGTCCGGTCGATCAGGGGGCGCACCGCCACCCGCCCGGACCGCACCAGGTCGAGGAAAGCCGCCATGTTGCGGTTCTCGGTCCAGCGGACATAGGCGATCGGGTAGTCGATCCCCTTCTCCTCGTACTGCGGATCGTAACGACCCGGCCCGTACGAAGTGCTCATCCTGAGATCGAGCTCCTTCTCGTACATCAGGCCCCGATCCAGGTCCATGCCGACGACGCCGACCGCCACGACGATCCCTTTCTTGCGGCACAGACGCATCGCCAGGTTGATCGCCTCGGACGAGGAGGTCGCGGCGCAAACCAGCACCGCGTCGGCGAGGACCCCGCCGGTGGCACGCCCGACTTCCTCGATCGGATCGTGCGCTCCCAGCGACTGCGCCTCGATCCCGATGCCCCTCAACCGCGCGGCCCGCGCCGGTTCCAGGTCGTACCCCAGGACCCGCGCCCCTCCCGCCCTGAGGATCTGCGCCGTCAGGTTGCCGATCAGGCCCAGCCCGAGCACCACCGCGCACTCGCCGATCTGCAGGCCGGCGCGCCGCACACCATGCAGGGCGATGGCGCCGAGGGTGGCGAACGCCGCCTCGTCCAACGGCAGACCGGCCGGGACCGGCACCACCAAGTTGCGCGGCACGGCGATCCACTCGGCGTGCGAGGCATACCCGACACCGGCACAGGCGACCGACGTCCCCGGGGCCAGATCGAGGACCCCCTGCCCCGCCGCCTCCACGCGGCCCGACGCGGCGTAACCGGGGAAGGCCTCGGGGACGGCGGCGGCATGCTGACGGACCTTTTCGATCAGCGCGCCCGGACCTTCCGAGCGCAGGATTTCGAAGGCGCGCTGCAACCGCGACGGATCGGCGGCGGATTGCAGCAGCCCGGGCCGTTCGCCGGCGCGCAGCACCGCCCGCTCCGTGCCGGCGCTCAGCACCGAACACGAGACGCGCACCAGCACCCGGCCCGGTCCGGCCTCGGGAACCGGGACTTCGACCAGGAGCGCCTTCCCGTCCTTCAGGGCCACCTGTCTCATCGACTCACCCGACGGCCTCCGGCGGCGCCGCCCCGACACCGACGTCCACCGCGAAACGGAACAGCGTCGGCAGCCGGCCGGACCAGTCGCAGCGCAGGGTGAGCGCCGGTTCCAGCCGGCCATACCCGGCGGAATAGAGATCCTGCTCGCGCAGCATCAGGGCGCCGTCCGGGCCCGCCAGCCGGCGGATCGCGAAGCGGACCTTCCCGGCGCGGCACAGGGCCGTGAGGCCGTCCTCCGTCAGGAACGCCTCGGCGCGCGGCGCCAGGTGGAAGAAAATCTCGATCCGGTGCTCACCCCGCCCGTCGAAGAGATCCTCGATCACGAACCGGCGGGTGCGCTTGTTCAGGAGCACGATGCGGCGGTGGGTCACCGGATCCGCCAGGCGTCGATAGCCGTGGTGCTCGGCTTCCACCAGATCGAACCCGGCCCGGGAGACAAAACGGCGCACCACCGGGGCCTCGGTCCCCGGCAGGGCGAACGGCCAGTCGGGCAGGGGGTTGATCTCCTGCCCGTCGACCCGCGCCGTGCTGTGGGCGGCGGTCGAACGGAACCGCTGTCGCAGCGCCAGGTCGCGGGTGTAGATTCCGGTCCCGGGATCCACCACCAGGTCCTGTCCCTCCGCCTGGATCTCGAGGCCGAGGGTGTCGTTGTGGCCGTGGGCCCCCTGGCCCCGGAGCCCGGTCGTCCCGGCGTCGAGGAGTGCGTAGAGATCGTCATGGCGGAGGACGGCGACCCCGGCCTCCGGGAACAGCCGCCCCGTCACCACGATCCGCCGGGGCGTCCCCTCGGCGCGCAGGCGCTCCGCGAGTTTCGGGCCGAAGAACCACCAGGCCTCCTCCCAGCGCGGCCCCGCCAGCCGGAACAGCGCCGGGTCGTCGAAGGCGCAGCCGGCGACCGCCAGCAGATGTCGGTGGTCACGGCGATCGGCGTCGTAGTCGCCGAGGATCTGCAGACGACCGTCGTCGTTGTCGCCGATCTGGGGCGCCAGGCCGTCCGGCTTGGTGTAGTGGGCCACGTAATCGATCATTCCCCGCACCCGCGCCCGCAGTTCCGGCAGACGGTACCCCGACCTCTCGATCAGGAGCAGCGCGGTCAGCGCCATCTCGGTCATCAGGCGGTGGTAGGAGGTCGAGGCTTCGTAGTCGGCTCCGTCGGCGTGCGTCTGCGCCGCGTTTTCGCGGACGATCTCGGCGATCGCCGTCCCCTTCCACGCATCGGCCTCAGGAGCGCCGCGGAACAGCACGCCCAGGAACAGCAGCCCCAGCAGGTCGGCGAAGTAGTGGTTGCTGTTGGCATCGCCCGCGCGCTCCAGGTTGGCGGCGATGAAACGGCCGTGGGCGAAGAGCGCCCGCAGCAGCAGCGAGGCGAAGGGTCGATCCGCCAGCACCTCGGCGCGGAAGAAGGCCCAGCCCCAGGTCCAGTTGACGGCGCGGATGGCGACATCCATGGTGCAGACCCAGTTGATCCCGAATCCCGGGCGGTTCGTCTCGATCCAGTCGGTCACCTGGGCGCGGAACTCCTCGTAACAGCGCCGATCGCCGGTGATCCAGAAGGCCTGGCCGAGCACCGGCAGGTGCTGGAAGCGCGACAGCTCCCAGGGGACCTTCACGTCCGCCCCCTGCCCGTAGCCCCGTTCGATCTGCGACCGCAGATCGAGGTAATGCGCCCGGCGGTCCCAGGTCCTTCCCGACACGAAGTCGGCGTGCCACGGCAGGCGGGGCCCGAGTTCGCAGGGACCCGAACCGAGGAACTCGACGCGATGGGCGCGCACCTGCTCGGCCCGATCCAGGATGCGGGCGCGGCGATCCGGGTGACGGGCAAAAAACTCCGCCGTCGCGGTTCGCGACAGGTCGGTGACGAACAGACGCGCGTCGTCCGACAACGCCGCCAGCGCCTCGTCCAGGGTGCCGTAGCGGCCACCCAGGTCGCGGAGCAGGCCGTGCTCGGAGGGGAGCGCCAGCCGGGTCCGATCCTGTATCCTGCGGACGGCGCGCCCGAAGCGGGTCTTCAGCCCGCGCGCCGCCGCGATCGGGTCCCGGAGAACCGCGCTCAGTTCCATCGCACCAGCCCCCGATCCCGCAATTCCCCGATCAGCCGGATCACCTGCGCATCCCAGGTGTGCCGCTCGACGGCCCGGCGACGGGCCGCCTCGCCGAGGCGGTGACGCAGCGCCGGATCGTCGATCAGTCGCAGGATCCCGGCCGCCAGGGCAGCCTCGTCCCCCGGCGGCACGAGGATTGCCGTTCGATCATCCTCCAGGACCTCGCCGATCTGTTCCAGCCGGCTGGCCACGATACCGCGCCCCATCGCCATGTACTCGAACAGCTTGGTCGGCGATCCGAAGAACCGGCTGCCATCGGTGTTGGGAACGTGGGGCGAGGCCAGGATGTCCATCGCCGCGAGGTGGGCCGGACCGTCGGCCTGCGGCACCATGCCGGTGAACACGGCGCGCCCGCCGCACGGCGCCAGGATCGTCTCGCAGGCGGCCCGCTGCGGCCCATCCCCGACCAGCAGCGCGTGGGCCTCCGGCCGCGCCTCGAGGACACGCCGGAGGGCGCGGGCCAGGTTCGGCGCTCCGTGCCAGGCCCCGAAGGTGCCGATGAAACCGATCACCGTCCGCCCTTCCAGGCGGTGCCGGCGACGCACGACCCGCGCGTCCAGGTCCGGGCGGTAGCGCGCCGCGTCGACACCATTCGGCAGGACGACGATCCGCTCGTCATCGACGCCGCGCGCCCGCAGGTCGTCGCGCAGCGGCTCCGAGACCGTGACGATCAAATCGGCGTGGCGCAGGTTGACCGCCTCGATCCCGGCAAACAGGCCCCGCCAGCGGAAGGGGTGGCCCCAGTGATCGGCGACCCAGACCTCCGAACCGTTGTACTCCAGGACGAACGGCACTCCCAGCCGTCGCGACAGCATGACGCCGGCATGGTTGCCGGTGTCGAATCGCTGGTAGATCAGGTCGGCGGGACGATCGGCGAGAACCCGTCGCGCCGCCCGCTCGAAGCGGAAGGAGTGCGCGAAGTACGGGACTTCCAGGGCCACGTTGTACAGGCGCTTCGGCGGCACCAGGAATAGCGGGTGACGGCGGGTATCGATGAGCCCCGGGGCCACCGTGGCCAGGAAGAACAGGTCGGCGCCGGCGGCCGCGAAGCCGCCCGCCACGCCGGCGGTGTGGGCGACCGATCCTCCGGCCTGGACACCGCTCCACAGGTCGGTGCGCAAATAGGCAACCCGCCGACCGGCGGCGGGGCGGGGGATCCGGCGGGCGGCCCGCCGGAGCCAGGCGACGCGCTGCGCGGTGCGGGCCAGCGCCCCGCCACAGGCCAACAGTCCGATCCCCCAGGCCGGCAGATCGCGCAGCAGAAAGTGCGGCAGCGACAGGACCTGCCGCCGCCCGTGCAAGTCGAGGAGCAGGCGCCGCGGCGCCAGCGGCAGGGCGCCCAGCGCCTGCAGCCGGTACAGTTTCGGGTGGACGTCCAGGTCGTCGCTCAGCAGCACCAGTTCGTCGGCGCCCAGGGCCCGCAGCCACGCCGGGACGCGCCACAGCGGCACCCGATCGAGATCGGCCCGCCGCAGCAACCGCAGTCCGCGATCCGGGAGAAGTTCCGCGAGCAACCCGTCGGCGCGGCCCAGATCGCGCGCCAGCATCAGCACCGCGGCGTTCGTCACCGCCCCTCCTTGCGCGCCACGCACCCGATCCGCTCCCCGAGGTAAACCAGGGGGAAGAGCAGGTCCTTGCAGACGCGCGGGATCCAGGACGGCATCACCAGCAGACCATGGTACTCGGAGGAGAACCGGAGGATCTTCAGGCCGCACGCCTCCAGGTCGCGGCGCAGCTCGCGCGGGCTGTAGAGGTAGGCGTAGCCGTACCCTGGCTGGGTTTTCAGGTTGCGCGCGTGTGCGAAGCGGAAGGTGCTGTAGCGGTTCGGGACCGTGATCACCACGTGCCCCCCCGGCTTGACGGCCCGGGTCATCTCCCGCATCGCGGTGCGGCGCGCCTCCTGGCCGGGGATGTGCTCGAGGGCCGAGAACGACACCGCCAGATCGAAGGTCCCGTCGGCGAACGACAGACGGGTGGCATCCTCGACCCGGAAATCGAGACGCGCCCGCAGCGCCGGTGGCAGCTCGAGGTCCGCGAGACGCGAGGCCATGGCGATGGCGTCCGGGTTGACGTCGACGGCGGTCCAGCGGCCGACACGGTGCGCGAAGTGCATCTCGTCGATCGGCTCGAAGCACCCGACGTTCAGGATGCTCCGCCCGTCGAGTGGCACGTCCTCCATCAGGTCCCAGTCGACCAGCGCCTTGGTCGCGACGTAGGTCGGGTTGTCGCGCTGCCCGCGCGCCAGCACCTGCGCCGCCAGCGCGCTGTAGGCCTCGCGGACGTCGCGCGCCGCGGCGGCGGTGTCACGGGCCTCCCAGCTCATGGGCGGATCTCCAGGAGGGCCGCCACTTCGCCGGCCACCGGCACCAGCGCCTGGCGCAACGGCAGGCCACCGCGGCGCAGGAACGAGGCCATGGTCAGGGCGAGCATGAAGAGGGCGGAGGCCGAGGCGGCGAGGGCGGCGCCCGTCAGTCCAAGACCGGGGAGGAGCCATGCGTTCAGGGCCAGGTTGACCGCCAGCGCCCCGAGCGGCGCGCCGATGACGATCGACGGCAGACCATCCCCGGCGAAATGATTCATCAGGATGCCGCTCAACCCCGTCGCCCAGACCCCCGGCAGGAGCCACAGGAACGGGGCGACCGCGCCGGCGAACTCCGGCCCGTACAGAATGTGCATGGCCGGCGCGGCGACCGCGGCAGCCGCCCCGCAGAGGATCGTCATCACCAGGACGGCAAGCCGGCTGACGCGGGCGGTGATCGCGGCCCGATCGCCCTGCGATGCCGCCGCGATCCGCGGCATGAGGATCATCCCGATGGTGCCGGGCACCAGCAGCATGGTGTCGGCGATCTGCAGGGCGATCGAGTAGACGCCGGTGGCGGCGACCCAGTCGTGGGCATTGATCAGGAACACCTGGACCCGGGCGATCAGGAATGTCAGCAGGCAGGCGACCCAGGCCCGCCCTCCGTAACCGAGCATCGATCCCAATAGGGCCCGGTCGGGGCGTCCGATCCCGACGAGCCGCGCGGTGTAGGCGACCGACGCCAGACCGAATACCGCCGCACCGACGGCGAACAGCACGACGGCGCCCGCGGCCCCCCCGGAAGCCCCGATCAGGTAGACCGCCAGGAACACGAAGACCCCGCCCCGGTGGACGAGTTCGAAGACATTGAAGGCCCGCACCCGCCCCAGACCGAGCAGGGCATTCTGAAAGAACAGGATCAGGAACTGGAATGGCAACGCGACACAGGTGACCAGGAGGAGGGCCAGGGGGACGGCGCCAAGGATCTCCGGCCAACCGTGGAACACCCCCAGGCAGACGACCGCCCCTGCGATCCCCATCGCCACGCTGGTCCACAGGGCGTTCGCCAGGATGACGCGGGCCCGGCCGGGTTCGCGCGCCATGAAATAGACATTGCTGCTGTGCAGCCCGAGATTGCCGATCTGGAGGACCAGGCCGGTCAGGGCGGCGAGCGTGGCGAGGATCCCCCGGCCCTCGGCGCCGAGCCAGCGGGCGGTGACGATGCTGCTGGTCACACCCACCGCCAGCCCCAGACCGCGGGCCACCAGGGTCCCACCCACGCGAGTCGCGAAGCCCATCCCGACCTCAGGCCGCCTGGCCGTCGATCCAGTAGTCGTACCACCGACTCAGGTTATAAAGGGTCCACAAGTGCCAGGAGTGATCACGCCGCCCGTCACGGTGCGTTTCGAACATCCTGCCGATCAGGTCGTAATCGAACAGCGATTCGTCCCGCAGACGCGACTGCAGCACGCCATCGCGGGCCGGCCCGTACAGCTCCCCCATCAGCCACTCGCGCACCGGCGCTCCGAACCCCTGCTTGGGCCGGTCGATGATGGAGTCGGGGAGGATCCCGCGCATGGCGAGACGCAGCAGGTACTTCCCCCGGCCGTCCTGGATCTTGAGGGGCGTCGGGATCCGCATGGAGAACTCGACCAGTTTGTGATCGAGGAACGGGACCCGGGCCTCGATGGAGGAGGCCATGGTGATCTTGTCGACCCGCATCAGGAGCAGCTCGGCGAGGCGGTTCTTCAGTTCGAGGTAGATCATCCGCTGCCCGTAGTCGGCGCCGTTGCGCAGCGCCTGCGCCCGCTTGTCGATCTCGACGATCGCGTCGTGCGATGACAGCCCGCCGATCGGCACCAGCGCCTCCGGCAGCAGGAGGCGGCGCTTTTCCTGCTCGCTCCAGGCGATGATCCCGCCCCAGAAGAACAGCTCGTCGCGCGCCGCCCGGCGCAGCATCTCGAGGCGATCGCCGCCGCGGCCCAGCAGACCGGCCAGCCCCAGGGCGGTGCGATACGCCGCCACGCGGATCGGCCGCGGCAGGCGGCGGATGCGCTCGAAGGCCGCGCCGTGCTGGCGGAAGGCGCGCAGGTAATGCTCGTAGCCGAAGAACTGCTCGTCGCTCCCTTCCCCGACCTGGATGACCGTCGTCCCGGAATCGCGCGCCAGTTTGGAAACGAAGTGCAGCGGCACACAGACCCAGTCGGCGATCGGCTCGTCCTGGTGGAAGATGAGCCGCGGCATGAAATCGAGGAGGTCCTTCGAGTCGATGACGACTTCGTGGTGGTCGGTACGGAAGCGCCGCGCCACCTCGCGGGCCCAGCCGAATTCGTTGTAGGACGCCTGGTCCTTGAAACCGACCGAGAACGTGCGGACCGGGCGGTCCATGAGACGCGCCATCAGGGCGACGTTGGCCGACGAGTCGAGGCCACCCGAGAGGAACACCCCGACCGGGACGTCCGACATCATCCGCTTCGCCACCGCCTCCTCGAGGAGCGTGCGGATGCGGGTGGCGCAGAACCCGGCGTCGTCGTATCGCGCCTCCGGTTCGGGCGGGACCTCGAACGGGTCCCAGTAGGTCTCGCTGCGCATGTTGCCGTGACGATCCACGATCACCCGGGTGGCCGGTGGCAGCTTGTGAATCCCCTGGAACAGCGTGCGCGGCGCCGGCGAGGCGACGAAGCTCAGGTAGTGATAGAGGGCCGCCCGATCGATCCCCCGCGTCATCCGCGGGTGCTCGAGGATCGCCTTGATCTCGGACCCGAACAGGAGGGTCCCGGGCAGAACGGCGTAATACAGCGGTTTGACCCCGATCCGGTCGCGTGCCAGGATCAACTCCCGGCGGCGGGAGTCCCAGATCGCGAGGGCGAACATCCCCTCGAGGCGGTTCAGGAAGTCCGGGCCCTCCTCTTCGTAGAGATACAGCAGGGTCTCGGTGTCGGTGCGGGAGCGGTAGACATGCCCCTTCGCCTCGAGCTCCTTCCGTAGACGCGCATGGTTGTAGACCTCGCCGTTGTAGGTGATCCAGATCGATCCGTCCTTGTTGCACATCGGCTGGTGGCCGGCGGGCGACAGATCGATGATCGACAGACGGCGGTGGCCAAAGCCGACGCGGCGGTCCTCCGAAATCCAGAGCCCGCCATCGTCGGGACCGCGGTGGACGAGCGTGTCCCGCATCCGTTCCAGGACTTTCTCGTCCACCGGGCGGTTGGAACCCTCGAATTCAACCACACCGGTGATGCCGCACACGTCAGGACTCCATCTGAAGGCCCATCAAAGACTTGCGAACGGCAATATAGTCTCCGGGCTGCCCCTTGTCCACATTTTGACAGGCTGCCCAAGTTCCATGACTTCAGCGACTTAGCCCTTGGATCGCGAGGGCTCCCGGGGCAATTCGGCATCGATCCGGGCCCGCGTCTCCGGCGCGTCCCGAACGATTTCATCCGCGTAACCGCTTTGCGGCACGAACCCGCGCAGGACGACGAGGGTGGCGTCGAGGAGATCGCGGGCTCCGGCCGCCTCGGAGTTCCGGTGAAGGCTTAGCAAAGTCGAGGCCTCGACGATGCGGGCCCGTACGAAATGTGGCTCGACCACCAGGGCGGCACGCGCCTGATCGAGCGCCCCGGCGGGGTCACCATGATCGGCAAGGTGGCGGGCGAGTTCCAGCCGCGGGCGCGGGTCGCAGGGGGAGAGTTCGATCGCTTCGAGATAGAGGGCCGTGGCGCGTCCGGCGGCGCCCGGGTCAACGAACAGACGGTCGCCCGCGAGCGCCTCCAATCGTCCAAGCAGCAGTGGGAACCGCGGGTCGATCGGCTTGAGCCGCCGCGCCTCCGCGATCAACCGGTAGGCTTCGGCGTACCGCTCCGGGGAGGGCGGCCCCGAGTTCAGGACCGCCATCGCGAGATCGTGCCGGTATTCGGGATGCAGGCGATTGAGCCACGCGGCCCGTCGCATCCGTTCGATCCCGGCCGGCCCGGCGCGCCGGGCCGCCTCGGCCTCGTGGTGCGCGATCCAGGGCTGGACGATCCCGAGCCCCACACCGTAGACGATCGCCACCCCCGCCAGGGCCCGCGCCGACACCGGCCAGCGGCCCGCACCGGGGACTGCCGTCACCGCGTTCGGCCGGCGGAGCCGCGATCCGAGCGCCGTGCCGGCCACCAGCGCCGGGATCAGGACGAGTGCCGGCCGTCGTTGGAGGTCCTCGACACACCCATGCAGGACCAGGGCCACCAGAGCGAGGCCCGCACCGAGTTCGACCGGACCCGGAGGCATGCCGTCGCGACGGCGTACCAGCGCCGTCACGACGCAGGCAACCGCCGCAAATGCGAGCAGCGCTGCCGGCAGACCGATCTCGGCCGCCAGGGTCAGGGGTGCGGCATGGGCCCCGTCGAAACCCCTCTCGAAGCGGAGTGGACCTTCCTCAAACGGGAAGTTCCGCGCCGGTGCGAGGTGCGGGAACATCCCGGGCCCGTGTCCCAACACCGGACGATCGAGGATCATCCCGATGGCGGCGCGCCAGATGGCGAGTCGGTGGTAGCGGAACGGGTCCTCCGTCGTGGAAAAGCGCTGCGCGATCCGCGCCGCTCCCGCCACCACCACCATGGCCAGCAGCCCCAGCGCAACCACCCGGACCGCCCGCGGCCAGCTCCCGAGGCGCAGAACCAGGAACAGCGCGATCATCGCCAGCAGACCGAGGGCGGCCCCGCGCGACCCGATCAGCAGGGAGGCGGCCAGCAGCGTGACCGCCGCCGCCCCCCAGACGATCGCGACGCGTCGCGACCCGGGCGGGCCGGAACCCGGAGTCCCGTGCCGGCCCCGGACCGCATTCTCTGCCGCCGTGACCGCCAGGGCGATGCCGATGTTCAGGAACGCCGCCAGGTGGTTCGGGTTGAGGAACGAAGCGCCGGCGGCCATGACCCCGCCCGACCGGTAGCGCGCAAAGACCAGGACCGCCTGGAGAAGCGCCGCGATCACCACGGCGGTCCGCACTCGCTCCGCCCGCAACGGGTGGCCCCCCGACACGATCGCCCCGACCAGCACCAGCGCCGCCACGACGAGATCGACGAACCCGAGCCAGGCGGCCAGGGCGTAGTCGGCGCGCAGCGCCGAGATGGACGCCAGCCCGAGGGCCCCGATCGCCAGCGCGATCGGCGCGCGCGGCAGGTCGCAGAGGGCAGGAAAGCCCGCGCGCCGGCAGGCGGTCACCGCGAATGCGACCGCGAACAGGTGCAGGAACAGGAGCGCCAGCGGTTCGCGGCCCCCCTCCCGGAACGGCGCGATCAGCACCAGGGCAAGAGCGCAGAGATCCGGCAGCAGGGTCATTCCCCGGGCCCTCCCGGGGGCGGCGGGCCCGCGGACGGTGGATCGTCTTCCGCGGCGCGGTACAGCGCCTTGGTCGGGTTCAGCCGCCTGGCCTCGGACAACTCGCGGTACGCCGCCGCCGACTCTTCCGCGGCACGGTGGTAGAGCGCCCGGGTGTAGTGCAGGATGGCCGAATCCGGATCGCGCGCCACGGCTTCCGCGGCAGCCACCGCGCCGGCGGCGGCCGACGCCTTCCCCGGCTTTTCGGCGAGCACCATCTGCGCCAGGAAGGCCCGGGGCGCCGGATCCTCCGGACGCAGTTTCGCGGCTGCCCCGGCCGCCTGATCCGCAGCAGCCAGATCACCCCGGCGCGCCACGTCGACGGCCCGGTCGAGAAGATGACGCGACCGGGCCGCCGTCACTCCGTGGAGCGCCAGTGCCACCGCCACGACGATGCCGCCGGCCCGCAGTAGGGAACCCGGCAGAATTCCGGGATGCCCCGCCCGCCGCTCCGGCGCCGGGTCGGTCGCACCGAAGGCGGCGCCGAGGATCAACGCCGCCGGGATCGCGACCCCCGGGAGAAACATCGTGAAATCGACCAGATTGTGAGTCAGGAACGCGGTGCCGGCTCCCAGGAATACCGACGCCGTCCCATCCCCGGGATCGAGCCAGGCGGATCGCATCCTCGCGACCCAGGCCGCGATCAGGAGCGCGATCGGCAATAGGATCCAGGATCCCCACCCGGCCGCCAGCTCCAGGTACGAGTTGTGGGCATGCCGTGACTCGTTCAGTCCCGGGCGCAGGTGACGGGGATAGAAGGAACCGAACGACCCGGGCCCGCTCCCGAACCAGGGGGCGTCACGCATCATGGCGGCGGCAACACGCCAGTTGCCGGCGCGCAGCCCGAACGGGTCGCCCGCCGGATCACGGATCTCGTCGATCCGCGTGGCCGCAAAAACGGCGATGATCGCGATCGCCACGCCACCGGCGACCCACGCGGCCCGCGCCCGTCGCCGGGGTGCCAACAGCGGGAGCAGCGGCAGGAGGCCGGCGGCGGCGGCGACAATCGCGCCCATCGACCGTCCCAGGACGAAACCGCAACCGATCAGGATCGTGGCCACGCCCGCCGCGGCGCGCCAGACACCGCGCCATGCCCGAAGACCTCGGAGCGCGGCGGGAAGCGCAAGGGCGAGGAAACCGCCCAGCGCCGCCGGGAGAAGGAACGGGCCGGCCGCGCGACCCGACTCCAGGCGGACCAGGATGCCGCTCGGGTCGGCCGGATCGATCCCCCGGACGGCGGCCGCCATCCGGGGATAGGAAATCAGCGACTGCCAGAGCGCCTGGATCGCCACCACCGATCCCAGCACGACGAGCAGACGGAGGAGCGACTCGCGGTGGCCGGCCTGGCGCCCCGCCGCCCGCCCGCATCCGGCGGCGATCAGCAGGGTGATCAGCAGGGCCGTCTCGTCAAGCGCGGTGGCGCGGTTCGCGGCGCCGAGGAAGGCGACGAGGGCGAACGGCGTGAAGCCGGCGATCCAGGCCGGCAGGCGGGAGACGGCCGGGGACATCGTCGTGAACCAGAGACTGGCCGCCGCGATGAGCCCACAGGCAGCGGCCGCCCCGGGATGGAGTTCCGGCGGCCGGAGGACGGCGACGACCACCAGCCCCGCTGCCAGGATCAGGGAGGCCCGGCTTGCCGGTAGACGGACCGCTCCCCGGTCCCGGCCTGATTCAAGCGGCAGCGTCACGGCCCGCTCCCGGGCACGCCGGCACATCCCGGTCGCGCCAACGCCTGGTCACGCTCATGCTGGGCACAAAAAAAAGAGGCGGTGCCCGAAGGCACCGCCTCGTCGTGCAGCCGTGTCAGACGGTTTAGGTCTGGGTACCCTGCGGCCACTGGTAGAACTGGCCGTTCACGAACACGATGTCGCAGTTGAAATTGCCCGTCTGCACCGCCGCGTCCGCGTTGTCGGTCGCATCCTTCGCCCAGCTCTCGATCGTGTACATAGTGCCGTTCGCGTCCGAGGCAAACTCCCAAACGGTGTTCCAGCCGTCGTTGGCCGGGACCGTCCGGATGTAGATCGGCGCGATGTTGGCCGTCGGCACCGTGGCCTGGTTCTTCGGATAGAAGTTGTTGTCCACGGCGTAGGACTCGACGGCCGTTCCGATGGAGCGCATATCGGCCATCGACCTCTTCTGCTTGCCTCTGTCGATGGCGTTCAGCAGGTTGGGAATCGCGATGGCCGCGATAATCCCGATGATCGCCACGACGATCAGCAGCTCGATCAACGTGAAGCCCTTCTCTCTCTTCAACAGTCGTGTGGTCTCCTCTCGGCAGGGTGTGAAGAGCAAGTCCGATGCCACCCTCCCCTGCTGTCCGATGGAGCCCGCAGGCTGTTGGATTCACAGGGTTTGCCGCAGCGATTTCATTTCCGCCCCACCGCTCCCCGCCGGATCGAGCCCTGAACTAACAACGCGTGTCAAGCACGGCATCCGCGGCTGACAGTCAGTGTCACCCGCCGGCAGCGGCGCCGCTTGCCGCCGGCCGGGTCCCGGAAGGGTCGGTCAGCGGTCGGAAACGGGCCGCGAGGATCCTGGCGCGTTCGCAGCCTGGATCCTCGCGAAGCTTCCGCCGCAGTTCCTCCAGGATCGGATGGACATCGACCCGGCCGACGAGGGCCCCGCCGTACAGGTAGAGCCAGTCGTCCGGGTGGATGGCGCGATACTCGCAGCGCTCGATGGTCGCGGCGTGCCCGGCGGTGCGTCTCAGGAAAACCATGGCATCGTCGTCCCAGTAGACCAGCGCCCAGTCGTGGCGCGGAAAATAGGCCGCCGAGAAGGCGCGCTCCGCCGCGATCGGCGGCCCGCCCGGCCGGCCCGGGTAGTGGACCCTCTGCAGCGTCGGCGGGTAGCGCAGCAGGGCCGCGTCGATCCCGTGCCGGTCGAGCATCGTCTTCCAGGAGGAGGCGTCGCGCAGGCCTCCGAAGACCTCCCGCAGCAGATCCGGGTAGACCTCGTTGCGCCCGTCCATGAACACCGCCCGTTCGGGGAAACGTCGCCAGATCAGGTAGCCGCCGAACTTGACGTCGTTGAAGAGTCGGGCCCCCACCCCTTCGTGCTCCAGGAAATCGACCGCGGAACGCGGTTCATTGCCCGCCGCGATTCCCCAACCCCAGTTGATTCCCGGCGGCAGCAGGACCAGCGCCGGGATCGATGCGACGATCAGGACGGCGGCCGCGACGAACCCCGGCCGGACCTTTCCCCCCGCGGTGGCGACCCGCCAGACTCCGGTCGCCTGCGCGGCGTTCACCAGCGCCCTGGCCGGGCGCGCCAGCCCGAAGGGAAGGAGGACGAAGAACAGGCCGATGTTCCGCAGGTGCAGCACGGCGATGGCCCCCGAGAGAATCAGGGCGGGCGTCGCCACCGGATCGATGTGACGCCAACCGAGCGCCACGACCAGCGCGACGACCGGGATGACGATCCAGAAAAGCGGGAACTCCGCAAACCCGGGGCGTGCCCATTCGAGGTTGGGCGCGGGGAGATCCGCCAGGATCCGATCGATGGTCGGCGGCAACGAATAGATCCGGAATCCGTACGGGTTCACGCCGACGGCGAGGGCCGCCAAAGCCGCCGCGAGCGCCAGCCGCGCCACCGGCCAGGACCGCGACGCCGGACCGGACGCGGCCGGCGCGATCCACCGATCCCACACCAGGGTCGCAGCCGCTGCGAGGAGAAGAAAGGCCGGGGCGAGGACGACACCGGGATGGAGATTGGCCCAGAGGCCGACGAGCACCGGCGTCCACAGGAGGGGCGCCGCCCGCCGCGTGTCACGGACCCGCTGAGCCAGGATCAGGAGGCAGGGCGCCGCCACGAGCGTCGCCAGTTCGGGGCGGACATCGAACCGGAACGCGGCGCCGATCAATGCCGGCGCCAGCAGGAACGCGGTCCCGGCCGGTCCGTGCCCCTCGCGGCGCACCGCCCCCGCCGCCAGGAACCCGACCCCGGCCACCAGCGCGACCTTGACCAGGACCAGGAACTCCGGGCCCCAGGCGGTGTGCGCCAGGTACGCGAGGACCTGGAACAGCCAGGATCCGTCGACCCAGGGAACTCCCGCCGCCGTGAACGAGAAGGGATCGTGGCGCGGGATCGCCCCGTGCTCGAGGATCAGTCGCCCGGTGGCGAGATGCCACCAGTAATCGAAATTCCGGATCGGGCTCAGCGCGGCCGCCACGGCCAGGACCATGAGCAGGCCGTGGATCAGGAACCGATCTCCCTGCGGCTCGGGGCGCGCGTCGGTCTTCCCGGCGGGCCCGGTCGTGGTCCCGATCACGCGGCTCCCCGGCGCGCCGGGGCGGCCGCCCAGACCGCCGCGATCAGCAGACCGGCGAGACCCGCGCCAAGTCCGGCGCCCGCCGCCGGCGGCCGGTAGGTCATGACCACCTCGTGGTCGCCGGCCAGGACCGGAACGGCTCGAAACAGACCGTCAGCCTTCAGGATGCGTGCCGGCGCTCCGTCCACGACGGCGGACCAGCCGGGCGCGTAAGCGTCGGACAGGACGACCCACCCGGCCGTGCCGGCGCGCACCCGCAGGCCGATCGTCTCCGGGCGATCTTCGACGAGGATTACTTCCCCGGCCGCTGCCACCACCGGCGACGACGGGCGCGGGGCATCGTCAAGCAGGACCATGCGCCGCGGATCGTACCCCGGATCGATGAGGCTCGCTATGAGGTCCCCCGGGACGGCCGGCGGCACGGCATGGGCGCGGAAACGCGCCCGCGGCAGGACGTCACGCAGCCGGTAGAGGCGGAGCGGGGGACGGCTGAATCCCTCGAGCACCGGTCCGGCGATGAGCGCCGGGTGATCGATACGGTCGTAGGTCAGCAGCGTGCCGACGCCGCACAGCGACAGGATCTTGATCTGATCCTCGATCGGGAGGCCGGGAATTGCCCGCCCGAGCCTCGCCTGGATGGCCAGGTCCATACGGTCGGTCGCCGGGTCGAGGACGGTCGGAACGCCGTCGGGATGGCCGGTCGCCAGGCTGTAGGAGAAACGATCGAACCGGAACCCCCAGATCAGCTCGTCGCTCTGCCCCCAGACACTCAATCCTGCGGGGCGCGGCGCGTGGTACACCCGGGGCGCGCCCGGCCCGCGATCGAGGATCGTGGCCAGTGGGGAGGGAGCCGCCAGCCATCCGGAGTCGGCGCTCGACAGGGCGGGGGCGCTCGCCGTGATCAAGGACAGCCCGACGACCGCCACAAGACCCCAGGATCCCGCCCTCACCTGCGCCGGTCGGGCCGAAAACCATCGCGCGCCCACGACCAACGCCGCCAGCGCCGCCATCTCGAGGAACACCCACAGCGCCGCGCCGAGGGCGGCGCCGCGCAGGGCAGGCGCCACGGCCACCAGGACAGACCCCGGCACCCCGGCCGCCGACATCAGGAATCGGTCCACGATGGACGGCGACGCGACGATCAGTGTGGCGCCGGCGAATCCGGCCGCGGCTGCGCCCACGAGCCAGCGGGCCGGACCAACCCGGGCTCTTTCGAGGACCCGACCCAGCCCGTGGGCCGCCAGAAGCGCCACGGCGAACAGGGTAATCAGGATGAAACGCTCCGGATAGCGGATCTGCCCGACGATCGGCAGCGCCTGGTACAGACCGCGGTACACCGCCGCGTGCTGACCGAGCGCCAGGAGCGCACCGACGGCCCCCACGACACCGATGCCGCGGATCCAGGCGGGCCGTGGTTGCGACACCAGGGCGACGATAGCCAGGATGCATGGGGCGATTCCCAGGTAGAGGACCGGGAGGAAGGGATACCCTCCCTCGAAGACCCATCGTCCCCACCACGAGCCAGGCGCCAGACGGGTCGGATCGCCGAACAGACCCGGGACAATCAGTTCCAGGAGACGGACCGGCTCCAGCGACCACTTCATCGCCTCGGCGGGATCGAACCCTGCCCCGCGGGTGGAGATTCCGAGAAGCGCGCGTGTCGGCAGGATCTGCACCATCGCGATCAGGGCGCCGAGTCCCGCGACCGCCGCCGTCTTCCACGTCCGCGTCGATCGTGACCCTCGCGGCCCGTCGACCGGGACAGGACCGGGTCTCGCGACGGCCTCCGGTCTTTCCGGAGTGGCGATCGCGAAGACCGTGGCGAACAGGAGAAACGTCAGCGCCGACGCCGGCTCCCCTGCCATCAGGACAATCGCCAGCACCAGGGCCGCCCCCGGCAGAAACCGCCGGCCGCCCGGCTCCAGTCCGCGCAGCAGGGCCCAGATTCCGATCGGAACCCAGGCGGCCGCCGACAGCACGTTCTGCAGGCTCGCCAGGGATGCCGCCGGACCGGAGAACATCAGGATGGCGCTGGCCAGGCCTGCCCCGGCCTGCGAGGCACCCGTGCGGCGGGCCAGAAGCCAGCCGCCGATCCCGAGAAGGGCGAACTGCAGCAGGATGGAAGCGGTGAACGCCGTCTCGAACGGCAGCCCCAGAAACAGGAGGCTGATCGGGTGGATCACCAGGTGGTTGGGATCCGCCAGCAACGGGGTCCCCGCGCCGTGATACGGATTCCAGAGAGGCAGGTCCCCCTGCAGCAATCGCCCGGTCACCAGCTGGCGCATCGGACGGTGGTTCTGGGTGATGTCGCGGAGATAGAAGACGCGCCCGGCGATCGGGCCGCGGAACGCCCATCCGGCCAGGGCCAGCAGGAGCACGGCGGGGACCAGGCGCGCCGCACTGCCGCGGATCCGTGCCCACGGCGGCGTCGCGGCGGACGGGAGGTCAGCGGTTCCGATCGCGGGCGCGCGCACAGGTCCCCCTCACCCGACGTTGAACCGGGGTTCCCTGCGGCCGTCGATCAGGTTGTATTTCTTGGCGAAGTAGCGGAACGACCGGAAGCTCATGCCGAGCAGTTCGGCGGCGCGGGTCTGCACGCCGCGCGCCCGGCGCAGCGCCTCCTCCATGTAGTGGGCGCGCATCCCCTCCAGCTGGCGCTCGAGGTCGATGCCCGACTCCGTCAGGCTCACCGGAAGGTCCTGGGCCGGGCGTCCCCCCTCCCGGACCTCGCGTGACAGGCTGTCCATCGTGATGGCGTCGCCCGACTCGAGGGCGACGGCCCTCTCGAGGACATTCTCCAGCTCGCGCACGTTCCCCGGCCAGGCGTGATCCTGGAGCCGGTGCATCGCGTCCTCGTCGATCCGGGTCACCTTCTTCCCCATGATCCGGGTGTACTTGTTCAGGAAGTGCAGCGCCAGGGCCGGCACGTCCTCCGGCTTCTCGCGCAACGACGGCATCCGGATCTGGATCACGTTGATGCGATAGTAGAGGTCCTCGCGGAAGCGCTTCTCCCGCACCAGCAGGTCGAGGTCCTGGTTGGTCGCCGCGAGCACGCGGACATTCACCTCGGCCTCCTCGGTCCCGCCCACTCTCCGGATCCGCCGCTCCTGGAGCACCCGCAGCAGTTTCACCTGCATCGCCGGCGTGGTGTCGCCGATCTCGTCGAGGAAGATGGTCCCCCCGTCGGCAACCTCGAACAGCCCCTTCTTGGCGGTCACTGCCCCGGTGAAGGATCCCCGTGTGTGGCCAAACAGCTCCGATTCCAGGAGTTCGTCCGGCATCGCCCCGCAGTTGATCGACACGAACGGCCGGTCGGCGCGCGGGCTCTGGGCGTGGATGGCGCGCGCCACCAGCTCCTTGCCGGTTCCGGATTCCCCGCAGATCAGGACAGTGCTGTGGGTGGGCGCAATGCGGGCCACGAGGTCGTGCACCTCGCGCATGCGCGGGCTGTCGCCGACCAGCGTGTCGAACCGGAGTTTCTCCCGGAGTTCGCGCTTGAGGGCCCGGTTCTCGTGCTCCAGCCGGCGGCGCTCCAGCGCGTTGCGGACGACGAGCTTGAGCTCCTCGATGTCGAACGGCTTGATGATGTAGTCGTAGGCGCCGAGCTTGAGGGCCTCGATGGCGCTCTCGGTGGAGGCGTAGGCGGTGACCATGATGACCGGGGTCTCGGGGTTCGCCGCCTTGGACTGCTTCAGCACCTCGAGCCCCGAGGAGCCGGGCATCGAGATGTCGGAGATCACCAGGTCCAGGTCACCCCGGGCGACGACCTCGCGCGCCCGATCGACCGATTCCGCCTGCAGGACCGCGTACCCCTCCTTCTTGAGCATGATGGAGAGGAGATCGCGCATGCCCTTCTCGTCGTCGACGATCAGGATGCGGTCCATACGGCCTCCTCGACGATTCCGCCGGCACGGCGCGGCAGGT
The DNA here is from genome assembly GCA_031394595.1 of Acidobacteriota bacterium. Taxonomy (GTDB): domain Bacteria; phylum Acidobacteriota; class Polarisedimenticolia; order Gp22-AA2; family Gp22-AA2; genus JANNTZ01. The sequence goes on from JANNTZ010000191.1 coordinate 37,402, forward strand.
GCAGGGAGATCTCGGTTCCTTCGCCGGGGCGGCTCTTGACCCGGATCCGTCCACCATGCTCCTCGATGATGCGGTAGACGATCGACAGACCGAGCCCGGTCCCCTGGGGGAACGACCCGTGGAACGGCTGGAAGTTGGAGGCGACGTCACGGTCGGGCATGCCGATCCCCGTGTCCACGAAGCTGACGACGGCCTCCCCCTCCGCCCCGCGCAGGCGCACCGACAGGGTCCCGCCCCCGGGCATCGCTTTCAGGGCGTTGCGCGCGAGATTCCAGAACACCTGTTTCATCCTGTTGATGTCCACGTCGGCCACCAGTCGATCCGGGCCGGGCGCCACCTCGACCCGGTGATGGGGGCGGCGCTCCTCGCTGTTTTCCAGCAGGCTGAGGGTCTCCCGCAGCAGGCCCACGAGGTCCGTCGTCTCCGCATGGAACCGGCCGGGCTTCGCAAACATCAGGAAGTCCCTGATGATCTGGTCCAGCCGTCTTGATTCCTTGACCACGATGTCCATCAACGTCCCCGCATCCCCCGGCGGGTCCAGGTCGCGCTTGAGGACCTGCACGGAGCCGCTGATCGACGCCAGCGGATTACGCAGTTCGTGCGCGACCCCGGCCGCCATCTCGCCGAGCGCGGCCATTCGTTTCTTGAGTGCCACTTCCTCTTCCAGGGCCCGGATCTCGGTGAGGTCCTGGAAGATGAAGATCAACCCCAGCGCTTCGCCGGCGCGACTGAGCAGCGGCGAGACCGTGAACCCGAGGAACAGCGACCGGCCCCGCCCGTCCTCGTAGTCGATCTCGAAGCGGCAGCGGCTGTCCTTCTCCAGAGCGGCGCGGATCCGACCGATCAACCCCCGCTCCTGGCGCAGGACCGCCTCGAAGTCGCGTCCCAGCAGGTCCGCCAGCGTACGCCCGGTGATCTCCAGGGCGGCGCGGTTGGCGAAGGTCAACCGCCCTTCCGCGTCGGTGGTGACCAGCCCGGTGTTCAGGCTGTCGATGATGTTGGCGTGGTACTCGCGCAGGTCGGCCAGGTCGTCCCGTCGCAGCTGCAGCTCGTGGCCCGCGCGCCGGAGATTGTCCGCCAGCGATGACGACAGGTACGCCACGGCGAGGAACGACACCAGGTGCGCCACCAGGCTGTAGAGGACCCGCACCGTCGCGACGTCGCGGTCCCGGAAGACCTCCTCCGGGTACGACGGCAGCGTGCCCCGGTGCATGAGGATCACCATGACCGCGTACATCGCCCAGGACCCGATCGCCACCGCGAACCCGCCGTAGCGCGCCGGCAGGATGCTGCCGATGATGATCGACAGGAGATAGAGGAAGGAGAACGGGCTTTCCGTGCCCCCCGTCAGGTAGACGAACCCCGTGACCACGGCCAGATCGCCCACCATCTGGACGACGACCTGGGCCCCGGGCCGGGCGGTCCGGGTCAGGACCGCGTAGCCGATGGTCAGAAGATAAGTGACCGCCGCCAGCATGTAGAACGGTTTGAGGGACAGGAGCGGCCGGTAGAGCAGCTCGATGACGAAGGTGCAGGCCAGCAGGGTCGTGATGATCACGACCCGGAATGTCATGAGCCAATCGAGCTGGCGCCTGAGCTCGCGCTGCGGCCGGTCCATTCATGCGCCTAGTTGATCTTGCCGATCAGCGTGAACATCGGCATGTACATGGAGATGACGATGCCGCCGATCATGAAGCCCAGGAACAGGATCATGACCGGTTCGAGGAGAGCCATCAGGTTTTCGACGGCCTCGTCCACCTCGTCCTCGTAGAAGTCCGCGATTTTCGAGAGCATCGTGTCGAGGGCCCCGGTCTGCTCGCCGACGCTGATCATCTGGACCACCATCGACGGGAAGACCCTGGTCTCCTCGAGGGGGCCGGCGATGGTCTTGCCCTGCTCGATGCTCTTGCGGGTCGCCATGATGGCGTCCTCGACGATCGCGTTGCCGGCCGTGCGGGCGGTGATCTCGAGGCCCTCGAGGATCGGCACACCGGACGTGATCAGCGTCCCGAGCGTGCGGCAGAATCGGGCAACGGCGATCTTCCTCATCAGGTCACCGAACACCGGCACCTTGAGGATGATGGCGTCGATCTGCCGCTTCCCCTTGTGGGTCTTGTGATAACGGTTGAGCGCGAAGCCGGACGCGACCCCGAGGATCACGAGGACCGGCATGTAGCGGCCGAGGAAATTGCTGGCCGCGATGGTGATCCGGGTCGGCAGCGGGAGGGTCGCGCCGAGCCCTTGGAACAGCATGGCGAACGTCGGGATGACCTTCCACAGGATGACGACGACGACGCCGATGGCGATCGTGATGACCGCGACCGGGTAGATCATCGCGGACCGGACGGCGGCGACCAGCTTGACGTTCTTCTCGATGTAGGCTGCCAGCCGCTGCAGGATGGTGTCGAGAATACCGCCGGACTCGCCGGCGGCGATCATGTTGGCGTAAAGCGAGCTGAAAACCTTCGGATGCTTGCGCATCGAGACCGCGAGGGTGGACCCGGACTCGACGTCCTGCCGCACCTGGAACAGGACCCTCTGGAACAGCCGGTTCTTCTGCTGCGACCCGAGGATCTCGAGGCACTGCACCAGCGGCAGCCCGGCGTCGATCATGACCGAGAACTGACGGGTGAAGATGGCGATCTCCTTCTGCTTGACGCTCCCGCCCATCTTCGGGACCGCCAGCTCCTTCCCCTTTTCGGTGACCGCCGACACCATGATCTGCTGACGGCGCAGGAGGGCGATGACCGCGTCCTTGTTCTCGGCGGAGACGGACCCCTCCTGCATCTTCCCCATCTTGTTCTTGCCCTTCCAGCTGTAGGTCGGCATGTCCGCTCCCTCCCCCGCCTACTTGCGCCCGGCGCCGGCGCGCGCCGCCTGCGTCGCCTGGGCCGTCGGCTGGTTGATGAGCCCGGATCCGCGGTTGATCATCTCCTGCAGCTCGTCGGGGTTGCTGCTGTAGGAGAGAGCAGTCGCCAGGCTGAGATGTTTCTTGAAGTACTGCGTCGCCAGGGACTGGTTGAAGGTCTGCATGCCGTACTGTGTCTGGCCGGTCTGCATCATCGAGTAAATCTGGTGGATCTTGTCCTCGCGGATGAGGTTCCGGATGGCCGAGTTTGGCACCAGGATCTCCATGGTCAGGCAGCGACCCTTGCCCGTCGCCTTGGGCAGCAGCGCCTGGCAGAGGATCCCCTCGAGCACGAAGGACAGCTGGGCACGGATTTGCGGCTGCTGATGGGCCGGGAACACGTCGATGATCCGGTTGATGGTCTGGGCCGCCGAGTTGGTGTGCAGGGTCCCGAAGGTCAGGTGGCCCGTTTCGGCGATCCGCAGGGCGGCCTCGATCGTCTCCAGATCGCGCATCTCGCCGATCAGGACGAAGTCGGGGTCCTGGCGGAGCACCGACTTCAGGGCGTTGGCGAACGTGTGGGTATCGGCGTGCAGCTCGCGCTGGTTGACGATGCAGCCTTTGTGGCCGTGAAGGTACTCGACCGGATCCTCGATGGTGACGATGTGGCCGCGTTCCTCGTTGTTGACCTTGTCGAGCATGGCTGCCAAGGTGGTGGATTTCCCGGACCCCGTCGGCCCGGTGACCAGGATCAGACCGCGCGGCTTCTCGCACAGCTTGGCGACGACCTCGGGCAGCCCGAGGTCCTGGAAGGTCTTGATCTCCCAGGGGATGGTCCGGAAGGCGGCCGCCACCGCGCCACGCTGGCTGAAGATGTTGGCGCGGAACCGGGCCAGACCCCGGACACCGAACGAGAAGTCCAGCTCCAGGTTCTCCTCGAAGCGATGCTTCTGGGTATCGGTGAGGACGCTGTAGACCAGCGCCTTGGTCTCCGGCGCCGTCAGTGGCGGCAGCTGCAGGGGGACCAGCTTGCCGTCGACGCGGATCTGCGGCGGCGAGTTGGTCGTGATATGCAGGTCGGTCCCCCCCTGCTCGACGAGGGTCTTCAACAGCTGGTGCAGCGTCACCGACATCCAGGCCTCCTCACAGGATAGTCTCGCGCACGACTTCCTCGACCGTGGTCTGGCCGGCCTTGATCTTGCGCAGGCCGGATCCACGCAGGGAGATCATCCCGTCCTCGACTGCCTTGTTCTTCAGTTCGACGGAGGACGCGCCGGTCAGGATCATCTCGCGCAGGCTCTCGCCGATTTCCATCACCTCGTACAGGCCGACACGGCCCTTGTAGCCGGTGTTGTTGCAGGTCCCGCAGCCGCGGCCCTTGTAAAGCTTCACGCTCTTGGCGTCGTCCGCGCCGAAGCCGATGTCCACCAACGCCTGGGGCGGCATGCTGACCTCTTCCTTGCAGTCCTTGCAGACGCGCCGCACCAGCCGTTGTGCGGCGATGAGGTGGACCGAGGTCGCGACCAGGTACGGTTCGATGCCCATGTTCATGAGGCGGTTGATGGTCGACGGCGCGTCGTTGGTGTGCAGGGTGGAAAGCACCAGGTGGCCGGTGAGCGCGGCCTTGACGGCGATCTCGGCGGTCTCGAAGTCGCGGATCTCTCCGACCAGGATGATGTTCGGGTCCTGCCGCAGGAAGGATCGCAGGGCGGCCGCGAAATTGAGTCCGATCTGCTCCTTCATCTGGACCTGGTTGATGCCGTGCAGGTTGAACTCGACCGGGTCCTCGGCGGTCATGATGTTGGTCTCGGGAGTATTGACCCGGCTGATCGACGAGTACAGGGTGTTGGTCTTGCCCGACCCGGTCGGCCCGGTGACCAGGACCATGCCGTAGGGCTTGAAGATGGCCTTTTCGAACTTGTTGAGCGACTCCTGCTCGAACCCGAGCCGCGTCATGTCGAGCATCAGGTTTTCTTTGTCGAGGAGCCGGAGGACGATTTTCTCGCCGAACAACGTCGGCAGGACCGAGACGCGGTAGTCCATCTCCTTGTTCTTCCCCTGCAGCTTCATCTTGATCTTGATGCGGCCGTCCTGGGGCAGACGTTTTTCGGAGATGTCGAGCTTCGCCATGATCTTGAGGCGCGAGATGATTGCGTCCCGCAGCTTCATGGGAGGCTGCATGATCTCGTACAGCACGCCGTCAATGCGGAACCGGACGCGGAAGTCCTTCTCGTACGGCTCAATGTGAATATCGGAAGCGGCGCGCTTGATCGAGTCGGTCAGGATGAGGTTGACGAGCCGTACGACCGGGGCTTCCTCGCTCGCCGCCTCGAGCTTGGCGAGGTCGACATCCTCCTCGTCCTCCATCAGCTCGAGGTTTTCCTGGGTCTGCTCGTCCTTGGCCATCTCGTCCATGACCTTCTTGAGTTCCAAGGCATGGATCGATCCGTAGTAGCGGTCGATCGCCTCCTTGATCGCCAGCTCGGAGGCAACGACCGGCTCCACGTTGTAGCCGGTCATGAACTTGATGTCGTCCATGGCGAAGACGTTGGTCGGGTCCACCATGGCGATGGTGATGGTGGCGCCGGTGCGGCTCACCGGCATGATCAGGTATTTCTGCGCGACCTCGCTGGGGATCAACTTGACGACGCCGTCGTCGATCTCGAGTTTCGAGAGGTTGACGGCGGGCACCCCGTACTGCTGCGAGAGAACGCGGGTGATGTCCTCTTCCTTCACGAACCCCAGTTTGACGAGATTGACCCCCAGCTTGCCGCCGTTGGTCTTCTGGTACTCCAACGCTTCCTGGAGTTTCTGCGGGGTGAGGAGCCCCGCCTTGATCAACATCTCGCCCAGCTTGACGGCCATCCGGACCTCACTGGAAACGCGCCCGGTCTGTCCCGGGCGGTTGGAGAGCCCTATACGATCACCCGTGTCAAATTATGTACGCCAACAATTTGTGTCAAGTGAAATGCGTAAAAATACCTACGGAATTTTGACGCTGTGACAACACGCGTCTAACGGCAAACGACTAGAACTCACAAGCTATTGAATATAAATAACTTATTTTCTTTCAGCTGCGGGGATGTTGGAACGAGTCTTGCTGGAGAATTCCCAATAATGGCAGGCCGGAGGCCCGGCTGACTGGCCGGTACCGCCGGAATCGCGGGCAATCAGGACGGTCAGTCGGGCTCGAAACGGATGTCGACCGAGGATTTCTGCCCAAGGGCACGCTTGAGGACGGCCAGCACGCCGGGGTCGACGCCGCGGCCTTCGAGGCTGGCGATGGCGGCCGCGTCGATGCTGTAAGTGAAATCGTCGAGTGACTCCTCGACCAGTTCCTCCTGGAGGATCTCCAGGTGAGCGTCGTCGATGGCGCCGACTTCCGCGTCCGTGTCGTTGTCGAGAAGCTTGATCATGGTGTTCCTCTCCCGCCCGGCGCGTACAGCCGCCCGATGAACGCGAAGTAGACCGCAAAAGCCACGGCACCGGCCAGCGCCAGCGCCCCGCGCCACGCCGCCCCCGGCCCGTCGGTCCGCGCAAACTCCCAGCCGCCGTAGTACAGCAGGAGCAGAACGGCGGCAGCGATCAGGACCCGGTGTGCCTGGAACAGGTTCATGACTCACACTCCAAGAAGGAGTCGGTCGCCCAGCCATGGAGGCAACCCCGACTTCTGGATCTTACTCCGGGCCGCCTCGATCGCGTACGGCACACGCAGCACGGTGACCGTCCTCGCCGTGTCGTCATAGAGGGCGAACGCCGCCCGCGGATCGCGGTCGCGTGGCTGGCCGACCGACCCGGGGTTGACCAGGAATCGCCGGCCGGGATCCAGGGTCACCTGCACGCGGTCGCCACGGGCCGCCGACCAGTGGACACGGTCGCCGTGGTGGACGAAGGCACCCGGAAGGTGCGTGTGGCCGAAGAAACAGACATCGAAGGAGGCGAACTCGAAGGCGCGCCGCGCCTCGCCCGCGTGGAGCAGGTAGGCATCCTCGTCGGAGGGGCTGCCGTGGCTGAGCATCAAGCCGGGCGCCACCTCGACCGGGCCCCGCGGAAGGTCCCGGAGCCAGTCGAGGACTTCCGGCTCGAGGGCCCGGCGCGTCCATTCCACGGCGGCACGGGCCTGATCGTTGAACGCCTCCATCGGTTCGAGATCGGCGACAACCTTGTCGTGGTTGCCACGCACGACGCAGAGCCCGGGGAGCTCACGCACGGCCGCAACCACCGGTCCGGGGTCCGCGCCGTAGCCGACCAGGTCGCCGAGGATGATCGCCCGGTCGTATCCGAGACCGCGGGCCGCGGTCAGGACCGCCCCCGTCGATTCGATATTGCCATGCAGGTCCGACAGGATCAGGTAGCGCATCAGATCAGAGTCGCGATCCGCTCCGCGACCTCCTCAGGTGCCAGACCTGCAGCATCCACCCGGATCGGGGCCAACCGGTAGGCGGCCAGGCGGGACCGATACAGAGCCTCCGCCTGCGCGCGGTCCTTCAGGAGCGGCCGCGCCGGCGAACCATCGCACCGGGCCAGCGCCTGTTCGACCGGCACATGGATCCAGACGGCGCGTCCGATCTGGTCGATGAGCACGCGGTTCGACTCCTGGACATAGGTCCCGCCGCCACAGGCGACGACGATTCGACTGCGGTCACGCAGTTCCGCGATCAGGCGGCCCTCCAGCCGGCGGAAGAACGCCTCACCGTCCGCCTCGAAGATCCGGGGGATGGTCCGTCCGTCTGCGGCCACCGCCAGTTCGTCGAGGTCCACGAAGTCCCAACCGATCAGACGGGCCAAGGCGCGGCCGACTGTCGTCTTGCCGGCCCCCATGAAGCCGACCAGGAAGACCGGCTTGCGCGGGTCCCGCATGCTGGCGTTCGTCGTCGTCAGGAGGCTGCCACGGCGGCCCCCTTCAGGCCCAAGAGGCGTTCGAGGAACCCGGTGTCCAGGTTTCCGCGGATGAAGTCCGGGTCGCGCAGGATCCGCCGCTGCAGGGGGAGGTTCGTCCGGATCCCTTCGACCACCATGACATCCAGGCTGCGCCGCATGCGCGAGATCGCCTCCATCCGGTTGTTGCCCCGGGTGATCAACTTGGCGATCATCGAGTCATAGTAGGGCGGGATGACGCACTCGGGGTGCGCCGCCGTATCCACCCGGACCCCGGGGCCTCCCGGCAGGTGAAAGGTCGTGATCTTCCCCGGCGAGGGCGCGAAGGTCTCCGGGTCCTCGGCGTTGATGCGGCACTCGATGGCATGACCGACGGACTGGATGTCCTCCTGGCGGAACGCCAGCGACACCCCCGCGGCGATCTTGATCTGCTCCTTAATCATGTCGATCCCGGTGACCATCTCGGTGACCGGGTGCTCCACCTGGATGCGGGTGTTCATCTCCATGAAGTAGTAGCGGCCGTCCTCGTCGAGGAGCATTTCAACCGTCCCGGCGTTCTGGTAGCCGACGGTCCTCGCCACCTTGAGCGCCGATTCCGCCATCCGGCGGCGAAGCTTCGGGCTCAGGGCGGTGGACGGGGATTCCTCGAGGATCTTCTGGTGCCGCCTCTGGATGGAGCACTCGCGCTCCCCGAGGCAGACGATGTTTCCGAAAGAATCGCCGAGGATCTGGAACTCGATGTGACGGGGCGACTTGAGGTACTTCTCGATGTAGACGTCCGGGACACCGAAGGCGGCATTCGCCTCGGTGCGCGCGGCGCTCAATCCCGGGCTGAGTCCCTCCGGCGCGTTGACCACGCGCATGCCGCGCCCGCCGCCACCCGCCGCCGCCTTGATGATGACCGGGAAGCCGATCTTGACGGCGCGCCGCATCGCCTCCTCGTCGTCCTGGACCGTGCCACGGGTGCCCGGCAGGATCGGCACGCCGGCCGCGAGCACCGTCTCGCGGGCCCGCGCCTTGTCCCCCATCAGCCGGATGACGTTCGGGCTCGGCCCGATGAACTTGATCTTGCAGGCCTCGCAGACCTCCGCGAAATGCGCCGACTCCGCCAGAAAGCCGTACCCCGGGTGGATGGCGTCGGCGTCGGTGATCTCCGCGGCCGCGATCACCGCGCTGATGTTCAGGTAGGAGTCGATGTTGCGGGGCGGTCCGATGCAGACGTCCTCGTCGGCAAACTTGACGTGCAGGGAGTCGGCGTCGGCCGTCGAATAAACGGCGACCGTCTGGATGCCGAGCTCGCGGCAGGCCCAGATGATCCGCAGCGCAATCTCACCGCGGTTGGCGATCAGGATCTTCCGGAACATCGCGTCAGGCCAGGGCCCGTCAGGCCGGGGCCGCGAGGCGGACCCGGAATAGGGGCTCGCCATACTCGACGGGCTGACCATTGGCGACGAGGGCCTCGAGGACCTCCCCGTCGCACTCGGATTCGATCTCGTTCATCAACTTCATCGCCTCGACGACGCACAGGACCTGCCCCTTCTTGATCCGGTCCCCCACTTCGACGAACGGGCGCGACGATGGCGAGCTGGAGCGGTAGAACGTGCCGACGATCGGGGACTTGATGGTGTGCGCGTCGGGCGGCCCCGCTGCGGCCTGGCGGGCATCCGGACCGGCGGCCGCGACAGGCCCGGCCGGTGCGGCGGCCTGGGCCGGCACCAGGGCAGGGGCCATCAGACCGTCCGTCGGCACCGCGGTCTTCTTGACCAGCTTGATCTTGAACCCCTCGCGCTCGAGCTCGAATTCGACGAAGCTGCTGCTCTCGATGTAGTCCATCAGTTCCTTGATGTCGCTGTCCAGGTATCCACCGCCCATGCGGCCCTCCGGATGCACCAAGCCCCCCCGGCCGGCTGTTCCCGACCGGAGCCCCGCCCGGCGGCGTAGTGTACTCCAAACGGTCGGAAGGACGGGGGTGCCGGGTGTGGGCCACGGCCTTCAGGCGATCGCCTGTCTCAGCGCCAGGCCGGCCCGCCAGGCCTCGTAACGGGCGCGCCCCGGCAGACAGTCGCGGCCAACGAGAAGACAGAGATAGTAGTCCTGGCCGAGAGCGCGCAGGATCATCAGCCCGGACGCCGTCGTGATGGAGATTTCCTCAGGGGTTTCCCGCCCGCCGGCCGGCCCGGTCGTCCGCTTCACCAGGGTGATCCCTTCCGCCGACACGAGATCGATGTTGACCTCGCTGCCGAGGGTGATCTTCTCGACCGGGATGCCGTCGAGCCCCACGACCGAAACCGCCAGCGCCCCCGGCGTCCTGTCGAGCGTGTCCTGGAGTATGACCTTCATGGCGTGCGGGCCTCCCTGTGGGCCGTCTGGATCCGGCCGAGCCACTCTGCAAGGCGGTCGATCCGGGCCTGCGTGCCCGGATGGGCAATCGGCGCCGGCGGGGATTCCGATCGCTCGGGATCCCGGGAGGCGGCCATCGCGGTCTCCCGCGCGCCGCCTGTCGCGGTGTCCAACGCGGCGGCCGGCGTGGCAACCGGCCCGGCGACCGGCATGGCGCCCGCCGTGCCGGCCGCGACAAGTTCCTGAAGCCGCTGCCGGGCGCGCGTGTTCCCCGGATCGACCCGCAGCATCGCCCTGTAGACCTCGAGGGCCCGATCGACCAGCCCCTGCCGGAGGTAGAGCTCGGCCAGGGTGTTGGTCTGGAGCGCGTCGGTGGAATCTCCCACATCGCTGCCGATCTCCGGCCCCTGATCGAAGCCCGGTGCCTTCACCCCGACTCCCGACCCCGATGTGGGGGCTGCCGGTCCCGCCACGGACGGCGGGCCGGCGATCGCCGTCATCACGCCGGCGGCGGGAACCGCCGGAGGTCGATCCGGAACCACCCATGGCCGCGGGGATCCGCCCGGAGGTTTCCCGAGACCAGCGGCCGCCAGATCGTCGCTGTGATAGTCGAGCACCGGGTCCACGGGGCGCGGGGCCGACGGCGCGGGCGGCGCCGACGGGCGCGTCACCACGGGGCGCGCCCCCGGGCGCGTTACCGCGGGTGGCGCCACCGGGGGCCTCACGGCAGGCGCCCCGTCGATCAAATCCTGCAGCAGGGCCTTCACCTCGATGTCCCCGGGATAGTGAGCGAGGATCGCCCGGTAGGTTTCGGCGGCGGCCGGCGTGTCACCCAGCTTGCGGTGCACTTCGGCGAGCAGCTTGGCCGCCAGATGGTTCTCCGGGGCGATTGCCACCACCTCGCCCAGGGTGCGTCGCGCCTCCTCGAGGTTGCCGCATTCGAGATAAGTGCGTCCCAGGGCGATGCGGGCGGTGTGGTAGGTGGGATGGCGCTGCAGTCCCTCGAGGCAGACCTTGACGGCCTCTTCGTACTCCCCCGCGCGGCGGTATTCCTCGGCCAGCTGCAGGAAGGCGCGCGAGAAGGGATCGCGCGCGAACTTCTGCTTCAGGGCCTCGACGACCGGGTTGCGCTGTGCTGGACGTTTGGCCATGCGTTCGACGGGATCCGCCGCGGGCATCGGACCTCACGGGCCGTCCGCCCGGCCCGGATTATAGGGAGCGCACGGGACCTTGTCAAAATCGAAGGCCCCCGGATGACTCCGGGGGCCAGTTCGGTCCGGCCGGACTTCAGGGGATGAAAGTGACGCCGACCGGGTGACTGAAGTTGACCGGCCGGCCGTTCACGTCGCGCCCCTCGACATTGACCGTCCCCACGACCGTGGACCCGGCGGCCTCGGAACCCGACGCCACGATGTCGAGCGTCAACGTGGCGGTGCCGCCGATCGAGACGTAGCCGCTGTTGACCATGCCGGACACGTCCGGAACGATGGCGGTCGGTGAGAAGACCACGGAGTAGGTCAGGAACACGACATCATTGAAGAACGAACCCGCGCTTCCCGTCCGGTCCTCCACCGTCAGGCTGAGCGTGACGCTGGTGTTGAGCCCGTCCCCGACCCCCTCGCCCGCGACGCCCACGGCGGTCACCAGCACGACCGCTTCGGCGCGGTCGCCCTCGTTGCCGATATCGTTGCACGCCACCCCGGCCGCCACGAGGACGAGCCCCAAAGCGACGGCGCGCAGCGCCCTGCCCGTCACGCTCTTCATGACCGTCCCTCCTGCGTCTCAGCCTTCTTCGAAATCCGCGGCGTGATGAAGATCAGCAGCTCGGTGTTCTTCCGGTTGATCGACTTGCTCTTGAACAGCCAGCCAATCCCGGGGATCTTCGACAGACCCGGCACTCCGGCCGTGCTCACCGACTCGTTCAGCTTGAAGATGCCGCCGATGACGGCGGTCCCGCCGTCCGCCACCAGGATCTGGGTCTGGGCGCGCTCCGTGATGATGGGCGGAACGTCGCCGACGCGGTTGACGAAATCCGGGGACGAGTTGTCGACCCGGATGTCCATGATCACCGTCCCTTCGTTGGTGATCTGGGGCGTCACCTCGAGTTTCAGCGAGGCGGAGATGAACTCGACGTTGATCTGGGTCGCCGTCGTGCTGACGACCGGGATCTGCGTGCCCTGCTCGATCGTCGCCTTGATGTTGTTCTGCGTGGCGATGCGCGGCGAGGAGAGGACCTTGACATCGCCGTTGAGTTCGAACGCCTGCAGCGTCATGTCGAGCGTGACCGAGTCGAGGACGTTGCCGAAACTCAACCCGAGCATCCCGGCAGTCGCCGGCGCCGGCAGCGAGACGTCGTAGTCCAGGCTCGCCCGGTGCGGGAACGTCAGGTTGGTCTGGGTCCCCCGGGCGGGCGAGGCCTCGCCGTGGACACCCCAGATGATGCCGAGGTCACGCTCGAACTCGCGGTCGGTTTCGACGATGCGCGCCTCGATGACGACCTGGGGCGTCTGCTCGTCGAGGGTGTCGATGAGCCGGTTGATCGAGTCCTGGCGATCCACGATATCGGTGATGATCAGGGTGTTGGTCCGGTCGTCCATGACCACGTCGCCGCGCTTGGACATCATCTTCTTGAGGATCGGAGTCACGTCCTTCGCCTTGGCGTAGGAGAGTGCCCGCGTGAAGGTGATCGGCTCCTGCTCCAATACCTGGGCTTCGAGCAGGGCCTTCCGGGCGGCCGACTCGGAGGCCAGTTTCTGCGTCGTCGCGATCCGGATGACGTTGTTCTCGAAGACCTTGTCCAGACCGTTGTTCTTGAGAATGATGTCGAGCGCCTGATCCTCGGGGACGTTCTCGAGGACGATCGTCAGCGACCCCGCGACCGCCGGATCGAGGACGATGTTGTAGCCGGTGATCTCGTGGAACAGGCGGAACACGTCCTTGAGATCGGCGTCCTTGAAGTTCAGGGAGATCCGCTTGCCGGTGTACTTTGGCCCGGTGTCCGAGATCGCCCGGGATCGGAACCGGCCCCCGGAGATCAGCCGGCCGGTCTCCTGGCTCGCGGGGCGGGGCCGCGGGCGGGGCGCGCCGGAGGCCTCGACTCGGGCGTCCCCCGATGCGAGGAGCGGGTTCTGGGCCGGCTCGACGACCGGCACCGCCATGGCATCGCTCCCGGAGGCACCGTCGGCTCCCTCTGCCTGCGGGGCCGCCTCGGTCGGCGGGACCTCTATGATCGATGCGACCGGCACGACATCGCCGGAATCGGCCGGTGGCACCTCGGCCGTGAGCGGCTCCGGGGCCGTTGCCGCATCCGGAGCCGGTGCGCTCCTGGCCAGCCGCACCGCCTCCTCGGAGAAGTCAACGACCAATCCATTTTCGGTCGCGACCACCGCGTAAGGCCGCGGGGCGCTCAGATCCAGCACCACACGGACAATGGGTCGGGGCCGGGTCGCGAACTGGGCCACGCGCACACGGGTCAGGATCTGCGAGTCCACCGGCACGAGCTTGGTTCCGGTCCGATCGAGAACACCGGGGAGATCGAGGACCAGCCGCGGCGGGTTCTGAAGCTCGAAATGCTCGTGGGGCAGGCTCCCGTCGGCCGTCAGGACAACCGCCCGCTCGGGATCCGTGCCACGCGACTGCACGGACAGCAACGTCCGGGCCACCGCGCCGGCGGGGACGGCTCCGCGCGTCACATGGACCGGTCCGGTCGCCGGCGGAGGCGTGGCGGTATCAGTGGCCGTGGATCCGGCGGCCGGTGCCGCTTCTGGCTCCACTGAAGGCAGCGTTTCGGGCGCGGGTTCTGGTGCGGCCGCCGTCTGTGTGGCCTGTCGTTCGGCCGACTGCGCTGCCGGGTCCATCGGCATCTCGAGCGGCTCGAGGGCGGCGTCTTCCTCCGGTCCGGCCGAGGCCGCGGCGGTGTCCGCCGGTGTTTCGCCCGGCATGCCGGTCCCCTGGTCCGCCATCACGGACGGGGTGGGGGCGTTGGTGCCGTCGCCAAGCGACGGGAAATCGATGACCAGGTCGTTGCCATCCAGACGAATGGCGTGCTGCGATGCCAGGATGTTGTGGAATTCGAACTTGGCGATCCGTCCGCCATCCACGCTCTCGACACTCGAGACCTGCACCCTTTCGACCTGCGGCGTGCCGATGGCGACATCGGGTGCGAGGCTCTCCACCTGGACGTCCAGGGCTTCGAGCACGAGTGTGTTGGGATCGGGCTGGTAGGAGGTGTAGCTGAACGGGTAATTCCCGTGCAGGACCACTTCCGTTCCCGCCGGTGTCGACGCATGGTCGATCCCGTTGATGACCACCGCGGACGGCGCGGACAACGCCGTCTGACCCGGCTCGCTGACGGGCGGATTCCCCGAGCAGCGCAGGGCGGCCGCGGCGATCGTGAGCAGAAGCGCGACCTTCCCGAACCTCATAAGCGACCCTCCTCCGCTGTCGTCAGCCTCTTGGTCACGTCCCTGTACGGCTTGATGCTGCGGGGATCGTTGACGTCCTGGCGGAACGCCACCGTCCCCGTATTCCGTTCGATGCGGACGATTTTGCCGTCGTACAGGGTATCCCCCACCCGCATGAAGTACCCCTTGTTGTCGCTCCCGTTGAAGAAGGCGATCGCTTCACGCCCCTTCTGGACGATACCCACGAGATCGACTTCCGAGATCAGCATGCCCGCAATACCGCGGGGGCGCGGGCCCTTGCCGATGGCGTTCAGGGTGTCGACGAGCGAACGGAAGGGATCGCGTCGTCCGGCCGGGTCGTAGGTAAACCCGCGGCCGGAAAGCATCGCCTCGTTGTCCTGCATGATCTGGTTGATCGTCGCGGCGTCCGCAGGGGACACCGCCGATCCACCTGCAGCCGGGGCTTCCGTCTCGCCCTGGGTTGGGGGAACCTCGGCCGGGGCGGCCTCCTCGGCAGTCACGAAGGACGGGGCGGCCAGGACCAGAAGGACCGCCAGCCCGAGAAGGCCGGCGATGCCGATCCACGCGATGCGCGTCATTGCGTCGCCTCCTGTGCCGGTGTCGAGTCGTCGTAGACGAATGTGGTCGCGGTAAAGGTGGAACCGATCGACCCGCGCCCCGTCTGGGCGTTGCTGATATTGACCCCGCTGACATTGATGATGCGGGAGTACTTGCTGATCCGGTCAAAGAACACGCCGAGGTCGTGGTAGTCCCCGTTCACCTCCATGGTGATGGGGAATTCCTTGTAGAACTCGACGGCACGCAGGCTGCCGGGGCTGAAGCGCTTCAGATCCAGGTTCGACTGATCGGCGAGGTTCTTGACCCATTTCAGGAGCTCGCCGGTTTCCGGCTCCGTCGGCAGGATGGCCAGCAGGTCGCTCAACTTGGCTTGAAGGTTTTCGATCTCGCGCTCGAATTCCGGCAGCTTGGCCTCGATCGCCTGGCCCTTGCGGATCTCCTCCTGGAGCCCGCGGAGCTGGGTGGTCAGGGAGGCGTTCCGATCCTTCATCTGCCCGAAGTTTGGATAGGCCATCCAGGCCACCGCGACGAGCGCGACGGCCATGGCGGCCACGACCGCGAATTGTCCCCAGAACGGCAGCTTCTTGAAGTCCATCGCGATGCCCCCCGGCTATCCGCCCGACGCGGGGCGGTTCTCCACACTTTCCTGTCCCTGCGGGTTTGGCAGGAACTGGCAGGTGAGTGAGAACTGCACGCCGACCGGAATCGAGGAAATGGAACCCATGACGACGTTTTCGAAGTAGCGTGAACCCGTCAGGTTGTTGTAGAAATTCGAAACCGCGTTGTAGGTGGTCGCCTTGCCGTTGATCTGGACGTTGAACCCCGCCTCGGTCAGAGAATCGAGCCACAGGAAATCCGGCAGCTGGCGGCTCACCTCGTCGAGCAGGTGGACCGGGCCGCTCTGGTTGTGCTTGAGCTGTGTGATGAGCGTGATCTTCCGCTGCAGCAGCTCCTTCTTGGCCTTGTACTCCTCGCCCTTCTTGATGATGGCCTGCAGGCGTTCCTTCTCCTTCTCGGCCTTGGCGATCTCGGCGACCAGCGTGTGCTGTTCTACGGCCAGGTCATACCATTGCCAGCCCACGTAGGCGACGGCCAAGAGCACCACCCCGGCCATCAGGACGTTCTGACCCAGGGTGCCGACGCCGTTGAACCTCGGCTCCCGGATGGTGCGGGCCTTGCCCTGCTGCGCGGTCGTGAGAAGGTTGATCTTGATCATCGGTTGGTGTCCCCCGCCCGGCGGGCTGCCAGGCCGACGGCGATCGACACGCTGGCGCTCATCTCCTCGATCGTCTCGGGTGAGAAACCCTTCCCGATCTGCACGCGCTGGAAGGGGTTCAGCGGCTCCACGGTGATCCCGAAGCGCTCGGCGAGCGCCTCGCGCAGGTGCGGTACGCGCGAGGATCCGCCGGCGATCACCATCTTCTCGATGTTCTCGCCCGGCGTCGTGTTCTTGAAGAAGTCCACGGTCTTCTGGATCTCGCCCCCGACGAAATCGTTCACCGAGGCCAGGATCGGGGTCACGTTCTCCACCGGGATCCCCTCGACCTCCTCGCCACGCTTCAGGCTTTCCGCCTGCTCGAAGCTGAGGTTCAGCTCCTTGCGGATGGCGTCGTTGTATTGGTTGCCGCCGACCGAGATGTCGCGCCAGAAGATCGACTGCGTGCCCTTGAGGATGGCGACGTTGGTGGTGGAGGCGCCGATATTGATCAGCGCCTGGCACACGGTGCCGTCGGTCTCGTAGTTCATCTCAAAGCAGTTCTGCAGCGCGAACACGTCCACATCGACGAGCATCGGGTTGCGTCCCGCCTGGCTCACGACCGAGGTGTAGTCGTTGATCTTGTCCTTCTTGGCGGCAACCAGGAGGACATCCATGTTCGCCTCGCCACCGCCCGCACCCTTCAGGACCTGGTAGGCCAGGTTCACGTCCTGGACGTCGAACGGGATGTACTGCTCCGCCTCCCAGGGGATGACCTCGGCCAGTTCCTCCTCGGACGTGGCCGGAAGCGAGATCTTCTTGATGATGACGCTGTGACCCGAGAGCGCGATGGCGACTTCGCCACCCTTGATCTTGCGGGCCGCGAAGGCCCGCTGGATCGAATCGATCACCGAGCCGGCATCCATGATGGCCCCGTCGACGATCGCTTCGGGCGCCAGGCGCTCCAGCGCCATATTCAGCAGCTGGTAGCCCTTCCCCTTGCCCAGTTCCTTGAGTTCGACGATCTTCACCGCGCTCGATCCGATGTCAAGACCGATGAAGTTTCTGCCTTTCGAGAAGAACACCGTCGGATCCCCCTTAAGTCCCGGGCGTCACGGCAGTTGCAACCCACATCAGCGTGATCCCCTTTTCACGGAATTCCAATATATTCCGCGACCTCACTTTTGCAAGGCGTCATGTCAAAAGTGAGCTTGTGACTCATGCTTTTCATAACTTCGTTATATTCACCATGCATATACATACATAAACGATATACATCACTACACTTATCAGCTTCAATAAGGATCAAGTATCGGTCTCGGATGGCAGTTCCGGCCAGGGGGACCCGACGGTGGCCCCGAGCCATGGGAATCCGGGCCCTGTCCCGGACAGGATCCCAGGCAAGGGCGCCGGACTCTTGATCGTCCGTCGCCGATGTGCTAGAGTTCGCGCCTCTTTCTGGAGAAATCCCGGTGGCGCGTTCGTGCCAGGTGTGCGGTAAGCGTCCGGTCTACGGCAACCAGATCAGCCACGCTCACAACGTGTCATCGCGGATCTGGTACCCGAACGTGCAGAGTCTGCGCGTCGTTGTCGGCAAGACTGTCAAGCGGATGAAGGTCTGCACGCGCTGTCTGCGTTCCGGGTCGGTCGCCCGGGCAGTGTCCTGATCACCGGTCCGACGGCCGGATTCCCCCCAGCCCCGACTCAGCGCAGCCGTGCGATGGCGTCGATCTCGACCCGGGCGCCGCGCGGTAGCCCCGAGACCTGCACGGTCGATCGCGCCGGCCGGTTCGTCCCGAAACAGCGCGCGTAGACCTCGTTCATCGCCTCGAAGTCTTTCAGGTCGGTGAGGTACACCGTCGTCCGGACGACGCGGTCGAACCCCGCCCCGGCCGCCTCCAGGACCGCCTTGAGATTATCGAGGACGCGGGCCACTTCCTCCTGGACGGTGCCGCGGACCATGGTCCCGGTCCCGGGGTCGAGGGGGACCTGGCCGGACAGGAACAGCAGATCGCCGCAGGCGATTGCCTGGGAGTAAGGGCCGATGGCCTTCGGGGCGAGATCGGTAGCGATGGGGCGCGGTTCCATGGGTCCTCCTAGGCGACCTGACGCTCGACACGGTACACGCCTTCGATGGCCTTGACCTTGTCGAGGATGACCTGGAGGTGCGCGAGGTCCTGGATGTCCAGGCTCAGGGTGATCTCGCCCCGATGGTCCTCGAAGGTGCGCGCCTCCACATTTTTGATGTTGGACTTCGCGTCGGCGATGACCGAAGTGATCTTCGCGAGCATCCCCGGCCGGTCCTCTGACATGACGGTGATCCGCACTTCGAAACGGGATCGGTCGGCGCCTTCCCAGTCGACCTCGATGCGTCGCTCGGGGTCGTAGAGAAGTTTCTCGAGATTGGGACAGCGCTCCGAGTGGACGGTGACGCCCCGACCGCGGGTGATGTACCCGATGATCGGCTCGCCCCGGATCGGGTTGCAGCAGCGCGCCAGTGCGATGAGGGCATCGTCGAGACCGCGTACCGTGACCTTCTTCTCGCCCATCCCCAGCGCCTTCTTGACCGCCTGGGTGATCGCCCCGGCGGCGTCGTGCGGACGGGCCTGGGGATCGAGCTTCTCGACGAGGGCTCGTGGGGCCACCTTGCCGTAACCGACCGACGCGTAGAAGTCCTCGAGACTCGGGCAACCGATCCCCTGGAGCGCCGCGCCCAGCCCCCCGCTCTCCCCGTGATGCTTCTTCAGGCTGAACTTGAAGCGCTTGAACTCGCGGTCCGCGACGGTTTTCCCAAGCTCGATGGCCCGGTTGCGCCGGTCCACGTTGAGCCACTGCCGGATTTTGGCGCGGGCGCGGGGGGTGCGGACGACCGTCAGCCAGTCCTGGCTGGGCTGATGGTTGGGAGAGGTCAGGATCTCGACGATATCGCCGCTCTTCAGCTCGGTGCGCAGCGGCTGGAGCTTGCCGTTGATCCGCGAACCGACGCAGCGGTGGCCGACCTCGGTATGCACGGCGTAGGCGAAATCGATCGACGTGGCGCCACGGGGGAACGACTTGACCTGCCCCTGGGGCGTGAAGCAGTAGACCTCCTCGGGATACAGGTCGACCTTGACCATGGTCAGGAACTCGCGCGGGTCCTTGAGCTCTTGCTGCCACTCCATGATCTGCCGCAGCCACTCGACGTTCTGGTCCTTCTCGCCGCCCCCCTTCCCCTCCTTGTACCTCCAGTGGGCCGCGATCCCGTCCTCTGCGATCCGATGCATCTCCTGCGTCCGGATCTGGATCTCGAACGCCTGCCCGCGGTCGCTCATGACCGAGGTGTGGAGCGACTGGTACATGTTCGGCTTCGGCATGGCGATGAAGTCCTTGATCCGTCCCGGCACCGGTCGCCACAATCCGTGCACGACCCCGAGGGCACCGTAGCAGTCCTTGACGCTGGCGGTGAGAATCCGGAACGCGATGTAGTCGTAAACCTCCGCCACGTCGATCTGCTGCCGCCGGATTTTCCGGTAGATGCTGTAGAGGTGCTTGCGGCGTCCGTGGATGACGCAGCTGACCCCGGCCCGCGTCAGCTCGTCACGCAGGATCTGCTCGATCTCGAGCACAAACCCCTCGTTGATCTTGCGCTTGTCCTCCATGGCGCGAAGCAGCGACTGGTACCCCTGGGGGTCGAGGTAGCACAGCGACAGGTCCTCGAGCTCGTTCTTGACCTTGGCCATCCCCAGCCGGTGCGCGATCGGGGCGTAGATCTCCAGGGTTTCACGGGCGATCCTCTCCTGCTGCCGCGACGACAGGTGTTCGAGCGTCCGCATGTTGTGGAGCCGATCGGCGAGCTTGACCAGGATGACGCGGATGTCGTCCACCATCGCCAGCATCATCTTGCGGAAGCTTTCCGCCTGCTGCTGCTCGCGCGAGTTGAACGTGATCCGGGAGATCTTGGTCAGCCCCTCGACAACGTGGGCGATGTCCTTGCCGAAATGGGCCTCGACGTTTTCGCGGGTCGTGAGGGTGTCCTCGAGCACGTCGTGGAGGAGGCCCGCCACGATGCAGGTCAGGTCGAGCTTCAGGTCTGCCAGGATCCCGGCGACCGCAAGCGGGTGCGTCAGGTACGGCTCTCCCGACGACCGGGTCTGCCCTTTGTGCTCCTTGGCCGAGAAGATGTAGGCACGCCGCAGGAGGTCAAGGTCCGCCCCCGGCATGTACGACTCGACCTTGTCCTGGATGTCCTCGAACCGAACCATGGCCGCCGACGCGTGCAATGCCTCTTCGGCCCGGGTGGCAGTCAGAACTTCAGGACCAGCGGGGATTCCCGGGGATGAGGCGCGCGGCACGAGCGCGACCGCAGTCTAACACAGGCCTTTCGACCCGCGCCAACGTGCCTTCAGGCCTTGACATAACGGGCGCCGAACCGGCGGTAGACCAGGACCAGGAGGGCGGCGGCCACGAAGATGGTCGAGTAGCTGCCGGCGACGACACCGACCAGGAGGCAGAACGACAGCGGGTTGAGTTTTTCGCCGCCATACATGAGCAGGGCGGTGACCGCGATCCAGACCGTGAACGAGGTGAGGACACTCCGGCTGAGGGTCTGGTTCACGGAGGCGTTGACGATCTCCTCGAATTCACGGTCCCGGTAAAGGCGGAGGTTTTCCCGGATGCGGTCGAAGATCACGATGGTGTCATTGATCGAGTAGCCGAGGATGGTCAGGAGCGCCGCCACCACCGGCAGCGACATCTCCTTGCCGGTGAGCGCCATGGCGCCGGCGGAGATCATCACATCGTGCACCACGGCCAGGACGGCCGCCACGCCCCACACCCACTTGTGGAACCGGAAGTAGACATAGATCAGGATGCCGATCACCGAGCCGAAGATGGCGAAACCGGTGTTGCGGAGCAATTCCCGCCCGGCCGTCGGCCCCACGAATTCCACGCTCTGTAGCGCGAAGCGGCCCAGGAAGCCCTGGGTGAAAAGGATCGTCGCCGCTTCCGGGTCGATCCCGGCGATCCCGGTGACTTCGTTCATCTCCCGGAACAGCCCGCCCTGACGCGTGCGGGTGCTGACCACCAGCCCCGCCGCCGTGCCCGCGGCCGCGGTGGAGGACGCCGGCAGACGGCCCGCCAGCCACGCCGCCAGCGCCGCCTCCGACTCCATGTTGAGGTCCGCCTTGCCGGTCTGCTTGGCCGACTTCTCCTCGGGTGTCCGCAGGGCCTCCAGGATCACGGTGCTGACCCCGCCCCCCTCCCCCTCGCCACCCGTCTGTTGCTCGACGCGGATCAGGAACTCCTGGTCCTCTGCCGCGCCGATGCTCTGGATGCTGAGATCGCCGAGGTCGCGGGCCTCGAGCGCCGACCGCAGCGCCTGGGCGGTCGTCGATTCCCGGAACTTCACCTGGACCGAAGTACCCCCCGCGAAGTCGATCCCGTAGTTGAATCCGCGGATCCCGATCACCCCGGCGGCAACGGCGAGGGCCAGGCAGGAGACGAACATGAAGACATACTTGGTCCGTCCCATCAGCTGGAAGTTGGCGTCGGCAAAGACCTGCACCATGGCGGGTCCTAGATGCTCAGCCGCGCGAGCCGCGGCCGGATCGACAGTAGCGCATCGAAAATTGTCCGTGACATGAAGACGGCGGTGAACAGGTTCGCGAGGATCCCGACGTTCAGCGTCACGGCAAAACCGCGCACGGGCCCCGTGCCGTAGGCGTACAGGAAGAGGCCGGCGATGAGTGTCGTCAGGTTGCTGTCGACGATGGTGGTAATCGCCTTGTCGAAGCCGGCGTGGATCGCCGCTTTTGCCGTCCGGCCGACCCGCAGCTCCTCCCGGATGCGTTCGAAAACGAGGACATTGGCGTCGACACCCATCCCGACCGTCAGCGCGATCCCGGCGATGCCCGGAAGGGTCAGCGTCGAACCCAGGTAGGCCATGGCCCCGAGCAGTATCAGGACGTTGGTCAGCAGCGCGATGACGGCGTTCACCCCCGACATCCGGTAGTAGAAGAGCATGAAGAGGATGACGATGACCGAGCCGATCCCCGACGCCACGAGCCCCTTGCGGATCGAATCGGCGCCAAGCGACGGCCCGACCGTGCGTTCCTCGAGGATATCCATGCCGGCCGGGAGGGCGCCGGAACGGAGCTTGAGGGCCAGATCCTCGGCGGTCTCCAGGGTGAAGTTCCCCCCCTCGATGATGCCCGAGTCGGCGATGATCGCGTTGATCCGGGGCGCGGAGATGACTTTGCGATCGAGGACGATTGCCAAGAGCTGCCCCTGGCTCCGGCGCGTCAGGTCCTGGAAGCGGCGCCCGGCCTCGCCGGTGAGCTGGAAATGCACCGCCGCACCCCCGAACCGGTCCTGGTCGCGGCGGGCGTTCTTCAGGTCGTTGCCGGTGATCGGCGACGACCGGGTGACCGGCCAATAGAGACGCACGATCCGGCCTTCGGCGGCGGCCATTTCCTGCGGCAGCACTTCGACGTCCTCCGGCAGCCGACCGCCGAAGAGCTGGGCGAGCATGTCCTGGTTATCGGGCGGTCGGAACGCCTCGGCGGTGACTCCGGGCGGAATCTTCACCAGCTTCCACTCGAGGAAGGCGGGCGATCCGATCAGGTCCTTCACACGCGCGGGGTCCGCGACCCCCGGCAGCTGGATCAGGATCCGGTCGGCGCGCGGTCCGACCCCCTGCCGCTGGATGGTCGGCTCGGCCACGCCAAAACGATCGACCCGCGTGCGGATCGTCTCCAGCGCCTGGCGGACCGCGGAATCCCGGATCGCCGACTCCTGGTCGGCGTGCAGATGAAGGACCAGCCGGCCGGGACCGTCCGTCCGGACCGCGAACTGGGGGAACTGGGCCCGGATCAGATCCTGCGTTTCCTTGACGCGCGCCTCGTCAAGCCCGGAGAGCGTCATCGCGGCGTGGCCCGCGGCAATCTCCTTCGGAGCCAGCCCTTTTTCCCCGAGGGCCGCGCGAACGCGGTCCTGGGTCAGGTCGATCTCGGCCCGGATGGCGTCGTCGGTCCTGACCCGCATGACGAGGTGCATGCCGCCGCGGAGATCGAGCCCCAGCCGCATCGTCTGGTCGAGCGGGTACACGAGGACGAGGCAGATCGCGACCACTGCCAGAACGATGCCGACCCGCCACTTGATGTCGAGCCAGTCCATGAGAGGGTTGGGTCAGGATTCCGTAGTGGAGGGAGCGCCGGCTTCCTGGAGGCCGACCACCGCGCTCTTGGTGATCTTGACCTTGACGTTGTCGGCGATCCGCACCTGGACCGTGGCACGGTCCACATCGACCACCGTGCCGAGCAAACCGCCCGAAGTCACGACCCGGTCGCCCGACTTCAGATCGTCCAGCATCCGCTGGACCTGCTTCTGTCGCTTCCGTGCCGGCCGGATCAATAGAAAATAGAAAATTCCGAAGATCAGGACGAGCGGCAGGAACTGCATCCATGCATTCGCCTGCCCCTGCCCCGGCGGCGGCGCCATGAGGCCGATCGGGATCACCATTCCTCCAATGAGACGCGCAAGATTGCCCGAAGCGCCCTCCCTTGTCAAGGCAGCACTCGACGGATAGACTGCCGCGGAGCCCGTCGAGGCAGGAGCGCTGCACCGATGACCGAGATGAAGGGATCGGGATCCGAGCGCCGTTTGGAGATGCCGATCCTGTCGGCCGTGCCCGAACTGGCGCACGGCTTCACTGTCCGGGGAAGCGACGCCCGCGCGGCAGTCCGGGCCGCGAGCGGGGAGGCGCCACTGGTCAGCCTGCGCCAGGTCCACGGCTCGATCGTCCATGTCGTCCCCCCCGCCCCCCGCGACGGAGATCGGCCGGAGGGAGACGCGCTGGCGACCTCTTCCGCGGGAATGGCCCTGGGCGTCTGGGTCGCCGACTGCGTGCCAATCCTGTTGTGCGACCCACGAACGCGGGCGGTGGCGGCGGTGCATGCCGGCTGGCGCGGGACGGTGGCCGGGATCCTCGGGGAAGCGATCGCCACACTGCGTGATCGGTTCGGGTCCCGTCCGGCCGATCTGCGGGTGGCCCTTGGGCCTGCCATCGGGGCCTGCTGCTTCGAAGTGGGCGACGAAGTTGTCGAAGCGCTGCTGCGGACCGACGCCGGAGCGGCGGCCTGCGTCCGCCGGGGGCCGCGCCCGCACCTCGATCTCCACGACGCCAATCGGAGACAGGCCCTCGCAGCCGGGGTCCCCGCCGGCCAGATCCAGGCCGCCGACCTGTGCACCGCCTGCCGCGCCGATCTGCTGGAATCCTATCGCCGCGACCGGGAATCGGCCGGGCGCATGGCCGCCTTCATCGGGTGGCGATCGTGACGTCCCGCGGCCGTGGCGGCCGGCCCATTCGCCGGCGGGCCGACCATCGTCAGGGGGGGGGCGACACCCGCATCCGCGGGCTGCACCGTGATCATGCGGAGGTGGCGGAAGCCTTCTTCGCCCGGTCGACGCCTGACGTCGAGGCGGTGGCCGACGCCTTCATCTCCGCGCTGCGTGCGGGTCGGGTCCTCTACTTTTTCGGAAATGGCGGCAGCGCCGCCGACGCCCAGCACCTCGCTGCCGAGTTCGTCAACCGCTTCGCCATCGATCGCCGGGCCTTCCCGTCGCTGGCCCTGACCACCGACAGCTCGGTGCTGACGAGCATCGCCAATGACGCCCACTTCGATCGGATCTTCTCCCGTCAGATCGAGGCTCTGGGCCGCCCGGGCGACGTGGCGGTCGGCCTGTCGACCTCGGGACGATCGCCCAACGTGCTGGAGGGTCTCCGGGCGGCGCGCGCACGGCGCATGGTCACGGTGGGATGGACCGGGGAGGACGGTGGGCCGATGCGACGATTGTGCCGGCTCCTGATCCGGGTTCCATCACGGACGACGGCGCGGATCCAGGAGATTCACATCCTCGTCGGCCACATCCTCTGTCAGCTGGTGGACGACGCCTTCACCCGGCGCCGCGGGCGCTGACGGGGCCGTCCTCACTTCTTCAGCAGTGCGATGTTGTCCTGAATCTCCCTGGCATCGGGGGCCTTGGGGCTGATCCTCAGGTACTCCTGGAAGTGCTTCAGGGCACCCGCGAAGTCTTGGCCGCTCATCAAGGCACGGGCCAGCTCCCGGTGGGCCACGGCGTACTGGGGATCGAGTTCGACAGCCTTGCGGTAGTACTGGACCGCATCCTTGGCGCGGTTCTCATTCCAGGCGATCACGCCGATGTTGTACAAGGAGACCGCCGCGTTCGCCGGATCGGCGGCGCTGAATTTCTGGTACATCTCCTGCGCCCTCGCGTGGTCCTTCCGCTTCTCGTAGATCGTGGCCATCTTGAGGTACGCCTCGCCCTTCGTGGGGTTGAGGGTCGCCGCCCGCTCGAGCGCCGTGAGGGCCTGGTCGTCCTGTCCCGCCTTGATGCAGGCGAGCCCCAGGTTGTAGGCCACCGAATCATTGTCGGGCGACAACTTGACTTCCTGCTCGTACTCGGCGACCGCCCGGGTGGCCGCCGCTTCTGCCTCGATCGGATCCTCGGCCTGCCGTAGATAGAGGTTGCCCAGGAAGAAGTGCGCTCCCTTCATGTCGGGTT
This sequence comes from Acidobacteriota bacterium, assembly GCA_031394595.1. Lineage (GTDB taxonomy): Bacteria > Acidobacteriota > Polarisedimenticolia > Gp22-AA2 > Gp22-AA2 > JANNTZ01. Next base: position 63,206 of record JANNTZ010000191.1, read on the forward strand.
TGATCTCGAGGCCCTTCCGGAAGGCGGCCTCGGCGCCGGAGTCGTCGCGCATCTCGTAAAGGCTCTTCCCGAGGTAGTAGTAAACGGCCGGGTTCCCGGTCGGATCCTTGGCGAGGAAGGCCCGATAGGTCCCGACCGCTTCGGGGTGGCGCCCGGCATCGGCGAGCTGCTTCGCCTGGCGGAGCGATTCCGCCCCGGCACTCCCCGCCGGCGCAGCCGGCGTCGCGGCCGCCACAGGCTGTGCCGGCTGCTGGCCCGCCGCGGCAGTCCCGCCGTCGCGTTTCTGGCGCTCGGCCTGGACCGCGGCGAGAAAGTCCGCCTCCTTGGCGACCACAAAATCGATCTGGTTCCGTCCCACGTCACCGACGAGGACCAGCTGGAAATCCCGGAACTCCTGCTTCGATCCGGGGATGTGGTCTCCCTTTTCGACTTCGAGCCCTTTCGAGTCGAAGATCTCGAACACCAGCTTGACGACCTTGTATCCCGGGATGTCCGGGTACACCTTCCACTTCTTCGCGATGGACTTGTCCAGGGTGGCGATGACGTACCGGCCGTCCTTGTTGGTCTTGACCGGGCCGACCTTCTTCTTGATGTCCGAAGCCTCGAAGTAGACCGAGACCTTGGGCATCGGCTTCCCCTGGTTGTCGGTCACGGTGCCCCGGACCTTGGTGATAGCCTCGAAAGCGACCGAGGGTGGCGTTAACAGTCCCGCACCGGCTGCCAGCATGACCCCCACGACGAACCCGCGTGTCGATGTCTTCATCTCGGCCTCCACTCCCAGGCGACCGCCCGATCTCGGGACAGCCGGCGCAGATTCCATAGTATACCCACGCGCCCCGGCCAACGACCCCCGGAACGGATCAAGGCCTCCCGGCGCCCGGACCGGGCCCATTGGCACCGTTGCGCCGCCGCAGACCGGTGACCGCGTGCGCCAGGAACAGTGCCGCAAACACCGCCCCGGAGATCCCATGGAGATCCGCGATCCGCGGGCGCGCGATCTCCCCCGTCACGACCTGCATGAGGTAGCCCGACACGACCATGGGTGCGGCCAGGAGCGTCACGACCACGCCCGACCGGCGCACCCGGGGACCCGCTTCGCTCAGGCCGCCGATGATGTGCCCGGGCGCGATCCACCCCAGGACAAAGACCAGCAGGGGAACGACCAGAACGTGGGCGGCCAGAACGTGCGGCTGCCATGGGTGGTTGACAACCGAGAACGGGTCGTCATTCGTGAGGCGGTACTTCATGACCCAGAACAGCCCGCCGGTGAGCGTCGCGCTCCAGAGGCTCAGGTGAACCATCAGGCGATCGATGCGAGTCATCATCGCCGGGCTCCGGGCGCGGCCTCGCCCGGGGATTCGGCCCCGGGCCGCGCGCTGGTCCCCGGCCCCGCCGCCGGCGCCACCCAGAGACGATGCAGCGCCAGGATGCGGCGGGTCGCCTGGGTGATCGCCCGCGAAGACAGGGTCGCACCGGTCAGGGCGCGGATCTCCTGGTTGAGCGCCAGGCCCGGTCCGAGCTCCCTGCCGGGGAACTGCTGCAGCCACCGATCCCCCGGCAGGTAGTCCGGCGGCTCCTCAAACGACAGGATGTCGATCCGGCGGATCGTGCCGCCGGGTTCGACCACCATCATCACGGTCTCGGGCAGCGTGCGGACGAGATGGGTGTCGAAGTAGGCGTAACCGGCGATCCCGCCGCCCCTCCGGCCGACGTAGTAGGGGACAACCCGGCTCTCAACGGGTCCGCCGGCCAGTGTCGCGGTCCGGACCACCTGATCCTCGGACTGGTAGAGCGTGCGCCGCTCGACCTCGTGCGGCGGTGG
>JANNTZ010000260.1:0-25253 GCA_031394595.1 Acidobacteriota bacterium
TCCGCCCCGAGTACCGCGACAATCTCGATCTGCAATCCGACGTCAACGACGACCTGCGGCTTGGTCTCATGCGGCTGCGCCTGGGGTTCGACGTGTCGTGGAAGCAGGAGATCCGGATCTTCGCCCAGGTGCAGGACTCCCGGACGGCGGGCGAGGAGGGTTCGACCGCCTCCAACGACAAGAACCTCGACCTGCACCAGGGGTTCGCCGATTTCGCTCCCGCCTCCTGGAACGGCTTTTCCCTGAGGGCCGGACGGCAGGAGTGGATCTACGGCGAGGAACGAATGATCGGGGCGTTCGGGTGGGACAACATCGGGCGGTCGTTCGACGGGGTGCGCCTGCGCTGGGGGAAGCCGAAGGTCACGATCGATGGTCTGGCCGCGCGGCTGACGTCGCGCACCGCCGCGGCGGCGACGCTGCCGCCGATTGTGATCCCCCCCGAGACGGGGGCTTCGTTCACGACCGGCGCCGACCTGTTCGGGGTGTACGCCCACTGGACGCCGAGCGCCGGGGACGAGATCGATCTCTACTGGCTGGAGTTCGCCGATCATGCCGCCGCGGCCGGCGAGGTGATGGGCACGACCGGGACGACGCAGATCGACGCCCTGGGGTTGCGCGTGAAGGAGACCGCCGGCCGCTTCGACCTGGTGTTCGAGGGGGTGGCCGAGAGCGGCGAGGTGAACGGCGACGATCTATCGGCCGAGGCGGCGGCCCTCCAGTTCGGCTGGACAATGGGAGAGACGATCAAAACCCGTCTGTTCGGCGGCTACGATTACGCCACCGGCGATGAGGACAACGCCGACGGCGAGCGGCAGGAGTTCTTCAATTTTTTCCCGACCAACCACCCCCACTACGGGTACGCCGACTACTTCGGATGGCGTAACATCAGCAGCCCGTATGCCGGCGTGTCGGTCAAACGCGGCAAACATTTCGGCCTGATCAAGGGGCACCTCTTCGATCTCGAATCGGAGGGCGGTGCGTGGAAGAGCGCCGGCGGGGCGGTCCTCGGATTCGATGCGGCGGGGACATCGGGGACCAGGGTCGGCACGGAGGTCGACCTGATCTATCGCTACACCTGGACGGAGAAGGCCACCTTCGAGGCGGGCCTGGCGAGTTTCGATCCCGGCAGTTTCGCCGAGGCGACCCGCGGGTCCGATGCCTCGGCCTGGGCCTACGTGATGTTGACCGTGCGTCTGTGACGCCGGAGCAGACTTCGGGACGAATCCCAACTTCGACGAGGTGATCGCATGCCGAGACCGACTTCGACTGGATGGATTGCCGTAATCGTGGGTCTGCTGCTGGCCGGGTCGGCGGCGACGGTGCGCCTCGACGGCGCCCCATCGGCCGCCCCGGCGGAGAAGACCAAACCGGCCGCCGCGACCAGGAGCGCCACGCCAGCCGTGCCGGAGTCGAGCGCCGGGTGCGTCCAGTGCCACCGGAAAGACACGCCGGTGCTGGTGGCCCAATGGGGCGACAGCGCCCACGCCCGGGAAGGGATCGGGTGCCTCGACTGCCACCGCGCCGAGGCCGGCGACGTCGACGGCTTCCCGCATCACGGGGAGCGGATCGCGACGGTGGTGACACCGAAGGACTGCGCCGCCTGCCACGACTCGATCACCGCCGAGTTCGACGCCTCGCACCACTCCAAGGCGGCCTCGTTCATCGGCAGCCTCGATAACATCCTGGGTGAGGTGATCGAAGGCCCGATCATCGCCGCCAACGGTTGCTGGCAGTGCCACGGTTCGACGGTGCAGTTCCTGAAGGACGCCGCCGGGAAGGTGAAGCGGAACGCGGAAGGGAAGCCGACCCTCGATCCGATGACCTGGCCCAACACCGGGATCGGCCGGGTCAACCTCGACGGGTCGCGCGGCGCCTGCTCGGCCTGTCATTCGCGGCACTCCTTCAAGGCTTCGATGGCGCGCCAGCCGGAGGTCTGCGGCAAGTGCCACATGGGGCCCGACCACCCGCAGATCGAAATCTACGAGTCATCGAAGCACGGCATCGCCTACCGCACCCAGATCAACGAGATGAACCTGGAGAGCAAGTCCTGGGTCCTCGGCAAGGACTACAGCGCGGCGCCGACTTGCGCCACCTGCCACATGTCGGCCACCCCAAACCAGCCGCTGACGCACGACGTCGGGGCGCGGATCTCCTGGACCCTCCGGCCGGTGATCAGCAAGAAGCTGGAGAACTGGGAGAAGCGGCGGGCTTCGATGAAGGACACCTGTCATCAGTGCCACGGCACCGACTTCGTCGGGGCGTTTTACAAGTCGTTCGACAGCGCAGTGGAGATCTACAACAGCAAGTTCGCCGAGCCGGCCCAGAAAATCATGGACACCCTGCGGGCCGGCAAGCGGCTGACCCCGACCCCGTTCGACGAGGAGCTGGAATGGACGTTTTACCGGCTCTGGCACCATGAAGGTCGCCGCGCCCGGATGGGGGTCTCCATGCAGGGCCCCGACTACACCCAATGGCACGGGTTCTTCGAGGTGGCTGAGAACTTCTATTTCAAGTTCCTGCCGCAAGCGCAGGAGGTTGGTCATGGTGACGCCGAGTTCGAGAAGGTGGTCAAGGCGATCCTCGACTCGCCGGAGCACGCCTGGAAGAGAGGGATGTCGCCGGAGGACCGGGCCCGGATCGACGCCTTCTACAAGCAGCGGTACGGCGCCGACCCGCAGTAGCCGGAAAGCCTGCCCCCGGCACGCGATTCGCATTCGCCCGGAAGGGGGAGGTGCATCATGTTCACGGCTTCGCGTGTCCGCTGGGAGCGGGCACGGCACGCGATGATCGACCGCTGGGTGGGGATCCTGGCGAGTATCGACGACCGGGACCGGGGCGTCGTCCTGGCGATGGCCAACGTCCTGGACGAGTTCTGCGAAGAGGCGTCGGTCGAGCGCCAGGTGGCGACCGGCAGGCGTGAAGACCCGGCGCTGCCAATCCTGAAGTTCCCGGTGGGAAGTGCGATGGCGGGTCGTTGCGTCTTCTGCCGCGGCGTGGCCGAATTCGGCGGTTGCTTCGGGATGCTGCGCGAATTCAACCAAGCGGTGCTGGACGGAGGCTGGCCGCGGGCCCGGGAGATTGCCCGCGAGTTCCTGGATCGGCTGCGGGTCATGGACTTGGGCGGTCCGATCGGTCCCGCGCTGCAGTAACCGGTCCGCGTCAGCCCGCCGCCGCGTTCAGTGACCGGCCCGGACAGGCTCCTAGGTTACTCGCTCGGCACGCAGAGCACCGGGCAGGGGGCGGCCCGCAGAACCTTCTCCGCCGTGCTGCCGAACAGGGCCCGCTCCAGATCGGCCGTGTGCCCCGCAGTCCCCAGGACGATCAAGCCGACCCCCAGGTCCATCGCCTTCCTGAGGATCTCCTCGAAGGGATGACCCCAGGCGATGATCGACTCGATTCGGCCGTCGCTTCCGCTGCCGTTCACTACCGGGAGGTGCTTCTCGAGGCGGAACCGTCGTTCGCGCTCGAGCCTCTCGCGCAGCGTCGGTTCCGGCAACTCGGCGAGGCGCGCCAGCTCATCGAGGTTACGAGCCTCGATGACGTGCAGGACGAACAAGGGGCAGTCGTACTCCCGGGCCAGCGAACGGGCCCGGAGCAGGGCGTGCCGGGCCGGCCGGGAGAAGTCGGTGCCGACCAGGATCCCTCCGCCAGTCTTCGACTTGGCCATGGTGAGTCCTCCTTCTGGCAAGGATTAGAGCAAGAGGGGTGCCATCGGCGCGGACCGGCTCCCGGGCAGGCTCCTAGCACGGATTTCGCATGGGGAAGCGGTGGGCGACGGTTGCCGCGCCCGCTGAGGGGAGGCCCAATGACCGGTAACGACAGGAAGGAGTGGGAATTCGCCCGTGTCGAACTGATCCGGCGCTGGCAGGACGTCCTGGCGCAGATCGAGGCCCGGGACGAGGGTGGCGTTCTGGCGCTGACCCAGGAGATGGATGAGTTCTGCGACCTGGCGCTGGTCGGGCGCGACGCGGCGAGGGCAGCGGTGGCGTCCCGGGAGCCCGCTCCGGCTCCGGGCGAAACACGCTGCCTGTTCTGCCGCGGCTTCATCGAGGCCGGCGGCTGCCTGGGAGCGCTCCAGGCCCTCAATCATGCCGTCCTCGCCGGCTTGTGGGAGGACGCCCGGGAAATCGCGGAGCGCTACGTGCTTCGCCTGCGGAGCCTTCAGTTCGCGGAGGTCGCGGCGTCGGTCCACTGAATAGGGAGAGGCATCTCATGCGAATCATCGTGGCCTATGACGGTTCGCCGGGTTCGGAGGCAGCGCTGGACGAGGTGATCCGCCGGTCGCCTACGCCTCGACCGAGGGGATGGCGGCGTAGGGGCCGGTGTTCGAGACCTTGTACAAGGAGGTGCGGGAGACCACGCGGGCCCGGGCGATCGAACGCCTGCGTGTCCGTCCCGACCTCGCCACCAGCTATGAACTGCGCGAGCCGGGCGTGAAGCGGGCGCTCCTGGATGCGGTGCGCGAGTTCGGCGCCGACCTCATCATCCTCGGATCGCACGGCACGACGGCGATTGGGCGCCTGTTCCTCGGCAGCGTGGCCCACGCCCTGGTGTCGCACGCCCCCTGCAACGTCGAGGTGGTCAAGATCCAGGCGGCTGCCTGACATCGGCGTCGGGTTCCGCGGTTTGCTGTGCCGCCGCCAAACGGGCTGCCGCCTCCTGAGCCTCGACCTCCCGCACCGCCGCTTCGCGTTCGGCCGCCTCGAAGCGCTCCCGGCGGATCGCCTCCAGCTCGAGCGGGTGCTCGTCCTCCATCTCTTCCTCGCTGATCGTGCCGCGCCACCAGGCGAGATTCATCGGGTAGACGTCCGGGTTGAAGATCACGAAGTAGATGTGCCACACGACGATCGCCAGGGTCGCCAGCCAGGCCTCGTAGAAGTGCACCGTCCGGGCCACGTCCCAGCCCAGCTTGGTCAATAGCGCGATGAACGGGTCCTCGAACCAGAGGACGACGCCGGTGAGGGCCATGAGGATGGTCCCCCACACCAGGGCCCAGTACTCGCTCTTCTCGATATAGCCGAAGCGCCCGAAACGCGGTCCTTCGGAGGACAGACCGAGGTTGTAACGCAGCATCGCCAGCACATCGAACAGGTCCTGCCGTCGTGGGAAGAGATCGCGCGCCAGGGTGCGGTCGCGTGCGGTGAACACCAGGTGGACGATGTGGTACAGCGATGCCAGGACCATGACCACGCCGGCGGCGCGGTGGACCACGGCACGCTGGTCGAACAGTCGCTGGCTGACCTGCCGCAGCCCCTGCACCCACCAGGCGTCCGGGAAATGCAGCATGAACCCGGTCACGACCAGGACGGTGAAGCTGACCAGCAGGGTGCCGTGCTGCAGGCGTTCGCTGAGAGTCATTCTCAGATAGAGCCCGTTGCCGTTGATGTGTGCGGGACCGCCCGCCCTGCGGACGGCGAGACGGCGCCGCCCCTTGCGCAGGAAATCGAGCCCGTTGTGGGCCAGCATGCCACCGACCACCAGGGCGATCAGCGCGAGGTAACCGGTGGCGATCCAGTAGAGCACCGGCTCGCCCGGGTCGGCGAGAGCGACGTGCACCGTGCCGCTGGCGAACCGTTCGCCGGCGCCCGGATGGCAGCGCCCGCAGGTTTCGGCCAGGTGGCCGCGATGGATGGTGGAGGCCGGATCGCTGGACGGCAGGATGGAGTGCGCGCCGTGACAGGAGGCGCAGTTCGCCACCCCGACGACTCCCTCGCGCATCGCCAGTCCGTGGAAACTGTCGTCGTAGGTCGTCGCGCGATCGACCTTAGCTCGTATTTCTCGGTCAGGCGCAGCGACCCGTGGCAGGGGGTGCAGACCTGCGCGGCGATGTTGGCGGGTGCCGTGCGCGATCCCGGATCGCGACGGGCGAGGACTGCGTGCTCGCCATGGCAGTCGGTGCAGACCGGCGCCTCCGACGCGCCGCGGAACATCGCGGCGGCGTGAACGCTGCGGCCGTACTCGGCGGCTTCCCCCTCGTGGCAGGTCCCGCAGGTGAACGGGACGTTCCGCTTGCTGACCCGGGCCGTGGTGTCGAGGCCCTCCTTCATCTCATGACTGCCGTGGCAGTCCACGCAGTTGGCGGCCTTCGCGTTGCCGCGCAGCAGCGCCTTGCCATGGACACTCCGTTCGTAAGCCCCGATAAAGCCGGTCGCGGGACCCATGCGTTCGCGGATCTCGGGATTGTCGAGGTGACACGACAGGCACATCCGTTCCTGGGCGATCTTGTGTTCGATGGCTTCGCCATTGGCGCGGACGATGGTCAGCGACTCGGCGTGGCAGGTCAGGCAGGTCGGGGCCCCCGGCATCCCGGCGACCTGGGCGCGGCCATGCGCCGAGTCCCGGTAGACGCGGACCACGGAGGCGTGGCAGGCGCCGCACGATTCGGTCAGCCGGGACGGGTGGAATTTCGAACCGGGGGCGGTCGGCGGGGCGATGTCGTGCGTCCCGTGGCACCCGGCGCAAGTTTGACCACTCCCACCGTTGCTGGTCGCGACCTTCGCCAGCGACGCGTGGAAGCGGTGCGTCCCGGCGACGTCGTCGTGGCAGTCGAGGCAGTTCACCGGCGCGATGTTTGCGGCGTGGGGGACTTCGCCCGGATTCAACCCGGCGTGGCAGGCGGCGCACTCGAGGTCCCGGTGGACCGACTTTCCGAGGACCGAGCCGTCAAGGTGGCACTCGAGACAGGCGGCGTTGCCCTGCGCCAGGATCGGACCGGGCCCTGCCAGGAGCACCGTGGCCATGGCGGCGGCCACCGCCAAAGCCCGCGCGGCCGCCGGAATGGCGGGCAGCGCCCGGTCCGAATGACCGCGCCGGGAAACCTGCAGCCGGAGGTTCATGCCCTCCCCTCCGCTAGGCGTTGACTGCAACCGCTTCCGCCCGGCCACGCGTCTGGCGGTACGACAACCAGCCGACGACGAGGAAGAACGCCTCGGCGATGGCGATGCCGCTCATCCAGCGCACCAGACCGCCGCCGCCGAAACCATAGGAGTGGAGCCCCTGCGTCAGCACGAAATTGACGCCGAGATAGGTCATCAGGATGGTCCAGAACGCCACGATGCTGAGGGCGGCGACGCCGAACGGCCCCAGCAGCCGGTCGAAGCGGCCGTGCAGGATCCCCACGTACATCAGGAACGCGACCAGCGACCAGACTTCCTTGGGATCCCAGCCCCAGTATCGGCCCCAGGATGAGGCGGCCCAGATCGACCCGGTGAGGATGCCGGCCAGCAGCAGGATCGATCCGACATGCAGGTACCAGTACAGGAGATCGTTCATCCGGAAGGCTGCCGTCCGTTGCTGCGGCGCGACGATCGCCAGCCCGATCTGCAGGTGGGCGATCAGCACCCCGAGGGCCAGGACCGAGTAGCTGACCATGATGATCGGCACGTGGATGGCGAGCCACGGAGTGCCGGAGAGGACCGGCGGCATCGGGTGTACGAACGGGTCGATCGGCAGCAGGTCGGTGAGTGCCATGGTGAGGGCCGCCATCGCCGAGGCATTGAAGATGACCAGGCGGTTGCGGATCGTGACCAACGCCACCAACGCGAACAGACCGACGCCCCAGCCGAGGAACAGCAGCGATTCGTACATGTTCGAGGCGGGAATCCGGCCGGCGAACTGCCAGCGCGCCGCGATCCCCCAGGTCATGACCCCGAACCCGGCCAGCAGGCCGGCCAGCGCGACGATGTCGAGCCGCCGCCGGCCGCTGTTCCAGGCGAACAGCGAAACGATCGTCGCGCCGGCCAGCAGCCACCAGGCGACTCGCGCCGGTCGCAGCCGGTTGGACCGGACCTCGACGGCGATCCGATCCGGGTCGGCGAAGGCTGGTGCGGGTCCTGGATGAGCGAGGACATCGGCGTCCGCGGCGGCGGCCAGGAGATCGGCGGCCGACTCGAAGCGTGGCGGCGGGGCCCACTTTGCGAGCGGTCCAGAGGGATCGGGGATGACCCGGATCGCCTCGCGGGCCAGGAAGCCCTGCAGCCACATCAGCCGCTCCTCCAAGTCCTGCGCCTGGGGCAGCGCTCCGGGAGGAACGCGATCGCGCGCCGCGGCCGCCCGGGCCTGATCGAACAGCGCGAGCAGGGAGCGATTGCCGGCGAGCGTTTCGTACGACGCCCAGCGCGTCGCCGGATCGAGACCGGCCGCCGCCAATAGTTCGTGGCCCTTGACCCGCACCATCGGTTCCCGGGCCCAGCGGAACGGATCGACGCTCCAGTCGACGACCAGGGCCACCGGATCGAGACCGCCCCAGTCCCACCGGCCGGTGACGTTCCGGACCGCCTCGCGTGCCAGGGTGTCGAGTGGCATCACCCGGCCGTCGTGCTGGACCGGCACGACGCGCAGACGCTCTGTGCTGCCGGCATCGGCGATCCCGGCAGCCTCCGCGCGGCCGGCGGCCAGCAGCAGGATCGGCCCGATCACGGCGGCCGCCCGGCGGGTCACCCGGGCGATCTGCTGCGCCGCCCGGCGCGCGCCGGCGGCCCGCTGCGCGATGCGCGTGCCGAGGACCACGCTCATCCCGAACACCAGCAGAACATAGCCGGCGAAGACCCACGGCTGGCCGGGGTCCCGCGACACCACGAGGACGGTCTGATCCCGCTCCGCGGTCTGCTGATAGCCGCTCTGGAATACCCGGTAGCCGGCCACAGCCAGCTCCCGATTCATCTCGATTACCGCCGGGTAGGATCGTCCCGAGGCCCGTTCCTCCACCATCACCCGGCTGCGGAACATCGCCGGTCGCATCGTCCCCGGGTGGAAATCGATCACGAAGGCGTCGAGGCGGACGCGGAACGGCAGTTCGTGTGGCGGGCCCTCGGACCCGGCCGGTCCGGCGGAGGTCGTCATGACGCCCGCGCTGTCACCCTCCCAGATCTCCAGCCTCCCCTCCGTCTTGAACCGATCCGTGACCACGGATCCGACCAGGATCAGGATCACCGACCCGTGAGTCAGCAGGAACCCGATGCGCTCCCGACCCCAGGGCCACAGGTCGATGACGGAGCAGAGAATGTTCAGACCGAGAAGCGCGAGGGCGAAACGGAACCAGGCGGCACCGTAGACGATTTGCCGGGCGGCCGGGGTGCCGGCCTGCGATTCAACGATGGTCCCCGCCGCCAGGGCGAGGGCGAGGACGGCGAGCAAGACGATGGCGATACGAAGCGAACCACAGGTCTTGATGAGCTTCTGCACGGTAGCCCCCTCGCGGTCCTGGGTCCGGCAATCCGGTCCGCAGCACCTGCCGCTAACCGGACCGGGATCAGGTCCGGGGGTCCGGTGGCTGCAAGAAGCGTTCCCCTGCTGCGCCATCCGGCTCAGAATCCTCGGGGTGCGTGAGGCGGCGCGCCGGGACCCCGTCGGGCTCAGCTTTCGTTCCTGAGGGCGTTCACCCAGCCACAGCGTCACGTGGCACAAAGAAGAAGCCCCTCCGCGTTGCGATTCGGCGCGGAGGGGCCACCACACTCCGGTCCGGTCGGCTCGAGGGGTAACAGCCGGGCCGGAGAAGCTCAAGCACTTCCCAGGGCAGCCACTCACTGCGGGCGGTGCGAACCTGGAGGACTCGGCTCGAAAGATTCGCCTTGGGGAGCCGCCGGTCCTGACGCTCCGTATCGCACACCCACCGACCCTTCTCCAAGCAGAAGGCGTGCCAGCCGGCCAAGTGATCCGACGCGCCGACCCGTCTTGACCGGTATCGCGAAAGACTCTATTGTATGCCCCGACGTGCGGTCGGGGACGAGGGTCCGCGCCGGACGTCGGGAGCGCGGATGCCCGCGCACACGACGCAATCTTTCGCACCCTGCAGCTGTCCAGCTCCAATCCAGTCCGTTCATTCATCCGGAGGAGCCTCGCCATGCGCCTGCGCAGACTGAGGTGGTTGCTGATCACGGGGGTTGGCGCGTTCGCGCTCTCTCTGGCCGCCGTCGCAGCGGTCCAGGAGGAGCCGGCGGCGCCCGCCGGGGAGGAAGCTGCCCCGGAGCAGGAGCCCGCGCCACCGGCGCCGGCCGCCCCGCCCGCCCAACCGTCCCCCACGACGCCGGAGGTCAGCGGCTTCGCGGAGCCGGGAGCCTGCGCCAACTGCCACGAGGATGTCGCCAACGCGCTCAAGAAGACGACCCACGGCCGGACCGAGGCGAAGACCTGGGACGGCGCCGCGTCTTGCGAGTCGTGTCACGGTCCCGGGGCCGCGCATGTCGCCGGTGAAGGGGACAAGACAAAGATTCGCAACCCGAAGACCCTGTCGGCCACCGACGCTTCGGCCCTCTGCCTGACCTGCCACGAGAGAGGCGAAAGGTCGCACTGGCAGGGGAGCCAGCACGAAGGACGCGGCCTGTCGTGTCTGTCGTGTCACAAGATTCACCACGAACAGGCGCCGCCGCCCAAGCTCCTCAAGGAGGGGACCGAGTTCGCCACCTGCTCGTCCTGCCACCTGAAACGCAAGGCGGCGCTCATGCGATCGTCCCACATGCCGCTGCGTGAAGGGACGATGTCCTGCGGCTCCTGCCACAACCCGCACGGCGCCACCGGCCCGTCGATGCTGAAGCAGTTCTCGGTCAACGAAAACTGCTACGCCTGCCACGCCGAGAAACGATCGCCGACGCTCTGGGAGCACCCGCCGGTGCGCGAGTCGTGCGTGACCTGTCACGACCCGCACGGATCGCTGCACCCGCGCCTGCTGGTCGCCAAGCAGCCGCGGCTCTGCCAGCAGTGCCACGATGAGATGCGGCACCCCACGCAACCGTACTCGGACGCCTCGTCGGCGCCCGAGTTCTTCCCCAACAGCCGGATGTTCGACCGTGGATGCATGAACTGTCATTCGCAGATCCACGGTTCCAATCACCCCGCCGGCATGCGGTTCCTGCGCTAGGAGGGCAAAACATGACGACATGCATGCGACGATTGGCGATCCTGCTGGCGGCCCTGATCGTGGTGGCGATTCTTCCGACGGGGTTCGTGCGCGCCCAGTCCGAAGACGAAACCGAAGGCGAGATCACCTTCGGGCCGCAGTACGTGGTGGAAGACGAGACGCGGCATTCGGCCAAGTTCCTCGAGTACCGCGACGTACCGAACGGCTTCTGGTCGGAGCACTTCGAGTTCAACTGGCGGTCGCCGTCACGGTCGTACTTCGAGCTCGACGTGCGCGATATGGTGCAGAACGATCAGATCATCCACGGCCGCTTCGGCAGGACCGACCTATGGAAGATCTCCATCGACTGGGTCGAGAACCCGCGGCTCTGGACCGACCGCGCCGAAACCCTGTTCGCCGACCAGGGAGACGCGGTATTCACGCTGTCCGACCCCTTCCAGTCCGCCGTGCAGGCGGGCGCCGCCAACGCGGACATCGCCCCGGTCGACGGGTTCTGGGACGCCGGCACCAAGGGGGCGATCGTCAAGGATGGGATCGAGATGGGGGGGCAGGAGGTCTTCGTCGGCCACCATCGTCAGACCGGGACGATCGGCTTCGAGCTGACGCCGACCCGATCCTGGACGCTCGGTGCCAGCGTGGCGCGCGAGCAGCGCAGCGGCACCGCCCCGCAGTCGCTCGGCTTCTACTTCTCGCTGTCGCCGGCCGAAGTGGCGGTTCCGGTCGATTTCCGGACCGACTGGGCCTCGGTGCGCGCCGAATACAATCGCGAGAAGTTCAACATCGGCGCCGAGCTGATTGCCTCGAAGTTCGAGACCGGCTACGACTCGCTTTCCTGGGACAACCAGCTGTATCTCAACGACACGGCCGTCACACCCACGTTCACGTCGAACCCGGGACACGGCCGGCTGACGCTCGGAACCAACAACGAAATGACGCAGGCGATCCTGTTCGGCGGTGTCAACCTGCCGGGCCGGACGCGCGTCGACGTGACACTGTCCCGCGGCGAGGTGACCCAGGACGACCCGTTCCTGCCGATGACCGTCAACGGAGTCCTCAGCCCTTTGATCGCGCCCTTGCCCGCCGTGAGCCTGGACGGCAAGCATACCAACACGTTCGCCAATTTCCGGATCGCGTCACGCCCGGCCCGATCCTGGCGCTGGAGCGCCTGGTACCGGGAGCAGGAGCTCGAGAACGAGAACCCGGGACTGCGGTTCGCCGACTACGTTCAGACCGACTACGCGATCCCGTACTGCTCGAACCCCAATTCCTGCGGCGCCACGACCAACCGTATTCAGCGCGAGAACCTGCCGCTGTCGTACGACAAGAGCAACACCGGGGCGCTCATCGGCTGGTCCCCGGCGCGCTGGATCGACACTTCGCTGTCCTATGAGATCGAGACGATCGATCGCGAGCACGCGGCGGTGGAGAAATCCGACGAGGACATCGTCACGCTGCGGCTCGATTTCCCGGTCGCCGACTGGCTGATGCTCCGGGCGACTGCGAAGTACCAGGAGCGGCGCGCCGACGACTACAACGTCCACTACTACGAGGAGTCGTTCCCGATCGGCGAGCCGTACGTGGCGGCCTTCAACGAAGGCAGCCGGCGGCACACCTGGACCGACCGGGACCGCATCTCGTACGGACTGATGTTCGAAATCACGCCGGCGCCGACTTGGTCGATTTACGGCGAGGCGTCGTACAACAACGACGACTACCTCGATCCCCTCACCGGCCAGGACATCGGCACGTCGTTCACCGTGATGGAAGACAGGATTCCGGACGTGCTCCCGACGCCGCCAACGCCTGAGACGTACACGCTCCGGCTGGCCGGCCGCACCCATGACACGCTCTATGCCTACACGGTGGGTGTGGCGCTCAACCCGTCGAGCCGCTTCAACTGCTATGCCGACTACACCTGGGAGACCAGCGAGTACGGCATGGCGAGCCGCTACCGGGCGCCAACCGGAACCGCCCCCAATCAGTTCGGATCGGACAGCCCGCTCGACGACTGGGCCAGCGACGCCGAGGACCGCTACTACACCTACTCGTTCGGGTTCGACGCGACGCTCAACGCCAAGAATACCTGGAGGCTGAACGCCGACGTATCCCGTTCGGAAGGGAAGGGGGACCTCGACACGACGTTCGTCCCGGGTGGGGCCGCTTCGGGCAATACCACCCTGACCGCCTTCCCACAGGTTGACACGCGGCTGGCGATCGCCCGCCTGGCGCTGACCCACGCCATCCGGCCGAACCTCGACTACTCGATCCGCTGGTGGTACGAGCGCTGGCAGGAGGACAACTGGGCCAGCGACTTCATGCAGCCCTACATGGGGGACCCGACGAACGACCCCGGGTCCGCCACGGCGATTTACCTCGGGATGGATTATCTCAACTACTCGAACCACATTCTGAGCCTGCTGCTCCGCTACCGCTACTGACAGGCGTCACCGCTACATAAAGATTCACCCGCGCCGCGACGAGCCCCTCACAGGGGGCCCGCCACGGCGCGGGCGGGTTTTCGCGCACACGCCCACGCCGCTCCAGCGGGGCACGCCGCTTGCTTCATTCATGGTCAGGGAGAAGGAGGGGTCGACCATGCGGATGCGAGACATCATGAGCGCCCCGGTTCGGACCATCGGACCGGACACCCCGGCTGACGAAGCCTGGCAGCGGATGCGTCTCTACCGGATCCGCCACCTGGTCGTGGAGGAGAGCGGCCGGCTGGTCGGCGTGATCTCCGACCGGGACCTCGGAGGCGAGCAGGGTGACATGCTGCGCGTCGGACGCCAGGTGGCCGACATCATGTCGGCCCATGTCACCACGGTGACCCCCGACACCACGGTGCGCGAGGCCGCCAACCTGCTGCGCGGCCACACCATCAGTTGCCTGCCGGTCGTCCATCGCGGCCGGGTCGTCGGGATCGCGACCGTCTCCGACCTGCTGGAACTGATCGGACGCGGCGCGGAGCGTCCTTTGCCGCAGTCCCGCCGCTGGATCATGCGCGATGGCGGCCCGCGCCGGCGGTCCAGCGCCGCGTCCGGCGGGCGCGCCTGACCTTCGGCCGGCCGCGCTTGCCCCCCGCGTGGCACATGGCTTGCAATATCGGTACGGTGGAGGGACGCAGGCCGTGTCCGATATCCTCTTCGCAGATGCGGGCAGGACACCCATGATCCGCCGGCACCTCACGCATGGCCCTTCGGGCGAGGCCGGCTGGCCCGTCTGGGGGCCGGAGGGACGCGAGCCGGTCCTGTTCCGCGATCGCACCGAAGCGGGGGAGATCCTGGCGGACGAGCTTGCCGGCCTGGTGACCCGGCCGTGCGTCGTCGCGGCAGTGCCGCGCGGCGGCGTGATCGTGGCGCTGCCGGTGGCGGAGCGGCTGCGCGCCCCCCTGACGGTGGTCTACGCCCAGAAGCTGACGGTCCCGCGCGCCCCCGAGCTGGCGATCGGATCGATCGACGAGGACGGCTACGCGACGGTGGACCCGGAGACCGTCACGCGTCTCGGCCTCGGATCCGGAGAGATCGAAGCGGCCCGCGTGCGTGTCTGGGACGAGGTCCGCCGGCGCATCGACCTTTACCGGGTGCCGCCGCTGTCGGCCTACCTGCCCGGGCTCGAGGTGGTCCTGGTGGACGATGGAGTGGCGACCGGGCTGACGCTGCACGCCGCCCTGTCCTATGCCCGCTACCACGGCGCGCCGCGCGTCCTGGTGGCGTCGCCCTGCGCGTCGACCGCCGGCGCCGAGCGCTTTTCCGCCGAGGCCGACATGTTCGTCTGCCCCGTGGTCCGGCGCGACCTCATGGCGGTCGGCGACTACTACGAAGACTTCTCGACCGTCGAGGACGACGCCGTAATCGCCGCCCTGGCGCGGGCCAACACTCATCAGAAGCTGCCGGGATTCTAAGCAGTCATTCGATAGCCCTTGGGGAGGAAACCAGATGCGGAAAGCAGCAATGTCGCCGTGGATCCTGAGGCTGGCCATCGCGGCCGGCGCGGCACTGGCGCTCGCGGTGATCGTGACCGTGGACGTGCGCGGCTACGATCTCTATTCGGACAGCAGCGCCCCGGACGGACGGGGGAACTGCGCCTCCTGCCACGAGAGTGGGGCGGGTGGTTTCATGGGGCGCGGTCCTCTGCACGGCAGCCACGAGGCGTCGGCCACCGGCACCTGCAGGAAATGCCACACCAGCACCGGTGACGTGCCGCGTCTCGGATCGTCCGGCGTCGTCGGCGGCCTCGGCTGCATCGGTTGCCATGGCCAGGTCCTGCCGACCGGTGGCAGCAGTGGGGCCGGTCTGCGACAGCACCACCTGCTGGTCGGCGTGCCGCCGGACCCCGCGGGGCGACGCTGCAACGCCGCCGGCTGCCACGTCAGCGACCCGTTGCCGCCGCCGGAGAACACGATGCCGGGCTACTACGGCGCCACCGACGTCGTCCCGACGAACCCCTGCAACACCGATGGTCTGGAGGACTTCTGGAACCTGACGACCGGCGCACCGGACGGCAAAGGTCTCGACAACGACGGCGACCTCCTCTATGACAACGTGACCGACACCGACTGCGGCGCCGTTGCATGCCGGGATACCGACGGGGACGGGTACGGAGATCCCGGCGGGCCGGCGTGCGCCAACGGCCCACAGCGGGACTGCGACGACACGCGGGCGGTGGTGTACCCGGGGGCGGCGGAGCTTTACGATTCGCTGGACAACGACTGCGACGTGGCGGTGGACGAGATCCATGGCGACAGTTTCAACACCGTCGCCAACAAGGTGCGCTACTCCTGGACGGACCAGCTGCCCGCGGGTCAGTTGTACGATGTGATCCGCAGCGACAGCAAGATCTTTGACCCCGCTTCGGCGGTCTCGTCCTGCCTGGCGCTGGCGACTCCCTTCCTGTTCGTGGACGACACGCTGATGCCGGCGCTCGGAAAGGCTCTCTACTACCTGGTGCGCAACACGCAGGTGGCCGACTACGGGATCCGCTGGGACGGCGCGGCGCGGCTGTACACCGTCTGTCCGTAGGAGCGGTCGACCCGCCCCGACTCGAAGAGGGGTCGGGGCGCGCAGGGATCAGGGGCCGGTCAGTTCGCGGCGGCTCTCGGTGATCAGCGTCGTCAGCGGCGTGCCGCGCGGGTCGGACGAATCGCGGTACTCAAGTCGCACGACGACCGCCCGTGCCCCCTGCGGCAACGGCAGCGTGAAGCGTTCCTGACGGGACTCCTGCGGCTTGATCCGGTTGTCGCGTCCGACCGAGGCCGCCTTCAGGAACATGTCGGCGACGCCGGTCAGGACGCGGCCCTTGTCGTCCTTCAGCTCGCGCCGGTAGATCTTCTCCTGCCGGTGCTGCATCCGGCCGTCGGAGGTTTCGACGGCGGCGGAGACCACCAGGGCGCGGGACGGGAGCCCGCCCGGCACCGGGTGCCCCGCGGCGGAGTTGGTCACCGTCACGCTCACCTGGGCGCTGCCGCCGCTGCGCGTGAACGATGCGATCGCCAGGTCGAGCCCGCGCGCCAGCTGGCTTTTGGAGCTGCCGCCGACGACCCGGTGCAGGTTGATGACCCGCAGGCCGCCCCGGGGCGTGCTGTCCTTCGTGATGCTGCCGGGAACCAGCGCCATGTGGCAGTCCTGGCAGGGGACCCCGCGCGCCGGGTATGGCCCCGCCTTCCAGTCGGAGTAGGTCGCCAGCACCGCCACGCCGCGGGCGTTGCGGTACTCGTGACAGGCCGCGCACAGCAGCGGGCTGGCCCGATGCAGCGGCGAGTAGGCGGTGCCGTGTCCGTCAATGGCGCCGTACTCGAACGGCCCGCGCTTCACCGACCCCGGCTCGAGAGTGAACGGGTGGCCGGTCCTGGCGAGATCGACCTCGACGACCGTGTGGCAGAAATCGCAGGTGGTCCCTTCCTGCGACAGCGGCTGCGTCATCTGGTGGTCGCCGGTCAGAAGCGTCGTCGGCGCGTGGCACCAGACGCACTCCTTGCGGACCGAATCCTTGTCCTTCTCGGGGGCGTTCTCGACCGCCAGCCGCAGCGCCTCGCGGTACAGCGGGTTGGTGGACGACCGGGCGTGCGGCGAGTCGGCCCAGGCCTTGTGGATCGCCTCGTGGCAGACGCCGCAGACTTCCGCCGACTGGTAGGGCGCCTCCGTCCCGGCGCCGCCCGGTCCCGCGCCGTCGCCCGCCGCGCGCGCCCCGGAGGGCATCGCGACAACCACGAGCACGGCAATCAGGCCGACCCGCACGATCTGCTGACGCATCCGAACCTCCATCGAATCGCGGCGGCGGAGTTACTTCTTGGCGACGGTCGCTTCCTTCAGTACCTTCTTCGAGAACCAGAACACCAGGAACGCCACGATCAGAAAATCGATCCCCGCACCGAACACGGGACCGAGGAGAAAGTGCATCGACCCCACGTCCAGCGTGGCGGTGCGCCAGCCACCGCCGGGGATGAAGAAGGTCACGATCGGCATCAGGACGCCGTCCACCATCGTGGTGACCAGCGCATTGGCTTTGCCGCCGATGATCACCGCGATCGCCAGACCGATCACGCCGTACTGTTTCAGGAATTCCATGAACTCGTTCCGCATGGGCGCCTCCGCGGTAAGGAATGGGAACAGATTGCACATCAGGGCGCGGAACTATAGCGCGGAGGTCCTGTCGGGGACAACGGGGACCGACCCACGCGGACGGGTGGATACCCGGGGAACTGCGCGCCCCTCCCTACGGCTTCGTGACCGGCTTCCCCAGCGTGCGGATGAAGTGGATCGTCTCCCACACCTGCTGTTCCAGCAGGCGCTTCTCGGGCGGCATGTCGCCGTGGCCGTGAGTCGTGATGTAGAAGAGTTCGCCGTCGGTCCGTTTCGTCTGCCACTTGGGGTTCGTGAAGTCAGCCATCGTCATGCCGAGCTCGCGGGCGAGTTCGCCTCGGCCTTCGCCGCCTTTGCCGTGGCAGAGATGGCACTGGGAGGTGAAGAGGACGCGGCCGGCTTCGATTGCCTCGGGGACGTTGGGCACCGGGTTCTTGCGCTCCTTCTCAGCCGCCGGAACGGTCACCGGCTTGATCCTGGGGGGCGGCGGCGGAGGCGTCGCTTGCTGGCCGGCCAGGGCGATTCGATCTCCGGGTGGCACCGGGATGGCCCAGTCGGAGGGGGTCAGCAGACCGGCCGCCAGCGCCACGGCGGCTCCGAGGGTGGTGACGATCACGCGTGTCATGGTTCCCTCCTCTCGCCCGACTTACATCGGTGCCGGGCCGACCGCCTGCGGGCGGACCTCCGGACGGTAGACGCACCATGGGTCACTGCCCAGGTGATCGCCGGTCAGGGCATAGGCGCGGGCGCGCGAGCCGCCGCAGATGGCGTTGAACTCGCACACGCCGCAGACGCCCTTGAATCCGTCGGGCCGGCGCAGCGTCCGGAACAGATCCGACCGCCGGTAGACGTCTTCCAATGAATGCGTGCGGACGTTGCCCGCCGCGATCGGCAGGAAGCCGCTGGGGTAGAAGTCCCCGGTGTGCGACACGAACAGGAAGCCGTTGCCGGCGTTGACCCCCTGGGTCGCCAGGCCGATGCTGCGGCCCGGCCCCTCGGTCCGGATCAACTGGCGCGGCAGGTGGGCGACCACTTCGTCCGGGCGCGCCCGCTGGCCGGCCTCCTCCCATTCGCGCTGGCTGACGTAGCGGCGATAGTGCGGGGCCTCGGTGACCTTCACCAGGAAGCGGTTCTCCTTTTGCACCTGGTAGAGGACCGCGAACAGTTCCTCGCACTGGGCGGCCGTGAGACCGCCGAGCGCTGTCCCGCGCCCCATCGGCACCAGAAAGAAGACTTCCCAGAAGACGATGCCGAGGCGCTTCACCAGATCGGCCATCGCCTCGAGGTGCGGCGCCGACTCGGCGCACAGCGTCGTGTTGATCTGCAGCGGCAGGTCGTATTTGTGGGCCCACTCGACCGCCTGCATCGTCCTGGCGAAGGCGCCGGGGACACCGCGGAAGCGGTCGTGCAGATCGGCGGTCGGGTAGTCGAGGCTCAGCGCCATCTGGCTGAGGCCGGCTTCCTTCAAGCGGACGACAACCGGCTCGACCAGAAGGGGCGTCGCCGCCGGGATGGTCGCCATCCGCAGGCCGAGGTCGGCTCCGGTCCGCACCAGATCGAAGAGATCGGCCCGCTTCAGCGGATCCCCGCCGCTGAGAATGAAGATCGGCGTCCCGATCGCCGCCGCCTGGCGCAGCAGATAGCGTCCTTCGGTGGTGGTCAGTTCCGACCGATTATGTTCCGGCTGCGCCGAGGCGCGGCAGTGAAGGCAGGCCAGATCGCAGGCCTGGGTGGTTTCCCAGATGATCAGGAAAGGTGACTGGCTGTAATCGACACGTGGCATGCCGCCCATGTTGCCTCCCCTCGAAGACCGGGCCTCACTCTTACCATGAGCAACCCGCGTGCCGAAAGCAAGACCACCGGGCCCCTTGGGCGGTGGAGAGATGGACGGCCCCGGGACCGGATCGGACGGGGGATGGCGCACAGGTGCGCGATTGCACGCATCGGGTGCGGGGGAGATCCAGTTCGCCCGCCCCACGTCACGCGAAGTCATTCAGGGCCCAAAATTTGCAACCCAAGGCGCCGAATTCGGGGGGAGCCGCGCTCGTATCGGGGTCGATTGCCGGTCTACTGGTGGGTCGCAACCGCATGCGGTCGTCGTATCATCCCCCCCGCGTCCAACCTCTCGGGAGGAAACCGTGTGCCCTGATCAGCCGCAGGCGTCCTCGAGTCGTCAAGGCCAGGCCGGAACGGGTCCGTCGCGTCGCCGCTTCGTCAACTGGGTCCTCGGGACGGGGGCCGGGAGCGTGCTGGCGGCGATTTTCTACCCGGTGGTCCGTTTCATCATTCCCCCGAGGATCGCGGAAGCCGAGACCTCGCAGGTGCTGGCCGGCAAGGTGTCGGAACTTGGGCAGGCGCGCTGGAAAATCTTCCGCTTCGGGTCGTCGCCGGGGATCCTGGTGCAGAACCGGGAAGGAGACTACCGAGCCTTCTCCGCCACCTGCACGCATCTCGACTGCACGGTGCAGTTCAAGTCGGACGTCGACCAGATCTGGTGCGCCTGTCACAACGGTTTCTACGATCTCCACGGCACCAACGTCGCCGGCCCGCCCCCCAAGCCGCTGACGGCCTACACCGTGAACGTGGTCGGCGATGACATCTTCGTGTCGAGAACGTGATGAACCGCGGGGACGCGAGATGAACTTCGCCGCGCTGAACGCCTGGCTGGACGAGCGGGTGGGGCTGTCCGCCCTCAAAGAGGCGGCGATGCACAAGACGGTGCCACGGCACCGGCACAGCCTCTGGTATTACCTCGGCGGGATGACGCTGTTTTTCTTCCTGGTGCAGGTGGGGACCGGCATCTTGTTGATGCTGTACTACCGGCCCAGCGCCGACGAGGCCTACGAGTCGGTGCAGTTCATCGTGACGCAAGTGCAGTTCGGCTGGCTGATTCGTTCGGTCCATTCGTGGAGCGCCAACCTGATGATCGGGGCGGCGATGATCCACCTGTTCAGCGTCTTCTTCCTGAAGGCCTATCGGCGGCCGCGCGAGCTGACCTGGTTCAGCGGCACGCTGGTGCTGTTCCTGGCGCTGGGGTTCGGGTTCTCGGGCTACCTGCTGCCGTGGAACGAGCTGGCCTTCTTCGCCACCAAGGTCGGGACCGACATCGCCGGTTCGTTGCCGGTGATGGGGGAGTGGATGCTGCGCTTCCTGCGTGGCGGCGATCGGGTGACCGGGGCGACGCTGTCGCGCTTCTACGGCTGGCACGTCGCGATCCTGCCGGCCATCACGGCGTCGCTGCTGGGACTGCACCTCCTGCTCGTCCAGAAGCACGGCATGAGCGTCCCACCGGTGGTGGAACGCGGCGGGGCACCCCGCACCATGCCGTTCGTGCCGAACTTCCTGTTGCGCGATCTGTTCGGCTGGACGCTGGCGCTGGCGATCCTGGCAGCGCTCGCCGCCTACGCGCCGTGGGAGCTGGGCCGCAAGGCGGACCCGTTCCTGTCGGCGCCGGCCGACATTCGCCCGGAGTGGTACTTCGTGTTCATGTTCGAAACGCTCAAGAAGATTCCCGGCGGCGACATGCTGGGGATCGAGTACGAAGCCCTGGCGATCATGGCGTTCAGCGCCGCGGGGTTGGTCGTACTGCTAGTACCGTTCCTCGACCGGACACCGGGTGTCGGGCGCCGCTCGACCCTGTTCACCTGGGGCGGCTGGGCGGCGATCGTCTACATCGTCGCGATGACCGCGATCGGCTACCGGTCGATCTGGCCGGTGCTGCTGCCGATCGGAGTCCTGCTGCTGGGGTTCCTCTGGGGCCGTCGATCGGCCGCCATGCTGCTGCTGATCGGCACCGCCTTGGCGCTCCAGATGGCGCCGGTGTCGGCGGCGGAGGAGTCGTGCGTGACCTGCCATCGCGCCTTCAAGGACGATGTCCCGAACCTTTACGCGCCGGTGGAGACCTGGAAGGATGACATTCACCAGTCCCGCGACCTCGGCTGTGTCGGGTGTCACGGCGGCGACGGATCGGCGACGGCGGCCGAGGATGCCGAGCGCGCCATGAATGTCGCGAAGGGTTTCGTGGCGCGCCCACCGCGGGCCCGGGTGGCCGAATTCTGCGGCCGCTGTCACGGCGACGCGGCGTTCATGAAGAGGTTCAATCCCGCGGCGCGCGTCGACCAGGTGGCGGAGTACCGGAGCAGCGTGCATGGAGTGCGCAATGCCAAGGGGGACACCCAGGTTGCCACCTGCACCGATTGCCACGGAGCGCACGGGATCAGGCCGACCTCGAACTCCCGGTCGAAGACTCATCCGACCAACGTGCCCGACACCTGCGGGGCCTGCCACGCCGATGCGGCGCGCATGGCTCCCTACGGCCTGACCGGCAATCCGGTGGAGGCCTGGCGCAAGAGCGTGCATGCCGAGGCGATGTTCAAGCGTGGCGATCTCTCGGCCCCGGTCTGCAACGACTGTCACGGCAACCACGGCGCCGTCCCGCCCGGCGTGACCTCGCTGGCCTTCGTCTGCGGCCAATGCCATGGCCGCGAGGCGACGCTGTTCCGCGAGTCGTTCAAGAAGGCGCTCTTCGATGCCACCGGCGCCAGCGAGTGCATCACCTGCCACGGCAACCACGAGATCCCGCGGCCGGGCGACCGGATGATCGGCACCGGCAAGGGGACCACCTGCGGTCAATGCCACCAACCGGGGGACGCCTGCGACCAGCAGAGTGTCCGGATCCGGGCGGCGATCGACGGCTACTCGAAGGCGCTGTACGATGCGCAGGCGACACTGCAACGCGCCGAGGAAGCCGGCATGGAGGTCAGCGAGGCGCTGTTCAACCTCAAGAACGAGGGCGTCACCGGTCTGGTGGAGACTCGCGCGCTCATCCACTCCTTCGACCCCGACCGTCTGATCCGCCGCGCCGGAGAAGGCGTCCAGGCCGCCGACCGTGGCCGCGCCGCCGGCGAGGAAGCCCTCGCCGAAGTCCAGTTCCGCCGCAAGGGATTGGCCGTGAGCGTCGGCTTCATCGGCCTATTACTGGCCGGCCTCTACCTCAAAATCCGCGAAGTCGACCGCCGCTGAGTTGAAGATCCGCCAAGCCGGCTGTCGCTGATTCTTCGATCCGCGAAGTCGAATACGAGAGCCGTGCGGGTTGCCGTCCCGCAGACAGGGTCGTTCTGAGCTGTAAGGATCGTCGGGGCCGAGGTGAAGAAGCGGGCAGGGCCCGCTTCTTCACCGGTGGATTAGAGGAGGCCGTACTTCTTCATCTTGTAGCGCAACGTATCCCGAGAGATCGACAGCAGCCGCGCCGCGCGACTCTGATTGCCCGCCGCCCGGTCGAGCGCCTGCCGCACCATCGCCTGCTCGATCTCCTTGAGCGCGAAGCCGGCATCGGGCAGCCGGAAACCGTCCGGTACCGGCAGCGGCTCCTCGTGGGCGTGCTCGCGGATCTCGCGCGGCAGATCTTCCACGGTGATCTCCGGCTTGTTCTCCAGGATCATCACCCGCTCGATGACGTTGCGCAGCTCGCGCACGTTGCCGGGCCAGTTGTAGGCGGCCAGACGCTCCAGCGCCTCTTCGGTCACTCCCTTGGTCTGTTTCTTGAACTCGCGGTTGAAGCCGTCGATGAAAAACTTGATCAGCAGTGGAATGTCCTCGCGCCGCTCGCGCAGCGCCGGCAGGATCACCGGGATCACCTTGAGGCGGTAGTAGAGGTCCTCTCGGAACCGCCCTTCGCGCACCGCCTTCGCCAAGTCGCGGTTGGTGGCGGCGATGATCCGGACGTCCACGGTGATGTCCTTGATGCCGCCGACCCGCTTGAAGGTCTTTTCCTGCAGGAAGCGCAGCAGCTTCGCCTGCAGCAGCGCCCCCATGTCGCCGATCTCGTCGAGGAACACCGTCCCGCCCTCGGCCAGCTCGAACAGCCCTTTCTTGAGGTAACGGGCGTCGGTGAACGAGCCGCGCTCGTGCCCCATCAGCTCGCTCTCCAGCAGGCTCTCGGGGAGCGCCGAGCAGGTGATGTTCATGAACGGGTGGTGGGCGCGGTCCGAGGCGTAATGCACCGCCTTGGCGACCAGGTCCTTGCCGGTCCCCGACTCGCCGGTGAGCAGGACGGTGCTGGCCTGGCTCTTGGCGATCTTCCGGATCAGCTCGAAGACTTCGAGGATCGCCGGGCTGCGGCCGATGATGCTGGAGAGTCCGTAGCGCTCCTGCTGCTCGGAACGCAGATGGTGCACCTCGCGCCGCAGACGGCTCGACTCGAGGGCCCGGCCGATGGTGACCACCAACTCGTCGTGGTTGAACGGCTTGTTGATGTAGTCGTAGGCGCCGATCTTGATCGCCTCGACCGCCGAGTCGACGCTGCTGTATGCGGTCATCAGCAGGACCATGGTCTCGGGCCAGTCGACGACGACCTTCTTGAGGATGTCCATCCCGGTCATGTCCGGGAGGCGGTAGTCGAGGAGCAGGAGATCGATGGTCTCCTGCTTCAGGATGTCGAGGCCGGCGCCGCCGGTCTCGGCCTCGAAGACCTCGTACCCTTCCTTCTTCAGCCGCTCGTTGAGCGACCAGCGGACGAGTTTTTCGTCTTCGACGATCAGCAGCGTTTCATTTGCCATGACGTCCCCCCGTCCTGCAGACGGCTGACAGGCAACTCACTTCCAGTGCTTGATCTTTTCCTTCATGGCGGCGAAGTCGAAGCCCTTGAAGGTCGGGCTCTTCTCGTTGTGGCAGCCCTTGCAGGTCGCTTCGTCCGGGACGATGAGGCCGGCCGCCACCGCCTTCGCATGGGCGCCGGCTCGATCGGCGGCGAACTTCGATTTGCTCATGATGTCCACCGCCTTGTAGGCGCTGCCCGGACCGTGGCAGGACTCGCACTGCACACCCTTCAGGTCGGCCCCGGCGGCCGCCGGCTTCCCCTGGCCCGTGGTATGGCAGGAGATGCACTCCGGCTTCGCCTGGTCCTCCGGCTTGAGGACATTGAAGGCGTTGGCGTGTTTGCTCGCCACCCAGATCCTCTGCTCGTTCATGTGGCAGATCTTGCACTTGGCCTGGCCCACGTACTGCGCGTCGCCGGCGAGGGTGATCCCGGCCGTCAGTCCGGCAACCATCGCCGCGCCGCCGATCAGGGTCGCGAGTCTCTGGATCCGCATGCAGGAAACCCTCCTAGTGAGTATGGGCCGCCCGCGTGGGCAGCGTGAACGTCACGATCGTGCCCTGATTCGGCGCGCTCGACAAGTGGACCGTCCCGTGATGGGCCTCGACGATGGTGCGGACGATCGGCAGGCCGAGCCCGGTCCCCCGCACCTTGGTGGTGAAGAATGGCTCGAAGGCCCGTTGCAGCGACTCGTCGTTCATCCCGCGGCCGGAGTCACGGAACTCGACCTCGACCGATCCGTTCTGGATCCGGGTCGCAATCGCCAGTGTGTCTCCCGGGTGCATGGCCTGGTAGGCGTTGGTGACGACGTTGGTGAACGCCTGCTCCAGCAGGCCGGGATCGGCCTCCACCTTCAAGTTCCCGGGAGCATACTCGCGAATCACGCGCTTGCCCGAGGCGTCCGGCAGCGTCGAGGTCGAAGTCACGACGTGGTCGATCAGCCGGTGGATGTCGGACGCCTGGGGGTGGATCGACGCCGGCCGGGCGTACGACAGGAGGTCGTTGACGATGTGCGCGATGCGCGCCACCTGGATGTCGACCTCCAGGCCGACCCCGGGCGGCAGCTTGTCCCAGGCCGGACTGTCCTTGAGTACCTGGATGGTCCCGGCGATGCCGGCCAGCGCGTTGCGCGTCTCGTGGGCGATGCTCGCCGCCGCCTGGCCGATGGCGGCCAGTTTCTCCGAGTGGATCAGGCGGCTCTCCATCGCCTTGGCGGAGGTGATGT
>JANNTZ010000270.1:0-2335 GCA_031394595.1 Acidobacteriota bacterium
CGGCGCGGGGAGCTGAGCGCGACTGAGCGTCGCTCGGTACGGCGCAATGCGCTTCGTGCAATGCGGCGCGGGCGACGCTGTCGCATCGCCTCTACGGTGGCTCCACCGCATGCGACTTGCTGTAGTCAGTATGGAGTGACCGGCTCTCTGTCGCAGACTTGCGCTTGAGAAGGCAAGAAGGCGGCCGATGCCGCCGTAAATCGCGGATTGCTGCCCGAGGGCAGTAGAGCCGCATGCGAAAGGAGCCGGTCACATGGAAGGTATCACGCACGTGGGGTTGGATGTTCACGCGGAGACGATCGTGGCGACGGTGTTGCGGCCCGGGCACGAGCGGCCGTTGGAGATGTCGCTGGTCAACAACAAGCGCGAGGTGGAGCGGTTCGCGAAGCAGCTGAAGAAGCTGGATGGCGGCCCGATTCGAGCCTGCTACGAGGCGGGCCCGACCGGGTACCAGCTGCTGCGGTGGCTGGAGGAAGCCGGGATCGCGTGTGACGTCGTGGCGCCGTCGCTGATCCCGGTGAAGCCTGGCGAGCGCATCAAGACGGACCGTCGTGATGCGCAGAAGCTGGCGACCATGCTGCGGGCGGGGATGCTCACGATGGTGCGTCCGCCGACGCCTGCGCAGGAAGCGGCCCGCGAACTGACGCGGCGGCTGCAGTCAGCGAAGTCGGATCGCCAGCGGGACCGCAATCGGCTGGGCAAGTTCCTGCTGTTGCGCGGGGTGAGGTATCCGAAGCGGACGTGGACGAAGGCGCACTGGGCTTGGCTGTGGAGTCTCCACATGCCGGACCCGACGGACGATGTCGTGCTGGACGACAGCAAGCAGGCACTCATGCAAGTGGATGACAGGGTCCGTCAGCTCCAGGAGCACGTGGAGAAGCTGGCCGAGACGGAGGCGTACCGCGAGAAGGTGGGACAACTGCGGTGCGTGAAGGGGATCGACACGATGTCGGCCATGGTCCTGCTGACGGAGCTGCACGGAATCGAGCGGTTCCGGACGCCTCGCGAGCTGATGTCGTACCTGGGCCTGGTGCCGAGCGAGCACTCGAGCGGGCCGCGCGAACGACGAGGACGGATCACGAAGGCGGGCAACCTGCGAGCCCGGACGGTCCTCGTGGAGGTAGCCTGGCACGCGCGTCACGGGGTGAAGCCGAGCCCGACGCTGCGAGCTCGGCGGCGGGACAAGCCTGCATGGGCGGTGGCGGTGGCCGAGAAGGCGGAACGACGCCTCAGCAAGCGTCATCGTGCGCTGGTCCAGCGCGGCAAGGAGAGCAACAAGGTGACGGTGGCCGTCGCCAGGGAGCTGACGGGATTCGTCTGGGACATCCTGACGTGGGAGGCGAGACACCGCACGACGACGACGAGCTGACGCAACGGCACGGCATCACGCAACGAACCAGGCACATCCCTCAGGAGGTCGGGTAGGCGGACGAGAACTGGCACTGACAGGAAGCATGCGCGCTCGCCCCTTGCGGCACGACGTCCCTCGAGTCGGAACCCGCGTACCGTAGTCCGCGCAGCATCCCGACGGATCACTGTCCTGCGGCTCGGCTCGACTCACGTCGAGCAACCCGCGAATACCAGGGTGACTCGTTGTCGAAGCCGCCACTCTCGTCCGCCGACTCCTCCTCCTGACGAACCGAACAAGGAAGGGCACCTAGGGGAAAGGCAGAAAGACAGAAAGGCACCGCACGAATCGAGGTCGCGGCAGGCTTGACACGGTCACTCCATACCAGGGGCGAGACTTCGTCTCGCCCGCGACGGCGAGGACAGCACGACGGTTGGCGCCATCGCGACGCGAGCGGGTCAGGCAGAGCCTGACCCCTACGGCGTGCGACGCGCATCGTTCCGGCGTAGATCCTTCCGGTTCGACTTCTTCGCTTCTTGCGAGGATTTCTTTGGGTTGCGGGGAGCGCCGGCGCGTCAGATGCGGCCATGAGCGGAGCGAGGGGGAGGGAGCCTACATGGAGGTAGGTGACCGACCCCGAGCGACCGCGAAGGGCCGCAGATGACCCGCCGCCGCCCCCGCAATAGGGGCGAGCGTCAGCTCGCCCGCCCCAGGCTCCGCGTGGCGGAGCCGCATCGCAAGGCACGCAGATGGCCGTCCGCTGCCCCCGCAATAGGGGCGTCCCCTGCGGCGCCCGTTCAAGTCTGGCCCTCTCGATGCCGAAGCACCTTGGTGGCAAACCGGCTCCCGCGCGGGGGCTGGTCGCCGCATCAGGAGGCCGCGTGGCTATGTTCCGGATCGTTCAGCTCCTCGTCCAGCAGGGCCTGCTGACGCCCGAGCGACTGGAGGAGGCTCTCACGGCCCAGCAGATCTACGGCGGGCGCCTGG
>JANNTZ010000271.1:0-3241 GCA_031394595.1 Acidobacteriota bacterium
CCCCGATCCGGTCGACACGATGCGCGGCGAGACGGTGCTGCTGCTGGACGACGTCGCCCCGCAGGCCGAAGGGCGGGCGGAGTTCCGGGGCACCTCCTGGACGGTGCGCAATCTCGACCAGCGACTGCTGGCCCGCGGCGAAACGGTCCGGGTCGAAAACGTCCAAGGTCTGAAACTGTTGGTCCGTTCCTGCTGAGCGCGCTCCCGCGCCCGGAGGTACTCCCGTGATGACCACCGCCATCGTTTCCGCCGTCGTCGTCCTCCTCGTGATCATCGTCATCGCCAAGACGGCGGTCGTCGTGCCGCAGCAGGAGTCCTTCGTCGTCGAGCGTCTCGGCAAGTTCCACAACATCCTCGGCGCCGGGTTCCACGTACTGCTGCCGTTCTTCGACGTCATCCGCTACCGCCACTCGCTCAAAGAACGCGCCCTGGACATCCCCGAGCAGGTCTGCATCACCCGTGACAACGTCCAGGTGGGGGTGGACGGGGTGCTCTACCTGAAGGTCATGGACCCGCAGCGGGCGTCCTATGGCGCTGCCGACTACCTGTTCGCCATCTCGCAGCTGGCCCAGACGACGCTGCGCAGCGAGATCGGGAAGATCGATCTCGACCGGACTTTCGAGGAGCGCACCACGATCAACATGCAGGTGGTCAACGAGCTCGACAAGGCCTCCGAGCCCTGGGGCGTCAAGGTGCTGCGCTACGAGATCAAGAACATCACCCCGCCGCACGACGTGCTGGCCGCGATGGAGAAGCAGATGCGGGCGGAGCGCGAGAAGCGCGCGGTGGTGCTGACGTCCGAGGGCCAGCGCGACGCGGCGATCAACACCGCCGAGGGCGAGAAGCAGCAGGTGATCAAGGCGTCGGAGGCGGCCCGCCAGAGACAGATCAACGAAGCCGAGGGGCAGGCATCGGCGATCCTGGCGGTGGCCAATGCCACCGCGGAGGGCATCAAGAAGGTAGCGGCCGCGACCCAGGCGCCCGGCGGCTTCCAGGCGGTCCAGCTGCGTGTTGCCGAGGCCTACATCGAGCAGTTCGGGGAGCTCGCCAAGGAGACCAACACCCTCATCCTGCCGGCAAGCGTCTCGGACGTGGCGTCGATGATCGCGACGGCGCTGAGCGTCATCCGACAGGGACCGGCGGGCGGCGGTTCGTCCACACCGCAGGCCTGAAGGCCGACTACCAGCGTCCGTACGCCGGGTGCCCAGGCTTGACGGCGACGAACAGGCCGCGAAAGGTGGCGGTTGTCTGCTCGCCGGCTTCGATCCGCGCCTCCACGATCGCCCGATCGCCCTGGACGTCCACGGCGCGGGCCCGCACCAGGATCGGCGCCGCGCTCGGCGTCGGGCGTCGCAGCTTCACGGTGAATTCGGCCGTCACGGTGCAGGGCGGGTGGTCGGCGCCGCTCTTCTTCATGAGGTGATAGGCGGCGGTCCAGTTGCTGTGACAGTCGAGCAACGTCCCGATGATCCCACCGCTGACCATCCCCGGGAAGGCCTCGTGGTGCGGCGCGGCGGTCCACGACGCGACGACTTCGCCGTCGTCGTCGACGCGGCTCTTGATCCGCAGACCCTGCGCGTTCGCCGGACCGCAGCCGAAGCAGATGCTGTTGGGCGCGTAGCGATCCTGGAGGGCGTCGTTCACGCGCCGAGTCTAGCACGCGGGCGAACACCGGCCGCGGGTCCGTGCCGCCCACCTCCTGGCCTAGAATAGCGGCCCGGACAACAGGAGCGTGCCATGGACTACGGTCTGAAGGGGAAGGTCGCGGTGGTCACCGGCGGGTCGCGTGGCATCGGCCGCGCCATCGCCACCGCGTTCCTCAAGGATGGGGCCGCCGTGATGATCGCCTCGCAGCGCGAGGCGTCGGTGACCGCCGCGGTGAAGGAACTGGCGTCGATCGGCCGCGTCGAGGGGATCGGCTGCGACGTGGCCCGCGAGGAGGACGTCCGGCGTCTGGTGGCCGAAACGGTGCGCCGTCTCGGCAGGCTCGACGTGATGGTGACCAACGCGGGCATCGCCGATCCATACAAGAACATGCTCGACACCTCGGTCGAGGAGTTCGACCGGATGATCGCCGTGCACCTGCGCGGCACCTTCCTGTGCGGCCGTGAAGCGGCGCGCGTCATGCGTGACGCGAAGGTCCGCGGGCGGATCGTCACGATCTCTTCCACGTCGGGACTCGAGTGCGAGAAGCACGCGGCGACCTACAACGCTGCCAAGGCCGGGATCATCGGGTTGACGCGGTCGATGGCGATCGACTTCGCGCCGTTCGGCATCCGGGTCAACACGGTGGCCCCGGGATGGATCCACACCGACATGACGGTGAACGATCTCCCGGTGCGTGGCGTGCCGATCGAGAATCTCGGCGCCCTCGACCGGGGCGGGGAACCCGCCGAGGTGGCAGCGGCGGTGTTGTTCCTCGCCTCCGAGGCGTGCGACTTCATGACCGGGACGACCCTGGTGGTGGACGGCGGCCAGATGATCGTGGCGCCGCAGATGCGGTGGTGAGCGGCCCGGAGGCACTGGCGGAAATCGTCCGCCGGCGGCACCCATGGATCCGGCGCCGGTTTCCGGCCCTGCGGCACGATCTCAGCGGCGGCCGTCGCACCTACCTCAACAACGCGGGCGGGACGATTCTCTGCGAGGAGAGTGTCCGCGCCATGTCCGGGATCGCGCTGCACGCCAACCCGCAGGACGGCACGATTACCGACGGCGAGCGCGCCACCGCCCGCCTGCACGACGCAGCGCGGCGGGTGGTGGCTGATTTCCTCAACGCACCGTCGCCGGAAGAGATTTCCTTCCACCAGTCGGCCTCCCACGCCCTGTTCAACCTGTCGTTCGCGTTCCGCGACCTGCTGCGTCCCGGGGACAACCTGGTGGTCACACGCCTCGACCATGCGGCGAACGTCACGCCGTGGGAATCGGTCTGGGGCGAGGACCGGGACCTGGAGATCCGCGAGTGCGGCGTGACGCGTGACGGGATGCTGGACCTCGATCACCTGGCGCGTTTGGTGGACGCCCGCACCCGGATCATCGCCGTGACCTACGCCTCGAACGGTCTCGGCTCGGTCGTGCCGATCGAGGCGGTCGTGCGCCTGGCGCGCCGGCATGGAACGCCGCGCCCCGGGGCAAGGATGCGGGGCGCCCTCGTGGTCGTGGACGCGGTGCACCACGCCTGCCATGCGCCGATCGACGTGCGCGCCCTGGGGTGCGACTTCCTGGTGTTTTCCGGCTACAAGGT
>JANNTZ010000288.1:0-13426 GCA_031394595.1 Acidobacteriota bacterium
AGTCGTGGTGATGCGTGGCGTTGCAGTCGCGGGGGTCAGACAGCGTAGAGTTGGTCAACTGCATCTGTATAACAACTGCGTGCAGGCGACGGCGGGCGGCACGTTCTCGCTCGACACTCAACTTCGGCGTGCGCCCGCCGCACCTGACGCAGAGCGTTCATAGCTTGGTACTTAAGCCTTGACACCAACGTACTCCAAGCCGAAGCGCAGGCGGCCGGTTCGCCGGTCGCGTTGTGGGTGAGCACGGGCGGCGTTGTCTCTCAAGTACTCGACGATGCGGTGCAGAATCACTTCGAGCCGGTGGAAGCCGCGCAAGACCGAGCGGAGGAGATCGTGCAGGATGTGCGCCCCGCACATGGCGACGATGCGGGTGGAGACCGCGATCCCCTGTCCGGCGCGTTGACTGGCATGGGCCAGGGTCCTCTTCAGGGCCGCAGCGCACAGGCTCGCCCAGATGAGACCTTCCACCAGCGGCGCCTTGGCGCTGGTGAAGTCGTGCAGGTTGGCGTACGACTTCCACTCCTTGAACAGCAACTCGATCTGCCAGCGCAGGCGGTACACCTCGGCCACCTGGCGGGCCGTCAGCACGCGGCGCGGCACGTTGGTGACCAGGACCGTGTACTCCTGCTTGTGCCGATGCCAGATCAGAATCATTCTCAGGCGCAGCGTCTTGCCGCCGGGCCGGTCCCACTCCACGTCCAGTTCGAGGCGGCGCCGGGGCAAGTAGCGAAGAACGTCCTGCAGACTCCGTCCCTCGAACCGCCGCAGACGACCGCCGGGGCCGCGCACCACCAGCAACCCGGGGTTGAGGTCGCTCTTGCCGCGCATCAGGAAGAACCCGCCGGCGGCGGCGACCTCCCCCCAGTAGTCGAGGCTCTGGTAGCCCCGGTCGGCCAGCAGGAGCTTGTTGGTCAAGCTCTGCGGCAGCGGCAGGAACTTCCTCTCCGGATCTTTGTCGGGGGCCACCTCCGCCTCGATCACCTGGTCGTGGAACACGCTCATGAACGTGTGGATCTCGACCGCGGCCGGGCGGATGGTGGTGAACCGCCCTCCGAACCTCCGGGCCAAGGCGTCGTGCACCGCGAACGAGCTGCCGTCCTGCACGACCAGATCGTCGAAGTGGGCCAGCTGGCCACCCGCCGCGGGGCGCAGGACGTTGGCCGACAGGTTCTTGAGGATGTCGCGGAACACCTGGCGCATGAAGAGCGGGAACTCGGGCTGCGCCAGCCGGTTGTAGAACGCCTTGTACTGCGTGTTCAATCCGGTCTGCGCGTTGAAGGTGCGCAGGATGTCGGCGACCGTCTCCACCCGAAACGCGCCCAGGGCTTCCACCAGAGCACAGACCAAGCGCTGGGGTGTGACGTCACGCAGCCGGCGACAGTGCCGGGTCTCGCGCCCTCGGGTCGTCAGGTTCCGCCAACTCAAAGTCGCCCTCAGTGCGTCCGCGTATCTGGTAACATGGCTTCGGTTCAACGGTGGCCTCCTTTCGATCGGACTGTTGTTATCCAACCGAAAGAATGGCAGGTCACCGTTGAGCCTTGCAAGCACAAAATCCCCCCACACGAGCAAGTGATCTGGAATCAATGAGTTATAAGATCTTACCTATGATCGCGCCTTGCAGCCCGTCGGTGGCCGATACCCACGGAACCGCGGTTGCGTCGATTGTCGCCGGCAACTATCCTCCCGCCGCAACTTACGATTTTGAGGACGGCCACGCCCCTGCAGCCAGCCTTATCAACGAAAACCTGGGGCTGGCTGCTGGCTGCATCCCACCGGATCTGTACAACAGCATTTATCTCCCATCGTGGTCTCTACTCGCCAAGATCCACGCTAATGGGTTCGGCACTCAGAAGATCGGTTGTTCTCCAACCGGTCCAGAGCCCTACTGTGCCGGAGCGGAGCAGACTGACCGTTTCGTATGGGATCACAAGGATTTTCTAATCACGATTGGTGCAGGGAACGAGGGCGCTCAGGAGCAACTGGGCAACATCCGATGCCAGGCACAGGCGAAGAATCTCATCAGTGTGGGCGCTTCGTGGAATGGAATGGATGCCAACAAGATGGCAAACTACAGCAGTCGTGGCCCCGCTTGCGACGGGAGGCTGAAGCCAACGCTTGTGGCGCCCGGGGGCGGGTCGAATACCGTGTCGCCCCTTTGCGTTGCCCGGAGCAGTTGCACGAATCCGCTGCTATGCCCTCTCGGGTGCGACGGCGACGAGTACAACAGATATGTGTTCTGGAGTGGTACGAGCTTCGCGCATCCCGCGGTCGCCGGGAGCGCTGCGCTTGTCCGACAGTATTTTACCGAAGGCTGGTATCCGACAGGAACAAAGGTAGCCGGTAACGCCCTGAGTCCTTCGGCGGCTCTGATCAAGGCCGTGGTGATCAATGGTGCCGTCGAGATGACGGATGCGAGCGCCTACGAGGAGTGCATCCCATGCCAGGAATGCCCTCCTCCGGGCTGTCAGCCGGTTCGCAAGTACCCAAACAAGGTCCAGGGGTGGGGCAGAGTCCTTTTGGATAATTCCTTGTTTTTCGCCGGTGATAGTCGCAAGCTCACGATCTTTGACGAGTCAATTGGCTTTGGCGCCGCCGGCGAGGAGAAGGAATACAGAATCCAGGTTACAGACTCCGCACTTCCCCTCGAGGCGACGTTGGTGTGGAGCGACTACCCGGGTGCAGTGGGTGCCTCTCCCAGCCTGGTGAATAATCTTAACCTCGTGGTAAGAGATCCAAGCTGCTCGGTGTTCAACGGGAACAACTTTTGGGAAGGGCAGTCGATCACCGGGGGCTCCAGTGATACCTTGAACGTCGAGGAAGCCGTCTGGCGCACATCACCCGCCCTGGGAGTCTGGTCTGTGTCAATCCGGGCAGCGAACATTGTGAACGCTACGCAGCCATTTGCGCTGGCGGTCACGGGGGGTACAGGGAGCGTACTTGCCAATCCGCCCCGCGTAACGGCGGCTGGCGAGCACCTGACGGGATTGGAAACCATTGTGAGCGGGTCCTATTTATCAACCCGGGTTTCCGACAATGTCTACGAAGTTCTGAAAGAGGTCGACGATGGAGTGTCTGTACTGGAACATGTCTGGCGATTCGACAACGTGCCGCTGGGCTCCTGCCTGACGCTCAACATTGAAGGCCACAGGCCAACCAACCCCGAGAATGACAACTTCAAGTTCTCTTGGTCGCAAACCCTGAACGGGCCGTACACGGACATACCCAATGCAGTCATTGACAAGAACTTCGAGCCGGTCGGAGGGATCAACTACCCCTTCGCTTGGACAGGTACGTCAGGAACCATTTACATCAAAATCAGCGACACGCAGCGAAACACGGGATGGAGTCTTGACACGGTCAAGATCGATCGACTCGAGATCCGATAGTCCGAACCGAAACTTAGGAGTTGGAAGGAAATAGCTGGCCTCTCATCCCCGAATGGCGGGCAGGATTGCCCCGGGGTTGGCGCGTGGCTGAAGCCGGAGCGAGCGATGCTGCAGACACGGGCCCTGGGAATCCTTTTCAGCACCCTGTTCCTGCTCATGCTGGGCGTCGGGATCATCATCCCGAATCTCGCCTATCATGCCCAGGAACACCAGGCCACCCCCTTCCAGATCACCCAGTTGTTCACGCTCTATTCGCTGATGCAGTTCCTGTTTGCGCCGCTCTGGGGCCACCTGTCCGATCGGATCGGGCGCAAACCGGTGCTGCTGGTCGGTTTGCTGGGGAATGCCGCCGGCCTCATTCTGTTCGGTTTCGGACACACCCTGCCGGTGCTCTTCATGGCGCGTGGTCTCTCCGGACTGCTGTCGTCCGCTGCCCTGCCGACCGCGATGGCGTACGTTGCCGACGTCACCGACGACCGCAACCGTGGCCGCGGGATGGGCCTGCTCGGGGCGGCGATGGGGCTCGGGTTCATCTTCGGCCCGGTGCTCGGCGGGCTCCTTTCCCGATTCGGCCACGGCCTCCCGTTCTTTGTCGCCGGCAGCCTGAACCTGGCGACCGCGGTGTTGGCGGCCATCCTGCTGCGCGAAAGCCTGCCGGCGGCGGGCCGATCGCGCCCCGCGCCCCGGCCACGGCTGCGCGACGCATTCTCCGGGCCGCTGCTGCCATTTTTCCTCGTCGCCTTCTTCGTGACCTTCGCCATGGCCTCGCTCGAGTCGATCTTCCCGTTGTTCATCCAGGATCGCTTCGGCTACGGCGCGGCCGACATGGGGGTGATGTTCCTGTTCATGGGGGCCGCGGTGGTCCTGCTCCAGGGGTTCGCCCTGGGCCGGATCATCCACGCGTTCGGAGAGGAGCCCGTCCTGGCATGCGGTCTGCTGATCAACGCGCTGGGGTTCGCGCTGGTCATCGCCGCCACCGGACGGGCATCGCTGACCGCGGCGCTGGTCGTGGGCGGGGTCGGCAACCAGATCATGCGGCCGACGAACGCCTCGCTCATCACCAAGCGGACACGGCACGGCCAGGGAGCCTCGATCGGCCTGATGGATGCCTTCGACTCGGCCGGACGAATCCTCGGTCCGATCGCCGCCGGGCTGCTGTACGGCCCCGACCCGCGTTACCCCTACATGGCGTCCGCGGGAATCCTGACCGTCGTGGCGCTGGCGTTCTGGATCAAGAGGGTGGCGCCGCCGGATCCGGCGGTGGCTGCGGAGGCGCCGGGTCCGGTGCCGGATCCGATCCCGGGGGAGCAGGGGCCGGCTCCGTGGGGGAGCGCCTGATCAGGTGGCGCTCGAGCGGGTCGAGGTGATTGACGACGATCCGGACGACGCGATTGAACAGCACCACGAAGGAGGTGGAGACCGTTCCCTCGGTGTTGTAGTACTGGTAGAGCGTGGGAGCCTCGGGGGCCGGGGGTGATCCGGATCGCCCACGCGCCCCCTGATCGACCAGGCGTCCCGGTTTTCCGTAGGTGGCGAGGAGATCGTTGACCGTCGATCCCTTCCCGATCCCCGCCTCGGTGCGCCACTCGCCCTCGCCGATCCCCTCGTAGGTCCCCTCGAGGTTGAACCCCACCGAGGCGACGCGGAGATCCGTGGGTGACGGCCCCGCCAGGACGCAGGCGATCCCGGCTTCCTTGGCCTGGAAGGAGATCGCGTCCTGCTGTCGGGCGAAGGGAGTTTCCACCGCGCCGGGAAAGGCCTCCAGCAGCGCCGCCCGCGCCTGGCCGATGAAGGCCCGGCCGGGGACCCCGACATGCAGCCGGATGATCGTGGGCCCACCCGCCACCGGACCTTCGGCGGCCGGTTCCGCTGGTGCGGCCGCGCCGGCGAGGAGGAACACGAGGGCGGCGGCGATCGGAGGAAGGGACGCGATCCGGGAACCATCGTGACGGCGTGACATGCGAAACCCCTGTCGATGAGGCGGAAATTATAGCATGCGGTAGAATGACGGCCCCCGCGGGTTTCGGCAGACTGCCGGACCCGGGACCACCGCGATGAACGTCACGCTGCGGCCGGACGACGGATCCGGCGAACACCGGTACTGCCCCCGGTGCGGCCATGCCCTGGAAGATCGGCGGGTCGTCGAGCACGAACCGCTGCGCCGCGTGTGTCCCGCGTGCGGGACGGTGTACTACCTCGACCCTAAGGTGGCGGTCGGGGCGATCTGCCGCACGGTGCAGGGCGGCGTCGTGCTGCTGCGTCGCGGCATCGATCCCGGTTACGGCCGCTGGACCTTCCCGGGCGGTTACGTGGACCGCGGCGAGACGCTCGAAAAGGCGGCGTGCCGCGAGGTGCTGGAGGAAATCCACGCGGAGGTGCGTCTGACCGGGCTCCTGAACGCCTATTCGTACGACGGGCAGCCGGTCGTCGTGGTGGTCTACACCGCCGAGATCACCGGGGGCGAACTGCGAGGCGGGGAGGAGGCCCTGGAAGTCCGGGTCTTCGCGCCGGCGGAGATCCCCTGGGACGAACTGGCGTTCCGCAGCACCCGCGAGGCGCTGCGGGACTACCTGGGGGGACCGCTGGCCGGCGCCGGCGCTCATTGAAAGGGGGGATCGGATGTTGCTGAAGGGCAGGGTGGCGGTGATCACCGGCGGAGGGCGGGGCATCGGGCGCGCCATCGCGGAGCAGTTCTACCGCGAAGGGGCCCGGGTGGCGATCGCGTCGCGCAACGTCAAGGTGCTGCAGTCGGTGGCCCTGGAGATCAACCAGGGCGACCATCGGATCGTCCCGTTCCGCTGCGATGTCACCAATCGCGACGAGGTCGACGTGCTGATCGGCAATGTCCTCGAAGTCTGGGATCGCGTCGACATCCTGGTCAACAACGCCGGGATCAGCGGCTTGACACCCTTGCACCCGGCGCCGAAGGATGACGAGATCGAGGCGGTGGACTCCCGCTGGGACGGAATCCTCGCCACCAACCTCACCGGGACATACCACTGCACACGCCTGGCGGTGCGGCACATGCCGGACGGCGGGACCGGCCGCGTCCTGAACATCTCGTCGGTCCTGGGCAAGTTCGGCGTGCCGGGGTACGCGGCCTACTGCGCCAGCAAGCACGGGGTGATCGGTTTCACCCGGGCCCTGGCGCACGAGCTCGCGCCGCGCGGCATCACGGTCAACGCCATCTGTCCCGGCTGGGTCCCGACCGACATGGCGCGCCAGGGATGGGAGGCCGGGGCCGCGCGCCTGGGAATCGCGGTGGACGAGTTCCGTCGCCGCGCCCAGGCGGAGGTCCCGCTCGGACGGTTCATCGAGCCCCAGGAGGTCGGACATCTTGCCCTGTTCCTGGCCTCCGAGGCGGGTGCCGGGATCACCGGCCAGGCGATCAACCTCGACGGCGGGGCGGCGATGTGGTGAAGCCGGCCGAGGGATACGCCCTGGTGGTGCCGATCGAGGTCCGCTTCCGCGACGTGGACAGCATGCGTCACGTCAACAACGCGGTCTACTTCACGTATTTCGAGAACGCCCGCATCCGCTACTGGAGCGCGGTCCCCGGCATCGGATCGCGGCGGGAGATCGACTACATCCTGGCACACGCCGAGTGCGACTTCCGGAGCCCGGCCACCACGGAGGACGATCTCGCCTGCCACATCCGCGTTCTGAACTTCGGACACACCTCGTTCGTCTTCGAGTACCTGGTGCGCGATGAGCGCAGCGGGCGGACAGTGGCCACCGGCCGTACCGTGCAGGTGATGTACGACTACGAGGCGGCGCGTGCCAAGCCGCTGCCGGAAGAGTTCAAGCAGGCGATCCGGGAGTTCGAGGGGCGGGACATCGGGCAGGCGCCGTGAGCGGGATGCCGGCGGCGCTGCGGATCGGGACCTCCTCCTGGACGGCGCCATCGTGGCAGGGTGTCTTCTACCCCGCCGACAGCCGGGCGGCCGATTTCCTGGGCTACTACGCGGAGCGGTTCGACACGGTCGAGGTCGACGCCACCTTCTACCGCACCCCGGACGCCCGCACCGTGGACGGCTGGCGCGATCGGACTCCACCCGGTTTCCTGTTCGCGGCCAAAGTGCCGCAGGTCATCACCCACGAGAAGACGCTGGTGGATTGCGGGGAGGAATGGGACGCCTTCACGCGCGTCATGGATCGGCTCGGTGACCGCCTGGGGCCGCTGCTCCTGCAATTCCGGTATTTCCGCAAGGACGAGCTGCCGGAACCGGCGGCATTCCTCGATCGGCTGGAGGCCTTCCTGCCGCGTCTCATCCCGCCCCGGCGCTACGCGGTCGAGGTGCGGACCCGGCGGCTGCTGA
The DNA here is from genome assembly GCA_031394595.1 of Acidobacteriota bacterium. GTDB lineage: Bacteria > Acidobacteriota > Polarisedimenticolia > Gp22-AA2 > Gp22-AA2 > JANNTZ01. The sequence continues at coordinate 7,706 of JANNTZ010000288.1, forward strand.
CACCCCGTTTGTACGACCTGCTGGCGCGGCACGGGGTGGCGCTGGCGTTGATCGATCACCCCTGGGTGCCGCGTATCGGGGAGATGATGGGCGACCCGCGCGTCCTGACCGCCGATTTCGCGTATCTCCGATGGCTCGGCGACCGGAAGGGGATCGAGAAAATCACCACGACCTGGGACCGTCTGGTCGTGGATCGGGACCGCGATCTGCGCGCCTGGGTGCCGGCGGTCCGGTCGATGCTGGCCGGCGGACGTCCGGTGTTCGGTTACTTCAACAACCACTACGCCGGCTACGCCGTCGGTTCGATCGATCAGTTCCGCGCGTTATGGGCCGCGACGGAGGGGAAGGGGTGAAGTCCGTGGTGGGACGGGTGGCCGGGGGGCGCGGGTCTTCAGGCGCGTCGCATCGAACTGCGGAGCTTGCGGATGGCGGCGCTCCGGCGGCGCCGGCCCCCGGTCCGCCAGACGAGGGCGTTGATCCCCGCAACCGCGACGTCGCGGTTCTGGTTGACGGTGCCGCTGCTGCAGCCGATACCGCCGATGCAGTGGCCCTCGACTTCGATCGGCATGCCGCCCCCCACGATCATGAACCGACCCTGGTTGCTGACGTGGATCCCGAACGCCGCCTTCCCGGGGCCGGCGATCGAGGCGTACTCGTGGGTCGGGCGGCGCGAGCAGGCGGAGGTCCAGGCCTTGGAGATGGCGATGTCCACGCTGCTGACTTTGGCACCGTCCATCCGGTTGAAGACCAGGAGGTGGCCGCCTTCGTCGACGACGGCGATGTCCATCGGCACGCTGATCTCCGCCGCGCGCCGCGCCGCAGCCGCCATGACGAGACGGGCGCCCTGAAGAGTCAGGCGCGGTGTGTTCCTGGTGATATAGGGAGATTTCGCCAAATCGATCCTCGCACCGGGATTCAAAACGACCTCCCCCGGGAGGTCGAAGGCAGCGGACCGGCGCATTATACCCGATGGACGGGACAACTGAGCCGTTCCGGCCCGCGGCGGACCGTCGGCAGATGACCACCACCGATCCGCGGGATCTCCTCGCTGCGGCACGGCATCGCCGGCCGGCCGGGGCCGCCGTCCATTGTGGCGCGACGACGCTGGGCTATGGGGACCTCGAGACTCTGGTCACGGGGATGGAGGCGGTGTTTGGCGCCGCGGAGTTGCGCCCGGGGGATCGGGTCGCCGTGCTGGCGGCGAACTGCCACCGCTATCTCGCCTGCTACCATGCCGCGATTCGCGCCGGCGTGGTGCTGGTACCGCTCAACACGCGGCTGGCTCCGCCCGAGCAGAAGGCGATCCTCGAACACAGCGGGGCCCGGATTCTCATCGGGGATCCGGAACGGCTCGCGGATCCGCCCGGAGTCGGTCCGGGAGATGGGATCGCGATTCCGCCCGGCCTCGCGGGGTGGGGCCTGGTCTCCCTGGACGGCGGGGAGGAGGGCGAACCACCGCCGCCCGACACGGCGCACCTTTATTACACGAGCGGCACGACGGGCCGCCCGAAGGGGGTCATCCTGACCCGCGCCAACCTCATGGCGCACGTGGCGCTGACGCTCGACGAGCTCGGGTTCCGGGACGACGACGTCTGGCTGCACGCCGCCCCGATGTTCCACCTGGCCGATGCGTGGGCGGTGTGGACGGTGACCGCGACCTCCGGTACGCACGTGATGTTGCCGAGGTTCGAAGCCGCGGGAGCGTTCGAGGCGATCGATCGGCACGGTGTGACGATCACCAACCTGGTCCCGACGATGCTGCAGGCGCTCCTGGAGGAGGCGGAGGGTCGCCGGCGGAAGCTGCCGTCGATCCGACTTCTGCTCAGCGGCGGCGCGCCGATTGCCCCGGCCACGGTGGCGCGCATCGGCAAGGCGCTGGGGTGCGAATACGTGCAGACCTATGGCCTCACCGAGACCTCGCCCTTTCTGACCTTCTCGATCCTCGATGCGGCGATCCGATCCCTGCCGGCGGAGGAACAGCTCCGCTACCGCGCCCGCACAGGGCGGGCGGCACGCGGTGTCACGCTGCGCGTGGTCGATCCGTCGGGCGGGGAGCTGCGCGACATTCCGGCCGACGACCGGGCGGTGGGGGAGGTCGTGGTGCGCGGTCCCACGGTGACGCCCGGTTACTGGCGCGACCCGGGGACAACCGCGCTGGCGTTCCGCGATGGCTGGTTCCGCACCGGCGACCTGGGGACCCTAGACAGCCGCGGCTTTCTCAACCTGGTGGACCGGGCCAAGGATGTGATCATCACCGGCGGCGAGACGGTCTACAGCACGGAGGTGGAGCATGCCCTCCACGAACACCCGGCGGTCCGCGAGGCGGCCGTGTTCGCGGTGCCGGACGATCGCTGGGGCGAAACGGTGCGCGCCGCCGTCGTGATCCGCGACGGCCTTCTGATCGACGGCACGGCGCTGGTGGCGTTCTGCCGCGAACGGATCGCCGGCTACAAGTGCCCCCGACACATCGACCTGCTCCCCGCCCTGCCACGCACCGGCTCGGGGAAGATCGACAAGAAGTCGCTGCGCGAGCCGTTCTGGCGCGGCCGGGACCGCCGGATCAACTGAGGAGCGGGCCCGCGGGCCGGCCTCGGCTGTTCCGCCGGCCCGCCTCAGCCGTCCCGCCGACCCTCGGCGAAGAAGCGGGCGACCGCCGCGATGTCCTCCGTCCGCGGGCAGTCGGGGAGCGACTCGAGGAACCCCGCGCCGTACCCCCGCGTGGCGACGCGGGGATCGAGGACCGCCACCAGGCCGCGGTCCTCGTGGCTGCGGATCAACCGCCCGAACCCCTGCCGGAAGGTGAGGATGGCGCCGGGCAGCGACAGTTCCTGGAACGGATCCCCGCCACGGGCGCGGATCGCCTCGCCGCGCGCTTCGGCCAGCGGATCCTCCGGCGATTCGAACGGCAGGCGCGTCAGGATCACCGAGCGCAGCGCGTCGCCGGGGACGTCTACCCCCTGCCAGAAGGTCAGGGTTCCGAGAAGCACGCCGCGGCGCGTCGATCGGAACCGATCGAGGATCGAGGCCGCCTCGCCTGGCGCGTGCCGGAAGATCGGCCGGTCGTGCCGACGGCAGTCGTCGGCGAGCGCCTCCGCGGCCCGTGCCAGAAGGGCCCACGAGGTGAACAGCACGAATGCCCCGCCATCGGAAGCGTTGATCAGCTGGCGCGTGCGGGCGATGACCGCGTCGGCGAACCCGCCGGGTTCGCGCACCGGATCGGGGATGTCCGGGGCAAGATACAGGAGGGCCTGTCGGCGATAGTCGAACGGCGATCCGAGCGCCAGGGCGCGCCCGGAAACAATCCCAAGACGGTCGCGCAGATGCGCAAAGGATCCCTGTGCGGTCAGGGTCGCCGACGTCAAGACCACCGCCCGCCCCGAGTCAAAAAGGCGCTGCCGGAGGAACGGTCCCACCTCCGCCGGCACCGCGTGCAGCGAGACGCTGGACGGGCGCCCGCCGATCGCTTCCATCCAGTACACGCCGTCGGACAGACGCTGCGCCAGGAAGGCCGCGGCGCGTTCGCGGAGATCGCGGGCCCGCGCCGCCAGGGCCTGGCGAGTCAGGGTGGTGGCGGGATCGACCGCCTTGCCGGCCGACTCCTCCAGCGCTATTTCGAGATCGCGCAGCGGAGCCTCCAGATGGTTGGGGACCAGCCCGGGTTGGCGGAGCCGCACGCTCCAGCCTGCGCCGGCGGCGGTCCGGGAAGCGTTGTCGCGCCAGGCGCGCCAGCGGCCCGATCCGCCGCGGCTGGCCAGGCTGGATCCGGTTGCGAGGATCTCCCGGAAGAAGTCCTCGGCGGCGCCGGCGGCGCGTGCCACGGCGTTCCGCACCGCGTCGCCCCCGGTCCCGCCGCCGGAGCGCGAACGGCTGCGTCGGCGGCGACCGGTCTCCGGCGCGAGGTCGGCGAGCAGGCCGGCCACCGCGCGGTGGGACAGGGTCAGGCCGAGTTGGGCCGAGGCCGCATCCTCGACACGGTGCGCTTCGTCGAGGATTACCGCCCCGTGCGGGGGCAGGATGCGGCCACCACTCGCCAGGTCGAGGAAGAAGAGCGCGTGGTTGACGACCAGGATCTGCGCCTCGCGGGCCCGCAGGAGATCGCGGCGATAAAGACATCGATCCCAGAACGGCCCGCGCGACCCGAGACAGAGGTCGCGGTCGCGGCGGACCTGGTCCCAGATCGCCGCCGGCACGGCCCGCGGGATCTCGCCACGCAGCCCGGTCGGCGAGGTCTCGGCCCAGGAGGCGAGGTCGCGGATCAGCGCGTCCTCCCCGTCCTCGAGCAGTTCGCCCTGCCGGGCGCGCCACTCGTGGAGCCGCTGCACGCACAGGTAATTCTCCGACCCCATCAGCAGCGCATGGCGGAACACGATCCCGGCGGGGGCCAGGGCGCGCTCGAGGAACGGGAGGTCCTTGCGGGCCAGTTGCTCCTGCAGCGCGCGCGTCCAGGTGGAGACGACGACGCGACGCTGGTCGGCATCGTCAGCCGATGCCGTGGCCCAGAGGATGGCCGGCACCAGGTAAGCGAGCGACTTGCCGACGCCGGTGCCCGCCTCGACCAGCAAGTGCGTGCCGTCCCGGAGGGCGGTGGTGACCTCGGTCGCCATGCACGCCTGTTCGGGCCGGGCCTCGAAGGCCGGGTGGGCCTGCGCGAGCGCTCCGCCCGGACGGAACAGGGCCTCGATCGCCGCGCCGGGATCCCCGCGGCCGCGGGCGGGACCGTCGCTCAGTTCCACCGCGGGGCGAGACGCCGGACCTGGGTGAGACGCTCGCGGACCGCCTCGAAATCCGGCGCGTTGGGCGCCAGACGCGTGTACGCCTCCAGGTCGTCGGCGGCCTCGCCGAAGCAGGCGAGATGGAAGTGGACGGCCGCCCGGTCCCGCACCTCGCGCGGGTCCCCGGGGCGCAGGCAGAGGAGCAGATGCTGGATCCAGAGGGCCCGGTGGAAGTCGGGCTCAGCCTGGTTGATCGCTTTGAGGTTGTAAAGCATGCGCTCGAGGATCTCCCGCGTGCGGGCCCGCTTGAGAAGCCCCGGATGGAACGTGATCGTGTCCCGGTATCTTTCGTGGAGCAGGGCCCGGCATTCCGGCTCGCTCAGGATGCGGCCGCGGTTGAAGGGATCGACCAGGACAGCTTCGGGTGCGTCCGCACCGGTATACCGCACCAGGAAATGCCCGGGGAACGACACGCCGACCAGCGGGCAGCCGATCCGGCGCCCGAGTTCCAGGTAGATCGCCGACAAGCTGATCGGAATGCCCACGCGCCGGTCGAGGACGTCGTTCAGGAACGAGTTGCGCGGATCGAAATACTCCTCGTGGTTGCCGCGGAACCCGAGCTCCTCGAACAGCAGGTGGTTGAGGTGCGCCAGCAGACTCGTGCACCCCTCGCCACCCCGCAGACGCCCCCGGATGCGCGCCGCCATCTCGTCGAGCCGGCCCAGATAGGCGCCGACCTCGAGATCAGGGTACTCCTCGCGCGCGATCAGCAGGGACGCCTGGGCCAGATCGATGGCGCCGTCCGGCAGCGCTGCCAGCGCCGCGAAGGCCTTGCGTGCATCCCGACCGCTGTCCACCGCCTCACCTCGCCCGACTATCTTACCCGCGTCGCGCCACTCGTGGCAGAGGCCGGCCCGGTTTCGGGTGGCGGGCCGCAGCGCGGCGCGGCTCCGCACTCGCTCGCGCGGGCCACGGTGTGCCCATCCAACGCCCATGGCGCGGCTCGAGG
>JANNTZ010000326.1:0-9977 GCA_031394595.1 Acidobacteriota bacterium
GATGAAGGGGTCCGGATACATCGTGGCGATCAACAAGGACCCGGAGGCGCCCATCTTCGGCGTCGCCGACGTCGGTGTCGTAGGCGACTTGTTCGAGATCGTCCCCGCCCTCACCAAGGCGATCAAGGAAGCGAAAGGGCAGGGTTAGCGGGACGCCGACTGCGGCGGCCCGTGTCGCTTCAGACTCCGAGCGCCTTCGCCGCCGCCTCGAGGTCGGCCGGTTTGACCCAGAGGATCATCCCGAAACCGCCCCCGCCTCCGCAGGCGGCGTTGGTGGCGTGGACGTTGACCCCCGCGCCTGCCAGACTGCGGAGCGCTTCCGCGACGGCGCCGGGCCGGTCTTTCCCCTGGACAAAGAAGGCGGTCTTCTTCCCGCTCAGGGTGATGCCGGCCTGCTTCGCGGTCTTGACGAGCAGGTCGGTGTTGTCGGGCACGAGGTCCACCTGCGACTGCCCGCCGCCGGTCGGGAAGGCGGTAAGCGATAACAGATTGACGCCCGCTTTCTTGAAGGTCTCGAGGATCCTGGCTCCCTCGCCGGGCTTGTCGGGGAGCATCGTGTAGAAGTAATCGACACGTCGGATCTGGTCGGCCATGGGGCACCTCCTGTCCGTGGTTTGACTGCACCCATCATAATCCAGACCGGCTGGTCCAGGCACGAGCGGCGGCAGCCGGGCCGGCCGTTTTCTTGCTAAGATACACGCCTTTGTTTCTGGAGGATGGCGACGATGTCCAAACCGATGCAGACACCCGGGGGGAAGGGGCCGATGATGGACCGACCGTCCTTGATTGGACCGGGAACCATCCAGGCGGTCACCCTGGTGCTGGTGGCGGGTCTGGTGTTCCTGAACGTGCAGTCCTATCGTGATGTCACGGAGATCCGCAAGGGGCTCGGCGATCGCCTGCAGCAGATCGAGACCCGGATGACGCAGATCTCGTCGAAGCTCGACCAGCGGGCGCCGGCCGCCCGGCCTTCGGGTCCCGACCCGAACCGGGTCTACACGGTGAAGTACGACGGGGCCCCGGCGAAAGGGCCCGCGACCGCTCCGGTCACCATCGCCGAGTTCTCCGACTTCCAGTGACCCTTCTGCGGGAGGGTCGGTCCGACCCTCGAGCAGATTCGCAAGGTGTACGGCGACAAGGTCCGCATCGTCTGGAAGAACCAGCCGCTCGACTTCCACAAGGACGCGCCGCTGGCCCACGAAGCCGCCATGGCGGCAGACGAGCAGGGAAAATTCTGGCAGTTCCACGACAAGGTGTTCCAGAACCAGCCGAAGATCCAGCGTGACTTCCTGCTCCAGTACGCGCGCGAGATCGGGCTCGACATGAAGCGCTTCGAGACCGCCCTCACTTCCGGGAAGTTCAAGCCGGTGATTGAAGCCGACAAGCTCGAGGCGGCGGCCCTCGGCAACAGCGGCACGCCGGGTTTCTTCATCAATGGCCGGTTCCTGTCGGGCGCCAAGCCATTCGCCGAGTTCGCCCAGGCGATCAACGCCGAGCTCACCCGGTTGAAGATCCCGATCCCACCGGAGGCGCAGGGCACCTAGATGCCCCAGCCCCGCCGTGTCGACCTGCGCGAGGACGGCGGGATCGCGATCCTCTGGGACGATGGCCACGCGGCGGTCTACAACGCCACCCCGCTGCGTCTGGCCTGCCGCTGCGCCCTGTGCGAGGACGAGTGGACGGGGCAGCGCCGGGTCGAGGCATCGGCCATCCCGGTCGACATCCGCTGCCTGAAGAGCCAGCCGGTCGGACGCTACGGTCTGCAATTCCACTGGAGCGACGGCCACAGCACCGGCATCTATACCTTCGATCGGCTGCGGGTGCTGTGCGACTGCGACGCCTGCCGGGCCGCGCGCCCTTGACCGGCCGCGCGCGGGTACACCATCGGGCCTCCCTGGCGGGCCGCAAGTCCCCGTGAGCACGGTCGCCCCGGTCCGGCATCTCGGCCGCCTGCGTCTCGCCGCGGTCGGCATCAACTCGGTCATCGGTGGTGGCATCTTCATCATGCCGGCGGTCGTGGCGTCCCGTCTCGGGCCGACCAGCCTGATCGCCTGGATCGCCGCCGCCGTGGTGGTGACCGGTGTCGGCCTGGCGCTCGGCCGGCTCGCCGCCCTCCACGAACGATCGGGAGGGCCGTACGTCTACGTCCACCAGGCCTTCGGCCCGTTCGCCGGATTTCAGGCTGGCTGGCTGTTCTGCATCGCCCGGCTGACCGCCGCCGCCAGCCTGTTCAACGGCTTCGCGCGCTATGTCGGGGCGCTGGTGCCGGGTGGAGGGACCACCGCCGGGCGGGTCGTCCTGGTGCTGATCTGCGCGGTCTTCGTGACTGGCGTCAATATCGCCGGCATTCGCCAGACCTCGGGCGTGTCCAATGTCCTGGCGGTGGTCAAAGTCGCGCCCCTCCTGCTGATCGGCGTGGTCGGGTTGTTCGCCGGCGACCCGTCGCGCCTCGTCCCGATCGCCACCGAACCAATGGAGTTCGTGCGGGCGGTCCTGCTCCTGGTGTTCGCCTACACCGGCTTCGAGACCATGACCGTGCCGGCCGAGGAATCGCTGGCGCCGCGGCGTGACATGCCGGTGGCGCTGGCCCTGACCATCGGCACCGTCTGCGGCGTTTATCTTCTGGTGCAGGCAATGACCCTGGGACTGGTGGATGATCTGGGACACCAGGCCGCGCCACTGGCGACGGCGGCCCGCACTCTTGCCGGCGAACCGGGGCGCTACGCGATGACCCTGGTGGCCGCCCTGTCGACAGCCGGCTGCGCGCTCGCGAGCCTGGTCGGCGGCAGCCGGATGTTGTACGCGATGTCGGCGGCGCGCCAGGTGCCGCGCCGCCTGGGGGCCCTCGACCCGGCCCGGCGCACGCCGGTCAACGCCACGCTCCTCATGGGCGGGATCGGCGCGCTGCTGGCGATCCTGGCGGCCTACGAGTGGCTGTCGGCGGTCAGCACCGGGGCGCGTCTCCTCGTTTATCTCGCCTGCTGCCTGGCCTGCCTCCGGCCATCGGTCGGCGGGACGGTCGCGAAGGGCGTGGCCCTGGTCACCGCGCTCACGGTGGCCGGCCTGCTGACAGCGCTGGAACCGACGGAGGCGATTGCGGGTATGATCGGTGTCACTGTCGGGATCATTCTGTACCTTGCGGCCCGGCGCGATCGGGCCGCCGCCGAGGGAGGAGAGGTTCGATGACGCGTGCCGCCAAACGCGGGCTGCTGATCGTCGGGATCGTGGTGGCGACGCTCATGGTCGTGAGCTTTGCCGCCCGCCTGGCGCGCCGGCCGGCCCGCGCCACGGTCCTGGAGATGTTTGTCGAGGGAGAGATCCCCGAGCAGTCGGCCCACGACGCCCTGACCCGCTTCTTCGGCGGCGATCAGCTGACGTTGGCCGACCACATCGAGGCGCTCAGCAAGGCGAAACGGGACGATCGGATCAGCGGCCTGTTCCTGTCGGTGGATCGAAACGACCTCGGCTGGGGCCGCACCCAGGAACTGCGCGATGCCATCCGCGATTTCCGCGACTCCGGCAAGTGGGCGGTGGCGTACCTCGAAACCGCCGGCGAGTTCTCCCCCGGCAACAAGGAATACTACCTGGCGACCGCCTGCGAGGCGATCTGGCTGGCGCCGCCCGGAGACATCAATCTGGTCGGCATCCGGGCCGAAATGCCTTTCCTTCGTGGTGCGTTCGACAAACTCGACATCTACCCCGACTACGACTCGATCGGCAAGTACAAGAGCGCCAAGGACCTGTTCACCGACCGGACGATGACCGCCGCGCACCGGGAATCGATGGACCGGATCGTCGGTAGCCTCTACGGGCAGCTCACCGCGGGCCTCGCCGAGGGACGCCACAAGAACGAGGAAGAAATCCGGACGATCATCGACGGCGGGCCGTACATCGGCCCGAAGGCGCTCGAGGCGGGACTGGTTGACGCGCTTGGCTACCACGACGAAGTCGAGGCGCACCTGCGCGAGAAGAACGGCGGCACCCTGCCGAAAATCAAGGTCGGCCGGTACCTGAAGAACGGCCGCTACTTCGATCGGGGCGTGAAGGTGGCGGTCATCTATGGCACCGGTGCGGTGGTGCGGGGCGAGGGCGGGCACGACCCGCTGACCGGGAGCGGGGCGTTCGGTTCCGACACGGTGGCCGAAGCGATCCGCGAGGCGCGCGAGGATGGTTCGATCGAGGCGATCGTCCTTCGGGTGCAGAGCCCCGGCGGATCGTACGTGGCCTCCGACGTCGTCTGGCGGGAGGTGAAGCGGACGAAGGGGATCAAGCCGATCGTCGTCTCGATGGGGGACGTGGCGGCCTCGGGCGGCTACTTCGTGTCGATGGCCGCCGATCGGATCGTCGCCGAACCGGCGACCCTGACCGCGTCGATCGGCGTGGTGGCGGGCAAGTTCGTGACCACGGGCTTCTGGAACAAGATCGGGATCACCTCCGACTCGGTGCAGCGCGGCCGTCACGCGACCTACTTCTCGAACGACCGGCAGTACACCGAGGAGGAGCGGGGCCTGTTCCAGGAGTGGCTGGGAAGGATCTACAAGGATTTCGTCACCAAGGTCGCCGAGGGGCGCGGCAGGACGTACGACGAGATCCACGCCATCGCCCAGGGAAGGGTCTGGTCTGGCCAGGACGCGATCGAGCGTGGCCTGGTGGATGAGCCGGGGGGACTGATGACCGCTATCCGGGCGGCGCTGAAGCTGGCCCGGAAGGATCCGGAGGCGCGGGTGGAGATCGTCGAGTACCCGGAGGCGGAGGGGCTGTTCGATCGCTTCCTGGGGGACTCCAACGGAACGCGCGGGACGATCGACCAGGTGCGTGCCCGGATCCGGGGCGTCCTCGAAGACGGCCCGCTGCCGACCCCCGGCGAGATGGTGCTGAGGATGCCTTACGAACCGCGGATCCGCTGAGATCGGACGGGAGGTGTTGCGATGATGGCGTTGGCGTTTCTGGTCCTGGCCGGGCTGGCGGTCGGTGCCGCGATGTTGTTGGCACTGCCGGTGTTGATCGTTCTGGCGGTGGTCGGTCTCGTCCTGAAGGCCCTGCTGTTCGTCGTCTTCCTGCCGTTCCGGGTGCTGGGCTGGGGCATCGGCTTCGCGTTCGGGGCGCTGGGGTTGCTCCTGGTCCTGCCACTGCTGCTGATCGGTCTGCTGCCGCTGGTGCCCCTGCTCCTGATCGGCCTGGTGCTTTACCTGATGCTGCGTCCCTCGCGGTCGCGCAACGTCACCGCCCGGCCGGTATCGTAAAGTCGACCCCGGAGATCACCGCTCCGGGCTTCCCGGGAGTTTCGGTCTTGACCGTCTGGAACCCCGGGGTGGCGCCGACCGGCGATGATCCCGGCCCGACCGGGACCACCCGGTAAATCCCCGGCCGGGTCAGCGTGATCGTCCACCGGCCGTCCGCCCCGGGTGGCACCCGCGCCGCCTCCCGGACGATACTTCCCGGCCCGTAGATCACGACCGCTTCGACCCGCCCGAACGCCCCCAGGACCGATCCCGAGACCAGCACGCCCCCCGGCGGAACTGCGTCCGGTGCCGGCGGGGGAGCGGCGATCCCGGACGGGGGCGCGGGAGTCTCCACCTGTGGCGCGGCGGTCTCCCCCGGTGGCGCGATGATTTCGGGCTGTGGCCGGGCGATTTTCGACTGGGCGGGAATCGTCACCGCCGGGACCACGACGGCGGCCGGGACAGGTTCGGTCGTCGGTAGATCGATCGCGATGACGACACCGGCGGGAAAGCAGGCGACGACCGCCGGACCACCGGGCATGAGGACGATCGGCCGGACCGCGGCGGCAGTCTGGACGACCGCCGGCGGTTCGACCGGGATCACGACCTGCCGATCGACATCGATCACCTCGACCTCGCGATTCATCCCGATGGCCAGCAGGAGCCGTCCGTCGGCGGAGAACCGGAGTTCACCCGGCTCCGACGAGAGACCGATGACACCGGTCGCATCATCCGGGCGATCCGGACGGTCGCCGTCACCGGACATGAGGTCCGCGTCAGGGTCGAACACGGCGACCTCGTGACCGCGGGCGACGTACAGGATGTGCGACTCCGGCCGAACCGTCACGACGCGGTTGATCCCCGGAGATCGGTAATGCCACGAGGCGGCCAGCGGCTTGGTGGTGAAGGATCTAATCCGTCCCTCCACAGCGAGGTACAGCCGCCGGCCGTCAGGGTCGATCGCCAGCGCCGTCCCCGGCTGATCGATGGCGGTTGAACCGATGACCCGCGCTTTTTCAAGGTCAAGACGGTGGATCCAGGTCTGCCCGGTCGCCCCCTCGCGGCGCGTCCCGCCACCCTCGCGCGCCAGGACATAGGCGGTGCCATCCGTGGAAACCACCCCCTTGAGGCCTTCGCCCGGGAAGGTGAGATGCAGCGGGGGGACGCCGGGGGTGGACGAAGGAAGCGTGATGACGACCGCCTCCCCCTGGCGATCGGAGCGGCCAGCTCCCCCGGGCCGGGAAGGGGTCCCAGGTACAGGGAGAAGAAGCCACCGCCCCACGCCGGCAGATGCCAGATCGTTGACGGCCTCGACCTCTCCCAGCGAAGCGACCCGGAGGAGATCCTGGCCGGGAGTCCACGACCGGACGCCACCGTCGGGGTCGATGATGAGGGTCTCCTCCGGGGCCTTCCGGTCGGGGACGTCGGCATCCGAAGCCCGGGCCGGGACAGGGGAGAGGGAAGCCAGGATGGCGACCAGGGCGGCACCCGGGACGGCGATCCGGACGCCCGTGCAAGCTCTCGAACGCCCGCATCTCAACATGAACAGCCGCACCTCCCGCCGCCTGACCCGCAGTCTACCAGACGAAGGAACGGCCGCCCCCCGGGGAGGGCACGGCCCGACCGGGCCGGGTGCCACTTCGTGTCATGGGGCCTCTGCATGAACGCAGCACCCCCGGCACGAAATCCCATTGCGCGGAAGCCCCTATCGGGCTAGAATTACGCCACTTCTGGACAATTGGATGGAGAGAGGTTTCAAACATGCAGAGCCTGTTCGGTCCGATCGAAGACGTCAAGCTTCCTGAAGAAAAGCCACCCCGCGACTTCAAGAAGGTCGGCAAGATCGCGGTCATCGTCGTCGCGGCCGCGGCCCTTGGTGTCGGCGGCTGGTTTGGCTACGAGGTGATGTTCCCCAAGAAGCTGGTGGAGCGTCCGGTCCCGCAGACGATGGACAAGCTGCTCACCGAGCTGCAGGGCGCCCGCGATCAGATCGACAGCGAGACCCGCGACATTTACGGCCGCATCCAGCAGTTCAACGTGCGTGCCGAGGAGTTCGGCCGCAAGACCGTGTCGTTCTCGCAGGTCTTCCTGCAGGGGCTGAGCGCCGAGGAAGAACAGGCGCTCGACGATCTGGTGCGGCAGGAGAAGGATCCGTCGTACCGCGGCATCCTCGGGCAGGTGGTCGAGGACATGAAGAAGATCCGTGACCTGCAGCAGAAGGTCACCGGTCTCGAGGCGCTGCTGCCGGGCGAGGGAACGGAAGTCGGCCCGGGGGACACGCACATCAAGCTGGCCAAGGCCTACCTGACCAAGGAGCACAACGTCCCCGAGTCGCGCGCCCAGGAACTGTCGATGCGGCTGAACATCATGGAAACCACGATGGAAAAGGGGATGCGGGTGCATTTCTACTACGACCCCGCCAAGGATTTCTTCGGCACCTGGGTGTCCCAGGGAAGCGCCAAGCGCACGCCGCTCGCCCTGATCCGAGCCAAGGAGATGCGTCTGGTCCAGGAGCGGGACACGGCGGTCGCCAAGGCGGGTGACCTCGAACTGAAGAAAGCCGAGCTCGAGGAAGTGCTGGCGAAGCTGAAGACCGACATCGAAGGGCTCGAGGTGCGCAAGGCGTCGCTCGAGTCGACGGTGTCGCAGCTCGCGTCGGAGAAAAACATCGCCGTCGAGAAGGCCGAGATGACCGGCGCCGAGCTGGCCCGCCAGAAGAACCTGCTGTTCTACGAGGCCGACCTCTCCGATCGGCTGCGCGCCCGTGGCGTTCTGAAGGGATCGAGCAAGGCCGAGAACATCGGCAGCGTGAAGTTCGCCTCGGCGCTCGACCTCCGCACCGAAAAGTCGTTCATCATCAAGCCGAGCCAGTTCGGGGTGGACAAGATCACCGACATCCGGATCCTGCCGACCTACATCAAGGAAGGCCGCGATCTCGGGGTCCAGTTCGTCGAGGACGGCACCATCCAGGTGACGGTCCTCAACGAGGACGTGGTCCGGGGTCAGAAGGTCCTGTTCGTCCTGGAGAAGGACTGACCGGTCCAGACATCCCTGGCCCGCCGGTTTTCCCGGGCCCGGCCGCCTCGATCGCGCTCAGCGCCCGGTTGAACCAGACAAGGAAGACCGCCGACGCCAGCCCTGAGGCGGCGATCAGCCCGGCGAGCAGACCGTACAGCGACGGTTGGCCGAGCCCCCCGGCCACCCGCACACCAACCCAGGCGCACGGCGCGGTCAGGACCACGTAACGCAACAGCGTCACCACCAGCCCCGGCCGCCCGCGCCGCAACCCCTCGAACGCCGGCCGGCAGAGAAAGAACGGGATCGCCGCCAGGCAGCCGATCGGCGTCAGGTACAACGCCACGCGCGTCAAGCCGGTCGTGGTGTCCGCCTCCGAAAGCAGACGGGCCAGCGACGGGCCGACCAGGACCACCGCCGGCGCCACCAGCACCACGCAGTAGACCACCGCCGCCCGGAACACCTGCCGCATCGCGTCCCGGATCCCCACGAGATCGCCGGCGCCGAAACGCCGCGCTACGAACGGCAGGATGGCAACCGAGGTGGCGATGATCGGCATGACGGCGAACAGCATCACCCGGTAGTAGATGCCGTAGGCGGCGATCGACGCGGTCGCTTCCGGCTGGCGCGCCAGGATGAAGTTGACGACGGTCGATTCGAGGGCCATCAAGGCGTACGACACCGCTGCCGGGACCGCCAGGGCCAGGATCGACCGCAGCGGTTGCGGGTCGAGGGTTGGATCGTCGTCGAGGCCCGCCGCCTGGCGCGCTGCCTCGTGCGCCGCCGCCTTGCGCAGGGCATAGACCAGGCCACCGAACCGGCCGATCACGGTCGAGAGGGCGATCCCGAAGATCCCCCAGTGGAACACGAACACGAAGATGGTGTTCAGCACCACGTTGATGCTGTTCGACCAGATCCCGGCCCACATCGTGGAGCGCGTGTCGTGGTGCGCCTTGACGATCGAGTCGGGGAGAATGGACCAGAAGGCGGTGAATGCCGACCCGCCGATCAGCACACCGCCGTAGACCGCGAAATGCCGCGCCACCGCGGGATCGAGACCCAGGCGGGGCGCGGCGTACCAGGTCCCGGCGGCGATGACGGCGAAGACCGGGACCAGTGCCCAGGCGATCCGGCGGGTCACCGCCAGCAGTTGTTCGATGCGCGCCCCCTGGCGGGCCCCCATCGCCTGCGACAGGCATGACGTCAGCCCGTTCGACACTCCGACCCAGCAGGCGATCATCAGGAACTCGAGCGGGATCGTCAGCCCGATCGCGGCGACCGCCGCGTCCCCGAGCCAGGCGGCATAGGCGGTGTCCACGAAGGTGAACAGCGACCGCATCCAGAACGACAACACCAGCGGCGCCGCCATCCTGAGGACGGACGACGAACCGGTGGCCGCCGCGCCGCCGGCCGGCGTCCGCTGGTCATTCGCCTGCGGGGGACCTTCGGGGGGGAGAGAGGACATACGACCGGCAATTGTAACGCAGCCCGCATCCCGGGCCCGTCATGTAGTCCGCCCGCGCTCGTAGTCATCGCCGCGCGGCGGCGACACGCGCTGCGCTTGCCGGGCACGGGTCCGGCGTCGCGTTGCGACACCTCCCCTCCCTTCGCCTCACGCCCACCCACCGCGCGGAAAAGCGCGCGGTGGGACCCGGCGTGGGGTGTCAGAGGCCCCCGCCAGCGCACCGCGTGTCGCCGCCCGGGCCGGGTGTGGGTCCGGTCGCAGGTGGATGTTCCGTC
>JANNTZ010000399.1:0-8220 GCA_031394595.1 Acidobacteriota bacterium
GCCGTCGTCGACGACAACCTCGGATCCACCACCTGCGGCACCGGCGCCTGCACCCGCACCGTCCAGAACTGCGTCGCCGGTGTCACCCAGACCTGCACCCCGGGCGCCCCGGTCACTGAAACCTGCAACGGCATCGACGACGACTGCGAAGCCGTCGTCGACGACAACCTCGGATCCACCACCTGCGGCACCGGCGCCTGCACCCGCACCGTCCAGAACTGCGTCGCCGGTGTCCCCCAGACCTGCACCCCAGGCGCCCCGGGAACCGAAACCTGCAACGGCATCGACGACGACTGCGACGCCGTCGTCGACGACAACCTAGGATCCACCACCTGCGGCACCGGTGCCTGCAGCCGCACCGTCCAGAACTGCGTCGGCGGTGTCTCCCAGACCTGCACCCCGGGTTCCCCGGGAACCGAAACCTGCAACGGCATCGACGACGACTGCGACGCCGTCGTCGACGACAACCTAGGATCGACTTCGTGCGGGGTCGGCGCCTGCACCCGCACCGTCCAGAATTGCGTCGGCGGTGTCTCGCAGACCTGCACCCCGGGCCCGCCCTCGGCCGACATCTGCAACGGCATCGATGATGACTGCGACGGTTCGGTTGACGAGGGCTTCGATCTTGATGGCGATGGTTTCCGGACCTGCGACGGCGACTGCGATGATCTGGTCGCCTCCACGTACCCCGGCGCCCCGGAATTCTGCAACGGGGTCGATGAGGACTGCGACGGCCTGCGTGACGACGGGTTCCTGGACACGGACGCGGACCTGATTGCGGACTGTGTCGATCCCGACGACGACAACGACCTGGTCGCCGACGCCGCCGACTGCGCCCCGGTCGTCAACAGTGTCAGCGCGAGACCGGGCGAGGTCGGGCCGACGATCCGGTCACGCGCCGGGTCGCCGGCCGGGACCTTCACCTGGACACCGATCGTCCAGGCGAACGTCCACAACGTGTACCGGGGTCTGCGCAGCGCCATCAACGCTTCGGGAGCCTCGCTGGCCTGCCTGGCCGCCGAGTCGGCGCCGACGTCGTTTGCCGACACCGCGGTGCCGCCGGTCGGATCGACCTACTACTACGTAATCACGGGGACCAACACCTGCGGCGAAGGCAGCCCGGGGACCTCGAGTACGGGAGTGACACGCGCGATCGCCACCGCCTGCACGGCCCAGAACCGCGACACCGATCTCGACCTGATCGGCGACATCAACGACAACTGCCCGTTGCTGGCCAACACCTTGCAGCCGGACGCCGACCACGACGGACGCGGCGATGTCTGCGACAACTGCCAGCTGCTGTCGAACCCGGGCCAGGAAGATCGCGACGGGAATAGCATGGGTGACGACTGCCAGGACGAGGATGGCGACGGCTTCCCTCTCACCGTCGACTGCAACGATCGGGCCGCGTCGATCTACCCGGGAGCGTCCGAGACCTGCAATGGCATCGACGACGACTGCGATGGCACCGCCGACGACAACCTCGGATCGACGACCTGCGGCACCGGCGCCTGCAGCCGCACGGTCCCGAGCTGTGCCGGCGGCGTTCCCCAGACCTGCACCCCCGGCACGCCCGCCGCCGAGACCTGCAACGGCATCGACGACGACTGCGACGGGACGGTTGACGATGGGCTTGGAACCACCACCTGCGGGATCGGCGCCTGCAACCGGACCGTGGACAACTGTTCCGCCGGCCAGACACAGACCTGCGCACCCGGGTCGCCCGGAACCGAGGTCTGCAACGGCTCCGACGACGACTGCGATGGATCGACCGACGAAGGATTCCTCAACACCGATCTGGACGGGCTGGCCGATTGCGTCGACCCCGACGACGACAACGACTCGGTCCTGGACGTGTCGGACAACTGCCCGCTCATCGCCAACAGCACCCAGGCCAACCTCGACGGAGATCTCCTGGGCGACGCGTGTGACGACGACGCCGACGGCGACACCTTCCGGACAACCGGCACCGGTAGTCCGGTGCAGACGGTGGCGACCGCGGAGCAGCGGCTGCAGGGGACCCAGACCGGGGTTCTCGCCGACACCCAGAGTTCCAACAACGTGTACGAGTCGATCCGGGAAGTGAGGGTCAGCGGGATCAGCGTCCTCGACATGCGCTGGAGCTTCACCGTCCCGGCGGGCCACCTGTCCGTCGTGCAGATCGAGGCCTACCGGCCCGCCAACACCGAGAACGACAACTACCAGTTCTCCTATTCGACGAACGGGGTGAACTTCGTCAACATGCTGATCGTCAGCAAGGCGACCGACGACAACCTGGCGCAGTACTTCGCCCTGCCTCTGAATTATTCCGGGCCGCTCACCATCCGGGCACAGGATACCAACCGGGTTTCAGGCGGCAACCAGGACTCGCTGTTCGTCGACTTCATCAGGGTCCTCACCTCCGACCCCGCGGACTGCAACGACCTGGCGGCGGCGGTCAGCCCCGCCGCGAACGAAGGCCCGGTCGGGGCGCCGACCTGCTCCGACACGATCGACAACAACTGCGACGGGCGCCTGGACGGCAACGACGCCAACTGCCGGTGAGTCAGGGCCGGTCCCCCGATCCGGTACCGGTATCGAAGCCCTCTGAGCGGGACGTCCTGTTGCGGGCGCTCCGAAGGTTTGAGCGGCCGATCCCCGGGCGTTGCAGGCGGAGCGGGCAGGCAATAAAAAACCCCGGCAGGATCAGGACCTGCCGGGGTCGGCTGACTTTCGAGTTCAGGCCGTCAGGGCAGAGGTTCGGACGCGCTCGGCTTGTTGATCGCGAAGCAGAATTTGGCGCAGTCGGTCGGCTTCCCGCCGAGCCCCTTGCAGCAGTTGGTGCACTGACCGTGGTTCGACTCGGCCAGACAGATGTCAAGCGACCCCGTGGGCCCCGGGCTGACGGTCGCGGAAGAGGCCAGAAGTGTGCCGGCGGCCAACAAGGCCGATTCGGCGCGGGCGACGCTGACCGATCGATCGGGAGCGTTGGTCACCGTCTTCACGCCATAGTGGGCAAGGATGGCGGCGA
Organism: Acidobacteriota bacterium; assembly: GCA_031394595.1. Lineage (GTDB taxonomy): Bacteria > Acidobacteriota > Polarisedimenticolia > Gp22-AA2 > Gp22-AA2 > JANNTZ01. The sequence goes on from JANNTZ010000399.1 coordinate 3,011, forward strand.
GGTCTTTTTCGCTCAGAGCCGTCCTGCTGTTGCCGATCGGGACGCCTGCCTTGCGGAGAGTCTCCACCGCGGACTGGGTGCTGAGATCGCGCCCGTTCCCCGTGGCCGCAGCGAGCAGGACCGCGAAGTCCCCGACGGTGACCGACTGGTCCTTTGCTTTGGAGACCCCGGCATACGCCGTCAACGGCACGACAGCCACCAGGGCGAGTACGAGTGCCAACCTGCTCAATTTCATCAGTTCGCCCTCCTCTGGAAAAACATGGAAACAGACTAACAGGACATGCAACTTGTACCGTCAACATTCAACCGAGTCAACAGATTCTTGGGCCCGAATGCAATCCGGGCTTGACAGCGCTCCGGAATTTGGTAGATACAGCCAGACGCAGGTCGACCAAATTCCATGAAACTCTGGGGGCCGCCTAATTGGCTCGAGACCTCCTGATCCGGCTGCGGGTTGTGCCGCACTTGGCACTCCTACTCCTGTGCTCAACGGGCCTGACAAGTCCCGCAACTACAGATCTTTACGTTGACGCGACCAGCGCCTGCACCGTCGTTTGTGCGACTGCCTGCTCGCCTCCCTGCCCGTCGAGTTGCGGGGGGGTTGGGCTACCCTACCGGTCGATCCAGTCGGCCATCAATGACGCCAACTGCAGGATCGTTGCCGGGGCGGCGACTGACGTATCCATTCACGTTGGTCCAGGCACCTACCTGGAACGGCTCTACATCTTTCCCGACATCCACGTCCTGGGGGCGGGACCGAACCTGACCCGGCTGGACGCCACGGGTCAGGCACGGAGCGCCGTCATTCTGGCTTCGGGTGGCACCAGCCGGCCGCGCATGAACTTCTCCATCGACGGGTTCACGATCACCGGCGGCAGCGGGTTTGTGAGTGACACCATCCAGGACACCGTCTCAGGCGGTGGCGTCTACATTTTTGGCGACGCCGCCGTGACCAACAACGTGATCGTGGGAAACGTCCTTGCCGGAAACCGAACCGACTACTTCGGTGGCGGCATCTACGTGGCAACCGGACGGCCGGTGATTGCCGGGAACACCATCGCATCGAACGTCGCGGACGCTCCGAGCGCCGGGGGCAGCCTTACCAGCCACGGTCTGGGCGGTGGAATCTGCTCCTTGAGCGCCGATTCCTCGCCACAGATCGTCGGCAACACGATCTACGACAACCTGGCCCAGGGGGAGAAGGGCAAAGGCGGCGGGATCCGGGTGCATGGAGGGCCGGGAACCCTGATTCGCCGCAATATCATCTTTGGGAACCGGGCCTCGTTCTCGGGGGGCGCGATCGAGCTTTACGGAGAGGCCCGCATCGAGGGGAATCTACTGTTCGGGAACAGCGCCTGGTACTCGGGCGGCGCGATCGACCTGTTCGGCAGTTCAGCGGTCATCACCCTCAATTCGATCGTCGGCAACCAGGCGACCAATCCCGACATCCCCGGCGGTTACGCCTACTCGACGGTCGGCGGGGGGATCTTCGCCGAGAGCTTCCTGCCGCCGCCGAACACACCCGCGGTGCGGATCACGAACAACCTGATCGTCGGCAATGCCGTGAGCGCCAATGGATCCGGCGGTGGGCTGTACTCGTCCCTGTCCTACCCGACGGTCACGCATAATCTGTTCCACGACAACCTGCTCCGCCCCTTCTCCCCCTCCGAGGTGGACGGCGACTACACGCCCGCCGCGATCCTCGGGGTGCAGGGAAACTTCGCGGCCCCTCCGGCCCTGGTTCGCGCTCCGCTGTTCTACGACGTCACGGTGGCGGCCGATCGGACCGGGGCGCTGATCGTGCCGGACGCTTCCCGCTACCGTCTGAACGAGACGATCGAATACGCGGAGGACGGGGTCGCGCGCCTCATCACCGGCATCAACCTCACCAGCCGCGCGCTGACCGTGACCCCGGCACCGGCGGGCTCGACCTCGGCCAACCGGATCGTGGCCGACTGGGGCGCCGGTGGCAGCCTCGTCGACGACCTGCGGCTCGCCCGGGGATCCCCGGCGGTGGATGCCGGGACCAATACGGACCTGGTGCCTGAGGATCTGGACGGAGCGCCCCGGCCCGCCGACGGCGACGGCGACGGGATCCGGGTCGTCGATCTGGGGGCCTACGAGGTCGTCACCCTCGACACCGATGGCGACCTGGTCCCCGATTCCCTCGACTGCGCCGCCCTGAATCCCTTCGTCTGGCGGCCACCGGCCGAAGTCGGCAACAACCTCAAGGTCCCCGCCGGTACGGGGGAGCGAATCACCTGGGGCCAGGCCGACCAGGCGATCGTCTACAACTCGTATGTCGGCACGATCGGGCCCGGTGCTTTTTCCTACAACCATCGCTGCCTCGAAACGGGATCACCCGACACCGCTTCGTCCCATACGGTGACGCCGCCGGTCGGTACGGCCTTCTACTTCCTGGTTTCCGGCGTCAGCCGCTGCGGCGAGAGCCGGACTGGCTCCGCGAGCGACGGGATTCCCCATCCCGCGCCTCCCGGCGGATCCTGCCCCCCGGGCAGCGGCGATTTCGATTCCGACGGGGTCGCCGATCTGGATGATGGGTGCCCGCTCTCGGCGGGCGGAGACCTGGCCGACCCCGACCGCGATGGCCGTCCCAACGCTTGCGACAACTGTTCGGTGGAGCTCAACCCGGAACAGCGCGACTTCGACGCCGACGGGATCGGCGACGCCTGTCAGGACTCGGATGGCGACGGGGTCAAGGACGCCGACGATTGTGCCCCCGCGCTGAGGCACCAGAAGTCGCTTCCGGGGGAGGTCCCCCCGTTCCTGAACCTGGTCCCCGCCGGCGGCGCCACGACCCTCTCCTGGCTGCCGGCCACCCAAGGTCCCGTCCACAACGTCTATCGTGGCAGCCTGGCGGGCGTGGGGCAGGGTTTCTACGGCCACACCTGCCTGCAGGGCGGGCTGCCCCGGCGGACAACCACCGATACCGGGGCCCCGCCGACCGGCCAGGCTTTCTACTACCTGGTCTCCGGGGTCAACACCTGCGGCGAGGGACCGATCGGATTCAGTCCCCTCGGCGAACCGTTGCCGGCGAACGGGTCCTGCCCGTCGACGCAGGCCGATACCGACCTTGACGGCGTGCGCGACCTCGCCGACACCTGCCCGACCGTCGCCGACCCGGCCCAGGGAGACTCCGACCGGGATAGCGTGGGAGATGCCTGCGACAACTGCCCGGCAACCCCCAACCCCGACCAGGCCGACACCAACGGCGACGGCCGGGGAGATGCCTGCCCGGCGTGATCGGGCATGGCCGGACGTGTTCGGGCATGCCCGGACGTGACCGGGCGCGGAGACGACTCCATCCCTCCCTGTGGTAACGTATCGCCTCCATGGACGTGCAGCGGATCCAGTCGGCCCTGAAATCGCTCGACCTCGAAGCGTGGCTGCTTTACGACTTCCGCGGCGCCAACCCGATCGCCCGGCGGATTGCCGGTCTCGGCGAAGACCGTTTCGCCACCCGTCGATGGTTCGGGTTGATCCCCGCCGAGGGGGACCCGGTCTGGCTGCATCACGCCATCGAGGCCCACCTGTTTGCCGACCTTCCAGGCCGCCGTGTCGCGTTCGTCGGCTTCCGCGAGCTCCAGGAAAAACTGCGCGACCTGCTGCGCGGTGTGAAGCGGGTGGCGATGGAATACGTGCCGGGTGGTTCGCTCCCCTACGTGTCGCGGGTTGACGCCGGCACCATCGACATGGTGCGCGCCGCCGGGGCCCAACCGGTCAGCAGCGCCGACCTGGTACAGGGGTTCGAGGCGACCTGGTCTCCCGAGGGGCTGCAGTCCCACCTGCGCGCCGCGCGCGGCCTGAAGGAAGTCCTGCAGGCGACCTTCGACGAGGTGACGCGCGCCGTCCGGCAGGGGCGTTCGATCACCGAACATAGTGTGCAGCAGTTCATGGGCGAGCAGTTCCGTTCCCGCAGTCTGCACTACGATCCGCCGATCGTGGCGGTGAACGCCCACGCCGGCAACCCGCACTACGAGTCCCGTCCCGACACCGCCGCGCCGGTGCGCGAGGGTGACCTGCTGTTGCTCGACCTCTGGTGCCGGGAGGAGCCGGCCGGGTCAATCTGGGCCGACATCACCTGGATGGCCTGGGTGGGTCCCAAGGTGCCGCCCCGCCAGCAGGAGATCTGGGACATCGTGGCGGGGGCGCGCGACGCCGCGGTGGCGTTTCTGAAGGAGGGGATCGCCCTCGGCAAGAAGATCCGCGGCGCCGAAGTGGACACGGTGGCCCGCGACTTCATCCGGGCCCGCGGCTATGCCGACCGTTTCCTGCACCGCACGGGCCACAGCATCGGGCTCGAGGTGCACGGCAACGGCTGCAACATCGACAGCCTCGAGACCATCGACGAGCGCCAGCTGATCCCGCACACCGGTTTTTCGATCGAGCCGGGAATCTATCTCGAGGACTTCGGCGTGCGCAGCGAGATCGACGTCTACCTGGACGATCGATCGGTCGAGGTCACGACCGCGGTCCAGGACCGGATCGTGCCGCTGCTCGCCTGACCCCGCCGCGAAAGCCGCGGAAACCGCGCTCCATCCGGACCATCATCACCGACAGCCTCTCGATCGAGGGGTAGTCCCGGACCATCTGATCGATCAACTCCTCCCCCCATTCCTGGTGCCGCCGGACGACCAGCAGCCGGAGGAGGTCGTTCTCCTTGGCGCCGGGGTGCTGCCGCCTCATCGCCTCGCATTGCCGGCGCAGCAGCCGGGCCTGGAAGGGCACGCTGCGCACCAGACGCCGCCACCCCCAGGCCAGCACGAGGAGGCCGCCCACGACCGCAAAGGTGACCCGCGACCCCCGTGCCAGCAATCCCAGACCGGCGAGGACCAGGATCCATTGCGCCAGATCGAGGACGCGGTCGAACACCGGGTGGCGGGCCAGCTCCGGGCGGTCGAAATAACGCAGCCCCTTGAAATGGATGGAGGCCAGCGCGCAGACCAGCCCGGCGATGAGGACCATGAGCCCGGCCGCGATCAGCACGCCGGCGCCCTGGCGTTCCAGCCCGCCGATCGAGAACCCGATGCCCCGGCGGCGATCGCCGCGCAGGTGTGCCCCGATCGGACCGCTCCCTCGATCGTCGCCGGCAGGCCGGTGGCGGTCCAATCACCGGCCAGCAGCAGCCCGGGGACGGGGGTCCGGCTCCCGGGACGCAGCCGCGTCATCCCCGGCAGCGGCGAGATGGT
>JANNTZ010000282.1:0-15716 GCA_031394595.1 Acidobacteriota bacterium
GGGTTCCGGGGGGCTGAGACGCCGCGCCCTGCGGTTGACGGGTCCTCTGAGACCCCGAGCCGGGCCCCGCCGCGCGCTTCACAGCGCGGTGGGTGGGCGAGGGGCGAAGGGAGGGGAGGTGTCGCGAAGCGACACCGGACCCGTGCCCGGCAATCGCAGGGCGCGGCGCCGCAGCGCGGAGATGACTTGGATGGGGGAACCGAAACAGGAGGTAAGCGGGACTAGCGGGTGCCGAGGGTGCGCGCCACTTCGAGACAACCGGTGGCGCGGGTCACGTCGCTCAGGGCAAGAAAACTGGCCGACAGACCGACCCATGCATCGTAGCAGTCGGGGTCGAAATCGAGGGCGAGACGGTACCAGCGCAGCGCGGCGTTCCACTCATTCTGGACACGCTGTCCGTTCCCTTCACGGGCCATCGCCGCGGCCAGAGCGCGGCTGCGATCGACTCCCACAGCGGCGGGCGCGTTGCGCCCCGCGGCACCGTTCATCGACGCATCCCGTGGGCAGTTTGACGTCCCAGGTCGGCCCCGCAGCCGGCTTCGCCGTATTCGCCGTGAATGCAAGGTGGGAATTGCCGGTGCAGCGGTGTGGTCGTGCGGTCTGTACTGCGCCGGCTGCCGGGGCAAACCTGATCCATGACTCTTTCTCCAGCGGATGTTCGCCTCACCCGCGTTTGTCGTTGTTTGCATTTAGCAGGATTCGTGCCACCGGATCATCTCTTTGCTCCAGGACCCGCGGACGGTCCTAAACTCTAGAAACGACGCGAGAAACTCACGATCGGATCGCTTCTCACGCTATGGTCCACGGCTATCGACCAGGATCGGCACGCGACAATTTGGCACGGCGGACATGAAATTAATGACGGAACATCCGCAAGATCAACAAGTTGAGCGCTGTCCAGCAGAGTTGACCGCCTGGACGGACGCGTGATGCCCCTGAACATGCCTGTCCGGCGGTGAACACTCACCGACGTCGTGGCAAACGCCGCCGGAATTCCTGACAGGGATCGCTTCAGACGGGATAGCGGAGTCGTCGGCAGAGTCGCGTCACACCGATCTCGAGCTTCGGGTCCAGGATTGAACCGGCCCGGCAGGCGCGCAGGATACGACCCGCCTCCATGACCGCCGTGCCGGAGTCGGCTTCGTTCACCGACCCGTCACCCGGTGGTGGCAACGCCGACGCCGGGTCGACGCGCGCGGCGCGCAGGTGGACCTTTTCGGTCGACTGACCGTGAGAGGGGAAAAACCCGGCGCCCAGTCGCTCGACGCCTCGGCACGGTCGCAGACCGGTTTCCTCGAACAGTTCCGCCAGGGCTCGCGCGTCGATCCCGCGATCTCCACGGTCCCCCTTTTCGAGGCTCCCCGCGACCGCCTCGCACACCCTCGTGTGCCGTCTCTCCTTCACCGGAGGGCGGAGCCGGGTCCGCAGATACAGCCCCGGCCGGAACCCGAGCTTGTAGATCACCATGAGACGGGGGGCGCGGCGATCGGCGGTGAAATAGTAGGGGATGACCGCCACGGCATCGAGTGTGCGCCGGTGCAGGACGTCGAACGTGTAGGACGGCGAAACCGTCCCGTCGGCGTAGAGGTTTCGTGCCTTCCACCGCTCCAGCCGCAGGAACCCGGGGCGGTTTGCCGGCAGTCGACGCACCAGTCGCAGGCCGCGCACGGCGCGTTTCCCGCGTTCAACCGGTTGAGGATGGCGCGGCCGTCGGCTCACGGCAGCGGTCAGGTACGGATCTGCTTGCGGACTTCCTTGAGACGCCCGGCAACCTCGCGGTAGGTCGAATCGACGCCGTACACCTCGGTGTAGAGCTCGCGTGCCTTCGCGAAGTCGCCCTGCTCGAGGTAGACCTCTGCGATTTCGTAGCGCAGGCCGGTCGCCTCCCGCTCGCCGATACCGGGCAGGTCGAGCCCCTTCTGGAACCACTTCAAGGCCAGGGGCGCCATCCCCTTCTCCCTGAAGCAGAGTCCCAGGATGCCGCAGCACTCGACGGTCCGGGCGGTGTCCTTGGCGGCGTACTGGAACTCGGCGATTGCCTCGTCGATGAGCCCCATCTCCTTGTAGGCGATGCCGAGGTTGTAGTGGGTCTCGTAGTCCTGCGCGTCCACCTGCTGCTCGACTCCCTTCCGGAACGCCCGGAAGATCTCGTCGATGGTGTGCGTCTCTTCCGCTCCGCCCTCGCCATGTCCGTCCACTGCCACCTGGACGTCCGCGAGCGTCTTGTCGAGCTCTCCCGCCAGGTCGAAGAAGTCCCCGTCCGTCTCCGTGGTCGCGGCTTCCATCTTGAACACCGGCCGGGCCTTGGACGCCCGAGGAACAGCCGCGGACCCGGACCTGGATGGGGATCCGCCGCCGGAACCCGGCGACGCGAACGCCCGCTCGACGTCCATATCGAGGGCCTCCGTCGTCTCTGCGGCCGGCGCCTTGGCCGACGGACCCTGGTCGCCGGGACGGTTCGCCCGTTCGAACCGGCGCGCCACCTCGGCGCTCTCCGGATACTGCTTCTGCAGCTGGAACAGGACCGCCCGCGCCTCCTCCTGCAACCCCTGATCGATGTAGAAGTCGACCTCCCCGAGCTTCTCCGCATCGGGATCCCGTGCCGTGCCTGCCAGGACCGGCGCCCCGATCCCCGGGGCGTCCGCTCCGCCGCCGATCCCGAAGGCGTCCTTGCCTCCATCGATCGACATGCCGCCGAAGAAGTCGTCGGGCGTCTCTTCCTCGACTTTCTCCGGAATCGCCGCCCGCGGTGCGGCGACCGGGGCGGGAGCAGGCTTGGCCGTCGCGGCCTTGCCCTTCGTCGCCGCCGGGGGTGGGGCGGGCGAGTCGTCCATGTCGATCTCGATCGTGAGGTCGGCACCGTCGTCTGCGGCGGCGATGGTGAGAGCGGAATCCTCCTCGCCGTCGTCGATCCGGAGTTCCGGGATCTCCTCCTCGACCACCAGCTTCGGGGGGCCCGCAGGCTTCGCCGACTTGGCCACTGCCGGGGCGGGCGCAGGAGCGCGCACCACAGTGGGGGCACGTACGGCGGGCACCGTTGCCGCGCGGACCGGGGCGGCGGGCGGCGGCGCAGGCTTCACCGTCCTGGCCGGCGACGGGGCCGGGGCGGGAGGCGCGGGGACGCCGGCGCCGGTGATCTCCTTGACCCGCGGATTGTTTGGGTCGATCCGGATCGCCTCGTTGACGCAATCCTGGGATTCCTCGCCACGGTTGCGCGCCTTCAGAAGACCGGCGAGCGCCAGGCACTCCGCGACCGCCTTGTCCTTGTCCCCTTCCTCGTAATAGATCTCTTTGAGCCGGGTGTGTGACGGGATGTGTTTCGGGTACTTGATCAGGATCTTCTGCAGCTGATCCTTGGCCTTCTCGAGAAGTCCGTACTTGACGAACACCTCGGCCTCGGTCAGGTGCTCGCTGATGAAGTCGTCGTCCTCCGGCTCCCCGGTCTCCTCGTCCTCCTCCGACATGTCCTGGATTCGGCTGTCGGAACTGGAGCCATCCAGATCGGCATCCGCCGCTTCGTCCTCGATCGGCTCTCCCAGCGTGACGTCCGCGGCCGCTGCCGGTTCAGCCGCCTCGAGATCGATCGCGCCCTCCTGGATGTCCTGGACGGCCGCGGCCGCCGGCGCCTTGCCTGCGGCGACCGGGCGCGCTCCCGGCCCCGCGCCACGCCCCGCCGTCCCGCCCTTCTCCAGCGCTTCCAGTCGCTGGGCGTGCCGCGTGTTCCCGGGATCGATCTCCTGGAGACGCCGGACGACTTCCGCGGCCTCCGCCGTGTTGCCTTCGCCCTCGTGCAGTTCCGCGAGAGCGCCCAGCGCTTCGGCCTGCGACTTGCGGTCGCCCGCCTCTCCGGCGATCGCGGCGCGTCTGGCGAGCCCCTCCTGGTGGTCCGGGAAGGCGCGCGAGAATTCCGCCAGGAGCCCGACCGCGTCCTGCCCACGACTCGCGGCCACGAACGCATCGGCCGCCCTGCCGATCCACTCGAGCGCCTCATCGGGTTTCTGGCGCGCAACGTGGAAGCGGCCGATCGCCGCCGCCACCTCGACCGGCGCCTTTTCGCCGAGCGCCATGAGCCGGCGAAACACCTTCTCGGCATCCGCCGTTTTCCCGGCGCACAGGTAGGCCTCACCCAGCAGGGCCAGCGAGCGGGGGTTGTCGCCGTTCGCCTTCGCCATCTCCACGACCGAGGTCAGCATGTCGCCGGGGCTCTTCTGGGCCTCCTTGCTCAGGGTGAGGACGAGGCTCATCATGTCGGCGTTCCCGGGGAGCATCTTGGCCCCCTTCTGCGCCACCTTGATCGCATCCTCGAGCATGCCGTTCTTCACCAGCCCCTGTGCAACGACGCGGTACTCGCGCCCGGCCTCGGCCGTGCCGCCGGAACGCGCCAGCAGATCGGCATACCCGAGACGACCCTTCAGGTTGTCGGGCTCGATCTCCAGGATCTTCGGGTAGACCGCGAGCGCCTTCTTGACCTGCCCCGACTTCAGAAGGTGCTCGACGACCCCCAGGAACTGGGTCTTCGCCTCGATGGTGAGCCCCTGCTGCTGGTACAGCGCGGCCAGTCTCAGGAGACAGTCCATGTTGGCGGGATCGAGTTTGCTGACTTTCTTGTACATCGCGATGGACTTCAGGTAGAAACCATCGTCGGCGTAGAACTCGGCAATGCGCAGAAAATACCGGATGGCGTCGGGGTTTTTCCCCGCCCGCGCGCACAGATCGCCGAGCTTGTTGATGATGTTCATGTCGCGGGGGTTGTCCTCCGCGAGCTTCTTGAACTCGACGATCGCCTCGACGAGTTTCCCGGCTCTCAGATGCTTTTCGGCATTCGCCAGGGTTTTCGCGCGATCGAGGGCCATGGGTCAGTCACCCCCGGTGGCGCCGGCGATCGGGAACAGCGCGAGGTCGTCCCGGACGCCGTGGAAGGTGACCCGGTGCAGGGGGGTGGCGCCGAACCGGCGCAGCGCCTCGAGGTGCGCGGCGGTGCCGTAGCCACGATTGACATCGAAGGCGTACGCCGGGTAGAGCCCGTGAAAGAAGCGCATCATTTCATCGCGATAGAACTTGGCGACGATCGACGCAGCGGCAATCGAGGCGCTCTCCTGATCGCCGCGGACGATCCCGGTCTGGGGCACTCCGATCCCCGGGATCTCGAGAGCATCCACCAGCACGTAGTCCGGTCGAATCTGCAGCCCCTCCACCGCGCGCCGCATGGCCACCAGCGTCGCGCGCAGGATGTCGATCCGATCGATCTCGCCGGCGTCCACGACGCCGATCGCCATCGCCACCGCCTCCGACGCGATCCGCCGCGCCAGCCGCGCCCGCTCGCCAGGCGGCACGACTTTCGAATCGCGCACGCCGCGGATCGGCCGCGCCGGGTCGAGGATCACCGCCCCCGCCACCACCGGCCCGGCCAGACAACCCCGGCCCACCTCGTCCACACCGGCCACGACGCGGAACCCCCGTTTTCCCAGGTCCCGTTCGTGTGACCAGCCCGCAGCGCGGTGGGCCATCGGCGCTCAGCCCTGGGTCTTTTCCTCGATCCGGGCCGCCTTCCCCTTCCGATCCCGCAGGTAGTACAGCTTGGCCCGGCGGACCCGGCCGCGCCGGACGACCTCGATCTTGTTCAGGATCGGCGAGTAGAGCGGGAAAACACGCTCGACGCCGACGCCGTCCGAGATCTTCCGGACGGTGAAGGTGCTGTGAACGCCGCCTCCCTTGCGGGCGATCACCATCCCATGGAACACCTGGATGCGGTCCTTCTCTCCCTCGGTGACCTTGACGTGCACTTTCACCGAGTCGCCCACGCGGAATTCCGGCGGCGTGGTGGTCATTTCCTTCTGCTCGATCATCTTCATGACGTCCATGGTCCGATCCTCGCGTCCCTTCCGGGTTCAGTGGTCCTGTCGTGTTCCCGTCCCGACCGCGGGACGGGGGTGTTCCAGGAGATCAGGTCGTTTTCTGACGGTCGCTTCGCGCGCCCGATCGCGGCGCCACGCGGCGATTGCCCCGTGGTTCCCCGACAGCAGCACCTCCGGAACCCGGTGGCCCCGGAAGTCGGGCGGCCTGGTGTACTGCGGGCATCCCAGGCCCGGACTGCTGAACGAGTCCTGGCGCGCGGTCTCGGCATCGCCGAGCGCCCCCGGCTGCAGGCGTACCAGGCTGTCGATGAGGACCATCGCCGGGATCTCGCCGCCCGTCAGCACATAGTCGCCGATCGAGATCGCCTCGTCGGCGAGGTGTTCGCGCACCCGCTCGTCCACGCCCTCGTAACGGCCGCAGATCAGGATGAGCCGCCGGTACTCCAGGAGACGTTCCGCCACGCGCTGCGTGTAGGGAGTCCCCTGCGGGCACAGCAGGATCGTCCGCGACGGAACCACCGGGTGCGTCGCCCGCACCGCTTCCGCGGCGGCGAACAGCGGCTCGGGCATCAGCACCATGCCGCCCCCTCCGCCGTACGGCGTGTCATCGACTTTCCGGTGGCGGTCGGGTGTGTGGTCGCGCAGGTCGTGCAGGCGCACCCGCACGAGGTCTGCCGCGATTGCCCGCCCCACGATGCCCCGTGCGAGCGGCCCGCCGAACATCTCCGGGAAGATCGTGATGACGTCAAAGTCCATAAAGCTCCAGAAGCCCCTCGGGAGGATCGATGGTGATGACCCCCGCCGCACGATCGATCTCCGTGCAGATGGCCCGGGCCGCGGGCAGCAGGATCTCGACGCTGCCGCCCGCGCTATCCGGCGCCGGCCGCACGGTCAGCAGGGGTGTGCCGCCTGTTTCCAGGACCTCGCGCACCGTACCCAGATCACGCCCATCGCGCGTCCTGACCCGCATGCCGACCAGTTCGAAAATATAGTAGCTGCCCTCCGGCAGATCAACCAACCCATTGCAGGGCAGCAGGATATCGCTCCCCGCCAGTTCCGCCGCCGCGTCCGCCGTGTCAATTCCCCGGAACTTCAGTACGACTTTGTCACTGTAGACACTGGCGCTCTCCACCTCGATCCGACGGGGTGGGGTTTTTCCCCCGCCCAGCAGCACCCAGGAGGCGCTGTCGAACTGGTCGATACCCCCCCGCACCAGGCGTGCCGTCATCCGTCCCCCAGCCCCCCGCAGCCGCAAACCGGTGGCGACCACTGCAAAGCCGCCCTCCCCCGCGGAGTCGGACCTATTCGACGATTTCAAGATCGTAAGATCGGTCCTGCCGGTCGCCTGCGACATCGAGCAGGGTCCGCAGCGCTTCCGCGGTCCGTCCCTGACGGCCAATCACCCGCCCCAGCTCTTCCGGATCGACCGCCAGCTCCAGCACGGTCACGCCATCGTCGTCGTACTCCTCGACGCGGACCGCCTCCTTGCGGTCCACCAGGTCCCGGGCCACCAACTCGACCCAGGCCCGCAGGTCGGGAACGCCGGCCACGGCGTCAGGCCTGCGCCGATCGGGCGCGCTCGATCAGCCTGCGGACCGTATGGGAAGCCTGCGCCCCCTTGCGGATCCAGGCCTCGGCGCGCTCGACATCGATCTTCACGACCTCCGGCTTGCGACGCGGGTCGTAGTATCCGAGCAACGCCGTGACCCGCGACTGCGGGGCTCGTGCCGCTTCCGACACGACCACGCGGTAGAACGGCTTGTTCTTGGTTCCCGAACGACTGAGACGAATCGCCAGCACCGTGTTCCTCCTATCGACGGAAAGTGCGCGCGGACCCCGGCAGGCCGGCCATGCGGGCCACCGGCCCCCCGCGCGCGAGGGTTTTCATCATTTTCTGCATCTGCTTGAACTGCTTCAGGAGCCGATTGATGTCTTCCACCCGGGTCCCCGATCCGCGCGCGATCCGCAGCCGTCGGCTGCCGTCGATGACCTCGGGATGCCGCCGTTCCCGCGGGGTCATCGAACCGAGGATCGCCCGGGTGCGGCCGATCTCCTTCTCGTCGATCGGCAGGTCACGCAGGGCGGCTGCGCCGGGAAGCATCCCGAGGATCTCGCGCATCGAACCCATCTTCCGGACCCGGTCGAGCTGTTCCGCCAGGTCCTCGAGGGTCAGCGTCTGCCGCTTCATCCGGCGCGCCAGCGTCTCGGCTTCCTCGTGGGTCGCGGTGGCCTCGGCCTTCTCGATCAGGGTCAGGACGTCACCCATCCCGAGCAGACGCGACACCAGCCGATCCGGGTGAAACGGTTCGAGATTTTCCAGGTGCTCGCCGTTCCCGACGAACTTGATCGGCACGCCGGTGACCTTGCGGATCGAGAGCGCGGCCCCGCCGCGCGCATCACCGTCCATTTTCGTGAGCACGACCCCGGTCAGTCCCAGCCGGGCGTGGAAGGTCGAGGCCGATCGCACCGCGTCCTGCCCGCTCATGGAGTCACCGACGTACAGGATTTCCGCCGGGTTCAGCTCGGCCTTCAGCCGGTCGAGCTCAGCCATGAGATCCTCGTCGATGTGGAGCCGGCCGGCTGTATCGACGATCACCGGGTCGCGCCCGACCTGGCGCGCCTGGCGCAAGGCCTCGACGCAGACCTCGGTCGCGGCCACGCCCGCCGCCCCGACAGCCACCGGCACCTCCACCTGGCGCCCGAGGGTCTCGAGCTGCGCCGCGGCCGCGGGTCGCCGCACGTCGGCTGCGACCAGCAGCGGCGATCGCCCCTGGGCCCGGAGCCACCGGGCCAGCTTGGCGCAGGTGGTGGTCTTTCCCGACCCCTGCAGGCCCACCATGAGGATCACGGTCGGCGGCTCCGAGGCCTGCCGCAGGCGGGCCTCGGGGCCCTGCTCCAGGATCTCCAGGATCACGTCCCGGACCACCTTCACGATCTGCTGCCCTGGTGAGAGGCTGCGCAGGATTTCCTCCGATGCGGCGCGCAACCGCACCGCCTCGGTGAACTCCTTCACGACGTCGAGATGCACGTCGGCCTCCAGGAGGGCCAGACGAATCTCCCGGATGCCATCGCGGATCTCGCCCTCGGTCAGGTGACCGCGGCCGCGCAGCGTGCGGAAAATCGTCTGCAGGCGTTCGCCCAGCACTTCCAGCATCTCGGGTCCGGGGAGCCGTCGTTCAGACGAGCGACAGCAGGTGCCCCATCTTCTCCTTCTTCGTCTTCAGATAGCGGCGGGACATCTCAGTCGGTGCGATCTCGAGCGGGACCCGCTCCACAATCTCCAGCCCATAGCCGTGCAGCGCCGAGAATTTTCCGGGGTTGTTGGTGAGCACGCGGATGCGCCGGCAGCCGAGGTCGCGCAGGATCTGCGCCCCGATGCCGTAATCCCGATGATCCGCCTTGAAGCCGAGCTTGTGGTTCGCCTCCACGGTGTCCTTGCCACCATCCTGCAGCTCATAGGCCCGCAGCTTGTTCAGCAGGCCGATGCCGCGGCCCTCCTGCCTCAGGTAGACCACGATTCCCTGGCCGGCCCGCGCGATCAGATCCATGGCGCGGTGCAACTGCGGCCCGCAGTCGCAGCGCAGCGACCCGAAGACATCACCCGTGATGCACTCCGAGTGCACCCGGACCATGACCTCGTCCTCGGGACGGATGGTGCCTAGCACCAGGGCAAGGTGGGTCTTCTTCTCGATCCCGCTGCGGTAGGCGATGAGACGGAAATCCCCGGTCGTCGTCGGCAGGTGCGGCTCGGCGACGCGGGTCACCAAGCTTTCCGTGCGCATGCGATGGGCGATCAGATCGGCGACCGTGATCATCCGGATGTCGTGCCGCGCCGAAAACTTCCGCAGGTCCGGAAGACGCGCCATCGTCCCGTCCTCGTTCATGATCTCGCAGATCACACCTGCCGGGTAAAGACCGGCCAGGCGGGCCAGGTCGACAGCCGCCTCGGTCTGCCCGGCGCGCTTCAGGACCCCGCCCTCCACGGCGCGCAGGGGAAACATGTGCCCCGGGCGCGCCAGGTCCGCGGGCCGGGTCCGCCGGTCGATCGCCACCCGCACCGTGTGCGCCCGATCGGCCGCCGAGATCCCGGTTGAGACATTGCGACGCGCTTCGATCGACACGCCGAAGGCGGTGCTGAAGGTCGAGGTGTTATTGGCGACCATCTGGGGGATGTCGAGTTCCTGGAGGCGCTTCTCGGTCATCGGCATGCAGATCAACCCGCGGCCGAAGCGGGCCATGAAGTTGATCGCTTCCGGTGTAATCTTTTCCGCCGCGATCGTCAGGTCACCTTCATTCTCGCGGTCCTCGTCGTCAACCACGATGACAAAGCGTCCCGCGCCGATCTCCTGGACTGCTTCCTCCACCGTGGCAAACGGCGTGGAGGTCTTCTTCGAACCGAGCCGACTCATCGTGCGACCGTCCTTTCCTTGCCGTACCCGTGGCGCGCCAGGAACTCCCGCGTCAACGGCGGGGTGCCACTGGCACGACGGCTGCGGAACATCTCCACAACGTACCTTCCGAGCATGTCCACCTCGAGATTGACCGGCGTCCCCGGTCGCCACTCCGCGAGCCGGGTCGCCCGCAGCGTCTCGGGGATTAATGCCACCTGGAAGGTGCGGGCGTCGCGCTCCGCGATCGTCAGGCTGACTCCCTCCACGGCGATCGAACCCCGGCTGACGATGCACTCCGACAGTCCGCCCGGGAATGCGACCCGGACCCGCCGTCCCGTTCCTTCCCGGCGCACCGCTTCGACCATTCCGACCCCATCCACGTGCCCCTGGACCAGGTGACCGCCGAGCGGGTCACCGAGTCGCAATGGACGCTCGAGGTTGACCCGATCGCCGGCGCTTCTCATCCCGATCGTCGTGCAGGACAGGGTCTGGGGCGACACCACCGTGGTGAACGTGCCCGGTCCCCGTCCCGTGACGGTGAGACAGACACCGTCCACCGCCACGCTCTGGCCCCGACGCAGCCGGGCGGCGATCGACGCCTTCACCCGCAGGTCTACCTCCTCCCCGCGGCGTCGCAGGGTCTGGATCGTCCCGGTGCATTCCACCAGTCCCGTGAACATCAAATCTCCCCACGCCGGCCGGACGGGTAACGGAGCCGTCCCTCGACGATGGCATCGGACCCCAGCCGCCGCCACCGCGCCGCCTCGATCCGGACACCACGATCGGGCCGGGCCGCCCCCTCACCACCGAATACCCCCAGGGCCTTCCGCCCCCCCAGGATCCGCGGCGCCACGAACAACACCACCCGATCCGCCAGACGCCTGTCGATCGCCGAACCGAGAATTTCCGATCCCCCTTCAACCAGCACGCTGCGGATCCCGATCCGGCCGAGGGCCCGGAGCGCCGCGCCGAGATCGACCCGGCCACCGCGTTCCGTCACCTGGACCACCTGCGCCCCCGCCCTCTCGAGCCGGCGGCGGCGCGCCATTGGGGCGCTCCGGCCGCCGATCACGATTGTCGGCCCGCCTACCTTCCCGCGCACCACCCGCGCCCCCGGCGGTGTCCGCAGGCGCGTGTCGATCACGACCCGCGCCGGCTGTCTCCCTGAACCCGCCGGGCCCCCCAGTCGCGGATCGTCGGCCAGTACGGTGCCGATCCCGACGATCACGGCATCATGCCGGCCGCGCAGGCGCCGCGCCTCCCGACGCGAAGCGGGCGACGTGATCCAGCGGGACAGCCCGGCGCGCGTGGCGATCCTGCCATCCACGCTCATCCCCGCCTTCAAGGTGACGAACGGTCGCCGCCTCCGCGCCCAGCGCAGAAACCCGGCGTTCAACGCCGCCGCCTCCCGCCGCAGGATCCCGACCTGCACCTGGATCCCGGCGCGGGTCAACGCCCGGAACCCCCGGCCGTTGACCCGCGGGTCGGGGTCCTGCATGCAGGCCACCACCCCGCGGATCCCGGCGCCAATGATCGCATCCACGCACGGAGGTGTGCGCCCGAAGTGGCCGCACGGCTCGAGCGTGACGTACAGGCGCGCTCCGCGCGCCCGCGTCCCCGCCTGATGCAGCGCCACCGCCTCGGCGTGCGCTTCCCCGGCGCGCCGATGGAAGCCCCGCCCGACGATTCGTCCGCCGCGAACCACGACGGCCCCCACCATCGGGTTGGGTGCCGTCGCCCCCGCACCCCGCGCCGCCAGACCGAGCGCCACGCGGAGGAACCGCCGCCCGGCGGCGGACCCCTGCCGATCGCCCCGCACCACCGCTCCTCAAGCCGCCGACGGGAGCAGGCCTTCGAGAAACTCGTCGGGATCGAAGTCCAACAGGTCGGCCGCTCCCTCGCCAACACCGACGTACCGGAGCGGGATTCCCAGCTCCTGAACGATCCGCACGGCCACACCGCCGCGGGCGGTGCCATCGAGCTTGGTGATCACCAGCCCGCTCACCCGCGCCGCCGTGAGAAACTGCCGCGCCTGCTGCACCCCGTTCTGGCCAGTCGTCGCGTCGAGCACCAGCAGCACCTCGTGCGGCGCCCCTGGGACGCGTCGTCCCGCCACCCGGACGATCTTCTCCAGCTCGCGCATCAGCGGCTCCTGCGTGTGCAGTCGTCCCGCTGTGTCGACGATGACCACATCCGCGCCGCGGGCCAACGCCGCGCCGAGCGCATCGAACACTACCGCCGACGGGTCGGCGCCCGGCCGGTGTCCGACGAACTCGCACCCGCTGCGATCCGCCCACAGCCGCAGTTGCTCGCCAGCCGCCGCCCTGAACGTGTCGGCCGCACACAGCACGACGCTGCCACCCGACTGACGCAGCCGCCATGCCAGTTTGCCGGCGGTGGTCGTCTTGCCGCTGCCGTTGACCCCCACGCAGAGCACCACGCGCGGGGGCCCTCCCGCCGTCGGCCGGGCTTCCGCCCGGGGCGCCAGGATCTCCTTCAGGATGCCGCGCGCCACCGTCCGCACGCCTTCCCACGAGGGTGGCGGTCCGGGAGTGGCCTCCCGCACCGCCGCGACGATCCGCTGCGCCGCCTCCGGCCCCAGGTCCGCCTGGATGAGCGCCGCTTCGAGCTCAGCGCTCCAGTCCGCCGCCACGGCGCCACCGCGGAACACCGAGCCAAGGCGCCCCAGGATCCCCTCCCGGGTCCGCCGCAGCCCGGAAAGAAAGCGATCCAGGCGGCCCGGAGGCGCCTCATGCGTCCCGGCTTCGCTCACGCGCCGTCCCGCGGCGCCTGCTGGGAAAGGATCAGCCGCGCTTCGGCGGCCTCGGGCGAGTCGGGTCCCAGATCGACGACCTTGCGTAATGTTTTCTGCGCCAGATCGGCCCGCCCCGCCTTCTGGTAGGCCTTGCCGAGACCGAGATATCCAAGCAGGTATTTCGCGTTGAGTGTCACCGCTTTCTCGAAGTGCGGAACGGCGGCGGCCGCGTCCCCCCGGGCCATGTAGGTGTAGCCCAGGTTCAGGTGGATCCGCTCGGGCGCCCGGTAGGCCCTGTCCAGGAGCGCCTTCTCGAACGCCTCGATCGCCTTGTCGAAATCCCCCTCCTCGCGATAGACGATGCCGAGGTTGTTGTAGCCGTCGGTGTAATAGGGATTGATGGCGACCGACTTCTTGAGTTCGCGACGGGCCTCCTTGAATTGCGACTTCTGCAGATAGATCAGGCCGAGGTAGTTGTGTGCCTCCGCCAGGTCCCTGTCGATCGCGATGGCCTTTTCGAGCGCTTCGATCGCCTCCAGGGTCTTTCCCTGTTCGAAATGAATCTGCCCGAGCCTCAGGTATTTCTGCGCTTCGCTGCGTTTTTCGGACTTCGATTTGGCCGCTGCCGGCGCGGCGAAGATCGCAGCGAGAAGACAGATTAGAATCCCCGCCACAAAGGGGTGGAGCAATCGATGGCGTCGGGGGCGGGAACCCCCGACGAGCGGACTGGAACTTCGTTGCATGATCGCGCTCCTCAGGCCGGATCGAGCCCGTAATCCTAGCAAAAGGAAGGACTTTTGTAAAACCTCGAGACCCGGGCAGGCTCCTGGGTCAGCGCCCGCGGATCAGACCGGTGAGCCGGCGCAGAAAGCCGCGCCGCCGGGCAGGGCGCACCGGCGGCGTGCCATCGATCTCGCGGCCTTCGAGGATGGCGCGCGGGATCTCCTCGATCATCCGGCGCGCCGCGTCCTCGCCGGCCCGCTCCCGCACCACCCGCACCGCCTCCGCCAGGACCGGGGGCCGGTGCCGCACATCATGACTGTCGGTGGCCAGGACATGGATCAGGCCGCGGTCGAGCATTGCGAAGGCGAAATCGCGGGCCTTCGGCCCGAACCGGCCGGTGAGCGACGCACCGGTGACCTGGGTCAGGGCGCCGATCCCGACCGAGGCCTCGACCCGTTCGAGATCCTCGAGGTAATAGGCGACCCGCTCCGGGTGCGCCATGATGCTCGTGAGACCGGCCAGGCGGAGCTGGAAAATCGTCTCGTCCACCTGCATCGGGATCTGCTGGTAGGGCAATTCCAGCAGGAGGTACTTGCCTCCATCCGCCACGCTCATCAGGGTGCCGGCCCGGGCCCGTTGCGGGAGGTCGGCGGTGAAGTAGACCTCCGCCCCCGGCAGGAGGGTCACCCCCTCCGCTTCCGGGTCCCCCTTCTGCGCCTCACGCACCAGGGCGACCCGCTCCAGGATGATCTCGCGCGTGTTGTCGTAGACGCCCGGCTTCATGTGGGGCGTCGCCACCACCGTGGTGATCCCGTCGCGGCGCGCGGCCCGCAGGAACTCGAGGGTCTCATCGAGCCGCTTGGCCCCATCGTCGATGGCCGGCAGCAGGTGGTTGTGCAGGTCGATCACGATTCCTCCCGGAGTGGCCGGGCCAGCAGGTCCTGCACGGCCTCGCGGGCGGAACGGCCCTCGAACAGCACGGCGTGAACCTGCGCGGCGATCGGCATCTCGATGCCGCACCGGGCGGCGAGCGCGACCGCCGCGCGACTGGTGGCGACCCCTTCCGCCACCATCCTCATCCCGGGGAGGATTTCGGCGAGCGATCGCCCGCGCCCGATCTCGACCCCGACGGTGCGGTTGCGGCTCAACGCCCCGGTGCAGGTCAGAACGAGGTCACCCATCCCCGCCAGACCGGCGAATGTCGAAGCCCGCCCCCCGAGGACCTCCCCCAGACGCGCGATCTCCGCCAGGCCGCGCGTCATCAGCGCGGCGCGTGTGTTCGACCCGAACCCGATGCCCTCGGCAATCCCGGTGGCGATGGCGACGACGTTCTTGAGCGCCCCCGCGATCTCCACTCCCGCCAGATCGGTGTTGGTGTAGGTCCGCAGCGCCCCTGCCGACAGCGCCCCCTGGACCCGGGTCATGGATGACGGGTCGCGACCCGCCACGACCACGGCGGCCGGATCGCCCCGGGCAACCTCGAGCGCGAAACTGGGACCCGACAGGACACTGATCGAAAGCCGGCCCGGTGGCTCGCCGACTTCCTCGCCGAGGACTTCCGACAGGCGCCTCAGGCTTCCTTCCTCGATCCCTTTCGAGGCGATCACCAGGTCGGCCCCGGGATCCAGGTGCGGAGCGGCCAAGCGGTAAACCACGCGGCTCGCCTGGGCCGGAACCACGAATAGAACGAGGCGCGCGCCGCGGACCGCCGCGGCGAGGTCTGCGGTGACCTCGATATCCGCGGGCAGCGGGTGACCGGGAAGGTAGTCACGGTTCTCCCGGTCCCGCCCGATCGCGGCGGCAATCTCGGGACGCCGGCACCAGAGGGACACGGAGCGCCGCCCGCGCGCCAGGTGCAGCGCCAGCGCCGTCCCCCAACTGCCCGAGCCAATAACCGCGATGCGATCCATATCCTACCGCCCCCCCGGAATCGGCCCCTTCCCCAGGCGCGACTCCGTTCCCCGCAGGATCCGGACGAGGTTGGCCCGGTGC
>JANNTZ010000284.1:0-2396 GCA_031394595.1 Acidobacteriota bacterium
GGGTTCCGGGGGGCTGAGACGCCGCGCCCTGCGGTTGACGGGTCCTCTGAGACCCCGAGCCGGGCCCCGCCGCGCGCTTCACAGCGCGGTGGGTGGGCGAGGGGCGAAGGGAGGGGAGGCGTCGCGCAGCGACACCGGACCCGTGCCCGGCAATCGCAGGGCGCGGCGTCCCACGCTGGGGACTCGTCAGGCGGGCGGGGCGGAGATCCAGGATCGGATGGTGCGCAGGGCGTCCTCCCCTACCGCCTCCTCGCCGGCCGCCACCAGTCGATCGGCGTCGCCCGGCCGGCCGATCATCGTGCCGCAACCACGCACGCGGGGGCGCAGCGTCAGCAGCCGATCGCCGCAGGCCGCGGCGAGATCGTCCCAGTAGCGCCGTCGTGCCTGGCGGGGACAGGAGAGCAGCGACAAGTCCACCGCGATGACGTGGCGCGCTTCGATGGGCGGAGCGAAGGCCCGTTCGACCGGGACGGCGGTGAACCAGCCGGGATCGACGAGCAACCCCGTCCGGCCCGCGATCCGTGCCGCCACCGGAGGGAAGATCAGCGGGATTGCCGAAGTGGCCGCCACCGCCCGCGCCACCGGCAGCGGCACAGGACGCCCCGGACCACCTTCGAGGAGCAGGATTCGCCGGCTTATCAATTCGAGGGCGAGGACCCCGAAGCGGCGCACGCCGAAGTGCAGTTTGTCGAACGACGCGGACTCCAGCCGGCCGAGCGTTTCGGCGAGCGGGGCCCTCCCCGGAGAGACCGCACGGCCTCGCCCCCGGGCGCCCCAGCGCGCGGCTGCCAGGCCGAAGAGCGCTCCGGGACCCAGGCGGAGGGCGGCGGCGATCATCGCCCCTGGCTCCATCCCCGCGGCCGCGTAAAGAGCGCCGACGATGCCGCCGACACTGCAGCCAACGATTGCATCCAGCGGGATCCCTTCGCGGTGCAGGCGGCCGAGGACGGCCGCGAGCGCCAGCCCGCGACGGCCACCGGCCCCCAGGGCGAGAGCGATGCGGGGGCGCGCCTCGTTCAAACCGGGACGGGACGACCCACGCAGAGGATCCGGCGCGCCGGGCCGCCGTGCGGACCCCGGCCGGTCACCTCCACGGAGCCCGCGCGGGCGGTCAGGACAATGACCAGGACCCGCCCGGTATCGCCGCGCCCACGCGTCCGCAGCAGGCGAAGACAATGGGCCTCGACGATGGCACCCTGGCGCCTGGCCTGGGTGACCCCCAGCCCGTTGTGCTGAAGAAAGTGCTGCGTCACGAGGCGGGTCAACCGCGCGAATGCCGGGTCGGTGGGAAGGGTGAGGACCAGCTTCTCCTGGCCGTTCTGGGCCACGTCACGCTCCTGCTCGATGCCCGTTTCCGGACCGGGAACCGGGTCATCTTAGGGGACTCCTTTCAGGAGTGTCAACGCACGCCTTGCGCCCCCGTGGAGCCGCACTTAGATTTCCACCCCGGAACCACAGGGGGACGTGTGTCGACGGGGACAACAGCGCCGGCAGGCGAATCCAGGGATCCGGCCGCTACGGAGGCCAGCGAACGACGCTTCCGGGCGTTCGCGTACGGGCTGGGACTGTCAGCCCTGGCGGTCACCGTCTGGCATGCCGCCCTGGCGCCACAACTGATCCTCGACCACATCCTGCCGATGGCGTCCTTCTCGCTGTTCATCGGCTTCGCGTGGTTCTTCAGCTTCTCGATCTTCCCCCGGGCCCGCCTGTCGATCTCCCTCGACATGAGCTACCTGATGACGGCGATCTGCGTCCTGCCGGTGCCGCTCCCGACGCTGGTGGCGTTTTGCGGTGCGGTGCTCGGCAGCCACCTTCGTTTCCGGGAGACCCGCAGCGCCGGCAAGCCTTTCCTCCAGGCGCTCAGTCTCAACACCGGCGGGCTGGTGCTGGCGGCCGTGGTCGGCCGGTGGGTCGCCACCGAGCTCGCGCCACACTGGCAGTTCCGCACGCTCAACTGGTGGACGGTGCTCTGCGTCGCCGCACTGTTCGTCACCTACAACGTGACCAACGTCGTGACCATGGTCGTGGCGATGGCGCTGAAGGGCGATCCGGTTCTCCCCCACCTCCTGTCCTACGCCCGGTTCCTCTCGTCAATCGAGATCTTCACCCTGCCCCTCTGCCTGGGGCTGACGCTCCTCTATGCCGGCAGCGGCGTGTGGGGGTTCATCCCGCTGGCGTCCACCATCCTGCTTGCCAGCGGGCTGCTGAAAAAGCTCAACCGGACCCAGTCCGATCTCAGCGAGGTCAACACGCAGCTGCAGGATCGCTGGCGCGAGCTGCGCATCCTCAACACCATCGGCCGGGACATCAACTCATCGCTCGACCCCGAGCTGGTCTTCGTGCAGATCAGCCGTCACGTCCAGCGGATCCTGGATGCGCCCCATCTCTTCCTGTCG
>JANNTZ010000061.1:0-6084 GCA_031394595.1 Acidobacteriota bacterium
ACTCGACGTCCTTGTAGCCGAAGGTCACACCGGCCTCGAGACGAGGCGAGACCCGGAACGCAAGCAGCGGCCCCAGGAACTGGGCGTTGGAGTCCTCGCTGTTGTCGTAGCGGTATTGGAACTCAGCCCAGACAGGCGTCAGCACGGCGTCCTCGATGAACCGCTCGAAGAGGCGGAGCGTCGTCCGGTCGACCTCCTGTCGCGTGGCCGCGGGCGGCACCGGCGTCCGGGCGGGAGGCGAGGAGGACTGGCCGAGGGACTCGCCTCCGACCATGAACATGACAATCGGCACTGCCAAGGGTACGAGGAACCGGCGGATCATGGGCCTCCTTCGGCCTGCCTGCGGCTCTCTTCTACTGCACGCCGCGGATCCTGACAAGTCGGGTGCCCGATGGGCGCATCGCACCGGCGGCGGATGTCGCCGCGCTGACGGACCGATCACGGAAATCGGCATTGCCATGCGGGCCCTGCCGCGGTACCTCCTCTCCAGTACCCGTTCTCATGGTCGCATCCTCAACTGATGTTCCCGGCTCCCGCCCGCAAGTTTGGGCGATAGGCGGCGGCAAGGGCGGCACCGGCAAGTCGCTCCTGGCCTCCAGCCTGGGGATCCACCTCGCCCAGACCGGCCACCGCGTCGTTCTCATCGACGGCGATCTAGGCACCCCCAACCTGCACACGTTTCTGGGGCTCGACCCGCCGACTGTGTCGCTCTCGGACTTCATCCAGAGACGAGTCGAAACGCTCGACGATGCCGCCGTCGAAACCTCGGTTCCCGGCCTGAGCCTGGTCAGCGGGGCGCGCAACCAGCTCGACGCGGAGAGCCTGAAGCATTTCCAGAAAACCCGGCTTCTGCGGCTGCTCCTTGAACTGTCGGCCGACGTGGTCATCCTGGATCTGGGCGCCGGGACGTCCCTGACGACGCTCGACCTTTTTTCTCCGGCCGACCTCGGGGTGATGGTCATCCTGCCCGAGCCGACCTCCGTCGAAAATGCCTACCGGTTCGTGAAGAGCGCCTACTTCAGGCGCCTGCAGCACCTCTGCCGGCTCATGGGGTACGGCGAAATCCTCGACCTGGTACTGCGTT
Source organism: Acidobacteriota bacterium (assembly GCA_031394595.1). GTDB lineage: Bacteria > Acidobacteriota > Polarisedimenticolia > Gp22-AA2 > Gp22-AA2 > JANNTZ01. The sequence goes on from JANNTZ010000061.1 coordinate 1,085, forward strand.
ACCGCGAGGCGGCGGTGGCCGGCAGCCCGATCGCCGTCCTCGAGGAGATCGACCGGATCGATCGTCACGCGGCCGATGGGCTGGCAGCCCAGATGTCGGGGTTCAGCCCGCATCTGGTGATCAACCAGACACGCGACGGCGACGATGCCTGGCTCGGTGAGGCCATGGAAGTCGCCTCGCGGCGCATCCTGCGCATCCCGCTGCGCTACGCCGGATCGGTTCCCTATGATCCGCAGCTCGTCCGGTGTATCAAGGATCGGCGGCCCTTTCTGGCGGAGGGGTCACCTTACTCGCGAACTGCAACCGCGTTACGCGAGATAGCCGGCACCCTGGCCGGTAGACTGGGGGCGCGGCCGCTGCCGATGCTCGCGCCAGGGTCAGCGGGCACGGTGCACCTGGAAGCCACGTCACGCCCGGCGCAGGTGTCCCAGCCGGCGGTCGCCTCACGGCAGCCGGTCGTCTTCCAGCCTGCAGTCACCTCACGGCCGACCCTCGTCGGGGGGTCCGTCGCATGACGCCGATTCGTGATCCCTGGGGGGTGCTCGACCTGCGCCCGGGCGCGTCGCACGACGAGATCCTGAAGGCCTACATGCGCCTGCGCCGCGCCCTGCGCGTCGACTCTCCCGCTCTGCAGTCCCTGGAGTGCGACGCCGCGCGGCGCGACGAGCTGGCTGCCGTCGAAGTGGCGTTTCGGTCCCTGTCGCGGAACGCCGCCGCCCCGATCTCCGCGGAGCCCCCGGCCGGTGTTCAATGGCCGGCGCCACGACCGGCGACCCGGCCGGCCCGGCGTTCGGGCCCCCGACGCGCTTCGGTGCCACTCGACCGCGTCGTGACCGGCCCGACCGTTCGTCTCTGACCCGGAGCTCCACCCCGCAGCCGGATCGCCGCGGCCCATTGTTCGCGCCTGCCCGAGGCGCTATCATCCGCGCCGCTCAGCGATACCTTGACGCTCTGGAGCGGCCGGCACGCCCGCCGCGGGGAGGACACATGGGAAAGACACGACGCGATTTTCTGGCCGGTACGGTGTCGGTTGCGACCGCGGCCGTTGGAGGCGCCGTACTGGCCGGCACCGGCGGGGCCGGCGCCCCATCGCCCGGCTCGCCTTCCTCCAGCGCCTTCGAGAAGGCCGCGGCCGGGAGCGGCGGATCGACCGCCCTCGTGAAGCCGAACCCGGCCCACCCGAAGCCGGCCACTTTCGATCGGCTCGACGAAGCCTGGCACCGCGCCGCCGTCCAACGATTGCAGGCGCGGCTGCGCGAGGAAGGGATCGACGGCGTGCTGCTCTCCGATCGCTGGAACATCATCTACTTCAGCGGTCTCTGGTTCACCTCCACCGAGCGGCCGTTTGCCCTGTTCGTCCCCGCCCAGGGAACCGACCTGGTCTGGTTCCATCCCGGACTCGACCGCGATCTGGTCGCGAGCTGGTGGATCCCGGAGAAGGAGACCTATTTTGACTTCCAGCACGGGGAGGGCGCCTTCCCCGACCGGGGCAAGGTCCAGATGGGAGCCACGGTCGACCTGACCCGCTGGATGCTCAAGGGGCTCCGGCGTCGCGGCCAGGCGGGGAAAACCCTCGGGGTGGACGGTCCGATCACTACCGACCTGATGGCAGCCGCGGCGGATGTCCTGCCGGAAACGAAGCTGAAGAAAGCCGGCGATCTGTGCGAGCGGATGCGGATGGTCAAGACCGCCGAGGAGATCGCCCTGACCCAGCGGGCGATGAATTCCTTCAGCCGTATCCACGCCTTTGCCCGCGACTACATCATGGAACGCGGCACCGACGCCACCGACTTCGAAGTGCAGACCGCCGCCCTCCAGTACGGTGTCGACCTGATCATGAGCAACATCAAGCGCGACGGCCGGCCGCACACCGCTGTCGGGATCCAGGTCGATATCTGGGTGCGCACCGGGCTCGGTACGGCTTACCCGCACCCGAACCAGTTCCACCACAACCGGATCAAGAAGGGCGACTCCCTGCAGTTCTCCGGCGACGTCAAGATCGGCGGGTACGGCGGCGAGCTCTACCGCGCCTTCCAGATCGCCCCGCAAGACACCTTCCGGGAAAAGGTCTGGGACGTGCACACCGAGTCGTGCCGGATACAGCAAGAGGCCTCGGCGGCCGGGGTCACCTGCTCGTACGTCGCCCGGCAGGTCCACGCCCACCAGGTCAAGAACGGCATGGCGAAGTACATCTATCACCGCCCGGCCCACGGCGAAGGGTCGGAGGGGCACCAGCCGCCCTACATCGCCCTCGGCGACCACACCATGCTCGAGGCCGGCATGACCTTCAGCAACGAGCCGGGACTGTACGTCCCGGAACAGGGGTTCGGCTACAACCACTCCGATAACGTTCTTGTCACTGGGGACCGCGGCGTCGGCATGGGGAGCGTGCCGCTCACCCGGGACTGGTGCTTCCTGAAGCTGTAAGACCTAGATTAGTGCCGATCGCGCCGGGCGGGGTTGCAATGGTGTAACCCCGCCGCGCAGGCGCGCATGGGATTGCTGCCGGGCCGATGGCTGAGGACTTTGGCGACCGTACCATCGTGGCGGAGCGGACCCTGCTCGACAGCGGGGCGTTTCACAAGGTCCATGCCTCGCTGGTCATTCTGCAGGGGGCCGAGATCGGCCGCGACTTCCGGCTGAAGCGCGGCCAGATGGTCATCGGCCGTGGGCTGGAGGCCGAGGTCCGCGTCCACGACGATCTGGTGTCGCGCGGCCACGCCCGCGTCGAGTTCACCTGGGACCGTGACAAGCAGGAGCCGCATTTCTTCGTCATCGATCTCGACAGCACCAACCACACCTTCGTCAACTCGCGCCGCGTCGATCGGGCCGAGCTGATGGACGGCGACAAGATCCAGGTCGGCAATACCGTCCTGAAGTTCGTCCTGCTCGACGACATCGAGGCGAAGTTCCACGAGGAGGTCCGCAACCGGATCTCCTACGACCAGCTCACCGGTCTGCTGACCAAGGAGTCGCTCTACCTGGCGCTCGGCAAGGAGTTGCAGCGCTGCGGCCGCTACCGCCTGCCACTGGCGATCCTGATGATGGACCTGGATCGGTTCAAGTCGGTCAATGACACCCACGGACACACGGTCGGCAGCAGCGTCCTGACCGAGGTCGGCCGCCGCATCCGCGAGTCGCTGCGGGCCCGCGACGTGTCGGCGCGCTACGGCGGCGAGGAGTTCGTCACCTACCTGGCGGAGACCAACGCCGCGGGGGCCGGGCTGACGGCGGAGCGCATCCGCTACGTCGTCGGATCGAAGCCGTTCGAGATCGACGGCCAATCCTTGAAAGTCACCATCAGCATCGGCGTGTCGGCATTCCCGGAGCACGGCGCCGACCTGGAGACGCTGGTGAAACGCGCCGACGTGGCACTGTATCGCGCCAAGGCGGAAGGCCGCGACCGGGTCTGCATCGAGGAAACACCCCCCGGCTGACGGCAGGCCGCGGCCGGTGCGGTCAGCGGTGCGAGCGCGCGGGCCGGCGGACGGCGGCGCGGGAAGAGCGGGCGGAAGCGCGCGTTGCCGGCCGGCGCGAAGCGCGTCGTGGCGACCGGGCGAGCGCGGCGATCTCGGCGTCCTCGAGCAACCGGTCGCTCCGCTTCGCGGCGTCGAAGATCCGGGTGACGGTTTCTTTCTTCGGTTCGATCCCCCGGTCCTCCAGCCAGAAGATCACGTTCGACCGGCCGGACATCGGCCCGATCCGGATCCGCTGCCGCAGGCCGAAGTCCGAGGCCGGCACTCCCGAATAGACCCGATCGGCCAGCCAGGCATCGCCCCGGCGGATCGCCTTGATCACCGCCGCGGCGTGCACGCCGGTGCCGGTCTCGAAGGCATCGCTGCCGACGACCGGGTAGTTGGGCGGGATCGGCACGTGGCAGCCCTCGGCGACCAGCCGGCAGTATTCTGGAAGCCGGATCAGGTCGTTGTCGATCCACCCGAGCAGTTTCAGGTTGACCAGGATCAGGTCCATCGGTGTGTTCCCCGCGCGCTCGCCGATCCCGAGAGCGCAGCCGTGCACCCGCGTCGCGCCCGCGCCAACCGCGGCGAGCGTGCTGGCGAGGTCGAGCCCGCGGTCGCGGTGGCCGTGCCAGTCGATGCCGACCTCGGCGCCGCTGTCACGCACCACCGCCGCGACGTGGCGTACCAGCGCGGTGGCGCCGTGGGGGGTCGCGTGGCCGACGGTGTCGGTGACACAGACCCGCCGCGCGCCGCAGCCGATCGCCGTGCTGTAGAGACGCCGGACCGTCTCCGGATCGGCGCGCATGGTGTCCTCGGTCACGTACATGACCGGCAGCCCCTCGCGGACCGCGAACTTCACCGACTCCTCGGTGTGGCGCAGGAGCGTGTCGATCGTCCAGTCTTCGGTGTAGCGGCGGATCGCCGATGACCCGATGAACAGGCAGGCTTCGATGGCGATGCCGGTCTTCTGGACGCAACGCAGGATCGGCTCGATGTCGCGGACCATCGTGCGGGCGGCGCAGTTCGGCCGGATCTTCAGCTTCTCGTCGACGATTGTCCGGCACAGGGCGGCGACGTCGGCCTCGGCCCGGGGACCAGCGCCCGGGAGGCCGACGTTGGCGGTGTCGATCCCCAGCGTGTCCATCACCCGGAGGATCTTCCGCTTGGTCGCGATCGGCGGGTCGACGACGCTCGGCCCCTGCAGCCCGTCGCGCAATGTCTCGTCGTCGAGCATGACGCGGCCGGCGGGCCGGGCCGGCTGGTCCGTCAGGTTCCAGTCGTGGATGAGTTCGTCGTGCGGCCCACGGGGGTGGCGGCTCACGCCCGGTATTCTAGATGAAATGCCGCGTGCCGGTCCGACACCGCGCGCACCCGCCCCGCGCCCAGCTACTTCAGCGCCCGGCACCGATCGGCCAGCTGCCGGATCGTGTCGCCTGCAGACCCGAGGTTGGCGACCCGGGTCGCCCCGGCCGTGTGCACGCGGGTCCACGCCCCGGGAGCGGATACGCTCCAGGAAAAGGGCCGCGCCGCGGCGACCCC